>NZ_DBHKYV010000031.1:0-99545 GCF_057315035.1 Cupriavidus sp. | reverse complement strand
ACCCGTGTGAAAGTAGGTCATCGCCAGGCTCTTATACCCAGAACCCCCAAGCCCAAAAGCTTGGGGGTTTTGCTTTTGCGCGAACGTTTTATCACGATGGTTTGCGGATTCTGCTGAAAACGCATCAGCGAAAGCGCTTTAAACGCGAATCGGAAACTTTCACTTCCGCCAGTTCGAGCTACAAGCCTACCCTGCGGTTGACGTCACGTTGCAGACCTTCCGTGACGCTACACCAACCCTGGAGAGCGGCGATGCCAGCACGGCTGGCGAAGGGGCCGATGCCATGATTCGATCTTCGCCAGGTGCTGCCCAGGACGGATCAGCCGATTTCCAGGGCTTTTCGCTCGTACGCAATGATCTGCTGTTTCGCCTGCAGCGCCGGCTCGGGCTGATTCCGGCGGCGGGGCTGGGCGTCGTCCGCCGGGCGGTGTTCTACAGCATGCTGTGCTGGCTTCCGCTGGTGATCTGGGCATGGTGGGCAGGGCGCATGATGCCCGGCGGGCCCGCTGAGCCGCTGCTCGGGCATTTCGGGGTTCATGTGCGATGCCTGGTTGCCATTCCGCTGATGATCATCGGCGAGGCGCTGGCACAGCGGCTGGTGCCGATCTGCTTCGCGCAGTTCATGCGCACCGGCACCGTCGACGAGGCGCTGATCCCCCGCTTTCGCGAAGTGATCGAGGCCGGTACGCGCCTGCGCGACCGCGTCTATCCCTGGGTCGTGATCGGCGGACTGGTGGTGGCCTGGACCGCCACCGTACTGGTATCGCCGAACCCTGACGAGATCTCCTGGGCCGGAGACGCTACTGGGCGCACGTTTGGTACCTGGTGGCTCCTGCTGGTGGTGCGGCCGCTGTTTTCCGTGCTGTTGCTGGCATGGATCTGGCGCCTGGCGCTGGCGGCCGTGGTGCTGGGCCGCATCGCGCGATTGCCGCTGCGACTGGTGCCAACGCATCCTGACCGCGTGGGCGGGCTCGGATTCCTGGCGCGGCTGCCGGTGGTCTTCGCACCGTTCACGCTCGCGGTGTCGTCGGTGGTGGCGGCGTCGTGGGCGCATCAGGTGGCCTACCACGACACGCCGGTGCCATCACTCTATATCCAGATGGCGGTGTTGGCCGTGGTGCTGATCTTGCTGGTGGCGATGCCCTTGCTCTGTTTCACACCGCTGCTGCTGCGTACCAAGAAGTTGGCCATGCTCGACTATGGCGTGCTGTTGTCCGAGCATGGACGGAAGGTGCAACGGCGCTGGCTGGCGGGTGAGCCCGGGCTCGATGACGACGCCATGCTCAACGCGCCCGAGTTGGGTGCCACGGCCGACACCCAGACGCTTTACGAGTCGGTGACGAGGATCCGTCCCGTCATCGTGAACAAAGGCGTGCTGCTGGCAATTGCAGTGCCCGCCGCGCTACCGATGCTGCTGCTTGTGGCCGCGCAGTATCCGGTCAAGGCCACGCTGCTCAAACTGCTTACGGTGCTGTTGTAGGGCAAGCATCGACCACGCAGCAAGCAATGGCAATGGCGGTGGCGGTGGCAACTTACCTGTGGCCGGTCGTCAGCATTCTCACTTTCACCTTGCGGCCCTTCACCTTGCCTTCGTTCAGTCGCTTCACCGCCTCGCGGCCAATGGCGCGGTCCACGGCGATATAGGTCGACATCTCCATCACGCTGATCTTGCCGATCTGCTCCTTCGTGAAGCCAGCTTCGCCGGTCAGCGCACCGAGGATGTCGCCGGGCCGGATCTTCTCCTTGCGCCCGCCCAGCATCTGCAGCGTGACCATCGGCGGTAGCAACCGCGCATCGCCTGACGGCGTCAGTTCGCCAAGCGCGTGCCACTCGAATTCGCCACCATGGTGTTGTTCGATGTTGCCCACGCGACCCATTTCGTCGAGGCTGACAAGGCTGAAGGCCCAGCCCGCCTCGCCGGCACGCCCGGTGCGGCCGATGCGATGGACATGGACTTCGGGGTCGGGTGTGACGTCGACGTTGATCACCGCTTCCAGTTGCGCGATGTCGAGCCCGCGCGCGGCCACGTCAGTGGCCACCAGTACCGAGCAGCTCCGGTTGGCAAACTGCACCAGTACCTGATCGCGCTCACGCTGGTCGAGATCGCCGTGAAGCTCAAGCGCGGCATAGCCCTGAGCGTGCAGCAGGTCGGCCAGATCGCGGCAACGCGCCTTTGTATTGCAGAAGGCGAGGGTGGTGCCCGGACGGAAATGGTCGAGCAATCGGCCGACAGCATTGAGCCGTTCGCCTTCCTCCACCTCGTAGAAGCGCTGGGTGATGGAGGCGGCGTCGTGCGTCTCCTCCACCTTCACCGTCTTCGGCTGGCGCAGGAAGCGTTGGGCGAGCTTGTCGATGGCAGCCGGATAGGTGGCCGAGAACAGCAGCGTCTGCCGGTCTTTCGGCGCGTGGCTGGCAATGAAGGAGATGTCGTCATGAAAGCCCATGTCGAGCATCCGGTCGGCTTCATCGAGTACCAGCGTATTGATAGTGTCGATATTCAGGCTGCCGCGATCAAGGTGATCGATGATACGACCCGGCGTTCCGACAATAACGTGCGCACCATGGACAAGGCTGTCCACTTGCGGCCGGATCGGCGAGCCTCCGCAAAGCGTCAGCACCTTGACGTTATCCTCGGCGCGGGCGAGACGACGGATCTCCTGCGTAACCTGATCGGCCAGTTCACGCGTGGGGCAGAGCACCAGCGCCTGTACGTCGAACTGACGCGCATCGAGGCGGTGCAGCAGCGCGAGCGCAAACGCGGCGGTCTTGCCGCTGCCGGTGCGTGCCTGGGCGATCAGGTCATGGCCAGCCAGCGCGAGCGGCAGGCTGGCAGCCTGGATCGGCGTCATGGCGTCGTAGCCGAGTTGGTCGAGGGTAGCCTGCATGGCCGCGGACAGCGGCAATGTGGCGAATGAGGTGGGGGAGGCGGAAGTCATGCCGGATTATAGATGCGCGGCCGCGTTTTGCCTGCTTCCCGGCAGCAAGGCAGTGGCGAAGGGTGGGCAGTCGCTGAAGGCGCGTCGGTTCTGTCAGCCCGAAGCGCGCGGATTGCGACTGCCTCATCATTCCTAGACCTGCGCCTGTCCACCGTCGACAAACAATTCCGCGCCGTTCACAAAGCTCGAATCGTCGGACGCCAGGAAGAGGGCTGCACCGGCAATTTCGTCGGGCTCCCCTACGCGCCCCATCGGGATGCGTGACGCGAGATAGTCCAGCAGGCCCTGCTGTTGGGTGGCATCCGGGCCGGCCAGTTCGACCAGGCCAGGCGTACGCGTGGCACCGGGGCTAATCGTGTTGACGCGAATGCCGCGGTCCTTCAGGTCAAGAATCCAGCTTCGCGCGAACGCGCGGATGGCGGCCTTCGACGCGGAATAGACGCTGAAGGCAGCGGTCCCCTCGATCGTCGTGGTCGAGCCGGCCAGAATCACCGAAGCACCCCTGGCGAGCAGCGGCAACGCTTTCTGCACGGTGAACAGCGTTCCCTTGACGTTGCGGTCGAAGGTGTCGTGATAGTGCGCCTCGGTGATGTCGCCAAGCGGCACCATCGTGCCGCCGCCGGCATTGGCAAACAGCACATCGAGCTGGCCCTTCTCGGCGCGGATCTGCTTGTAGAGCAGATCCAGCTCTTCTGGTTTCGACGAGTCCACACGAACGCCGGTGGCATTGCCAATGGCTGCGACAGCCTGGTCGAGCTCGGCCTGCCGGCGACCGGTGACAAACACATGGGCACCTTCGGCGGCAAAGCGCTTGGCCGTGGCCAGTCCGATGCCGCTGGTGCCACCGGTAACGAGTGCGATCTTGTTTTCGAGTCTGCGGGTCATGGTGATTCTCCTTGCCTGATTTCGGTCGATTGCGAATCGCGAGAAGCGATGGAGGAATAATATCGACCGGCGCGCCTTTTCGAAATAGAATTGATCGAAAACCATCGTTGCAAAAATGAAATGATCAGATTTCCGGATTTCGAAGGGTTGGCGATGTTCGCCAAGGTGGCGGAAGAAGGGTCATTTGCCGCCGCGGCCCGGGCCATGGGCGTGTCCGTGGCGACGGTGTCGCGCGGTGTTGCCCGGCTGGAGGAGAGACTTGGCGCGCGGCTTTTCAATCGCACCTCCCGGCAACTGGCACTGACGGAATTCGGGGCGACGATTGCCGAGAAAGCCGGCGACATCTATCGGCAGGCAGAAGAGGCCGAGAACGCCGCCAGGGAGATGTCGATTCAGCCTCGGGGGCTCGTCAGGCTTGCGGTGCCGATGTCCTTCGGGCTGCGCTGGGTCGCGCCGCTGCTACCGGCTTTCTTCCAGGCCTATCCAGAGGTCTCGATCGATCTGCACCTGTCCGATGCAACCGTGGATATCGTCGCCCAAGGGTTCGACGCGGCGTTGCGGATCGCCGCGTTGCCGGACTCGTCGCTGATTGCCAGACGCCTGTGCCCGATCTCCCAGATCGTTGTGGCATCGCCAGCGTACCTGGAACGCTTCGGCTACCCAGCCCACCCCCGCGATCTTGTCGGCAGACCGTGCCTGTCCTATGCCTACCGGGCGCGCAGCGATGTCTGGCGCTTCGTCAATGACGCGGGCGAGGAACACCCGGTCACCCCGGTCGGTCCGCTGCGCGTGACCAACTCGGAAGCGCTGTTGCCCATGCTGCTAGCTGGGCAGGCGATCGCCGAACTGCCGGAATTCATGGCCGGCGAGTATCTGGCCGATGGGCGGCTGGAGACGATCCTGACCGGCTGGAACCTGACGCGCGGCGGACTGTACTTCGTCACGCCATCGGCGCGAGCCCGGCCAGCCAAGGTCGCCGCGCTGGCCGACTACTTTGCGGAACACCTGTCATCGCCTGCATGGCTGGAGCGGCGGTGATCGATCCGGACTACTCGTCGCGTCCCCGCCCAACGCTACGTTGTGGCTTGCCGCCGCGATAGCAGCGGGGTTTCGAACGGGTCGCCGCCATCATTCAATCTCGACGACCACCTTGGCGCGCGCGGTACCTGCGGCAACGAGTTCATATGCCTGCTCCGCCTGCGCCATCGTAAAGCGGCGCGGATCGACCACCGGCCGTAACAGTCCGCTTTCCGCCAGCCGAGTGGCCTCGCGCATGATCTCGCCGTGATGGGCGCGCAGCTTGCCGCTGAGGAGCGGATACAGTGTGAATACGCCGGAGTAGGTGGCTTCCCGGAACGACAGCGGCGCCAGCGCATGTGTTCCCCAACCGAGCGCGCTGACCACGTGGCCGAAGTGCTTTACCGCGGCAAACGAGGCATCCAGCGTTGGTCCGCCGACCGTGTCGACGACCAGATCGAAGCCTTCACCCTGCGTGTGCGCGGCGACGTACGCTTCAACGGACTGCGCTCGGTAGTCAATGGGCGTTGCGCCAAGTTCGCTCACCAGGTCAAGATTCTTCTCGCTGGCCGTGGCGAAAACCGTGGCGCCCAGCGCGCTGGCCAGTTGCACCGCGATATGGCCGACGCCACCAGCACCGCCCTGGACGAGCACGGTCTGCCCGGCTCGCAGGTGGGCCCGATCGACGATACCGGCATAGGCCGTGATGAACGCCAGCGGCAGGGCCGCGGCTTCACGCATGGACAGATTCGACGGCTTGCGTGCCAGCAGATCGGCGTCGACGGCGGCGTACTGCGCGAGCGAACCTTGCATGCCGGCCACGCCGCCGGTCATGCCGTAGACTTCGTCGCCGGCGCGAAAAGCGCTAACGCCCGCACCAACCGCTTCCACTGTGCCGGCCATGTCAATGCCAAGCACGAGCGGCAGCGGATGCCGCGCATGCGCGGCGGCGCCCGCCCGAATCTTGGTGTCGAGCGGATTGAGGCCGCTGGCGGCAATGCGTACCAGCACCTGTCCAGGGCCGGGGTTGGGCTTGGCCAGCGTGGTTGGTTCGAGGGGGCCGTTGTAGTGGTTCAGCATCAGCGCTTGCATGGACATTGTCATCTCCTGAGTCTCCGTTTGGTCATCACGCCTGGAAATCTTGCTTTCCGCGTGTCGTTGGATTCATGATGGTTCATGCGGAATCGCATGGAAATCAACAATCCTGAATGGCAGTCAGTCAAAAATGCATGACCACAGACTTCAATGGAGCGATGTCCGGATCTTCCTCGCGATCGCGCGGGCCGGGACGCTCGGCGGCGCAGCGCGAGTGATCGGCCAGACGCAACCGACCATGGGCCGGCGCCTCAGGGCGCTGGAGGAAGCAGTGGGGCAGGCCTTGTTCCATCGAACCAGCGACGGCCTGGTGCTGACCGACGAAGGCAGCGCCGTCCTGGTCTATGCAGAGCGTATGGAGGAGGAAGCGCTCGGGCTCTCCCGGGCGCTGGCCGGGCAGGGCAATACGCTGACAGGTTCGCTGCGTGTCACGTCATCCGACTGGTTTGGCATGCATGTGCTGACCCCGGTCTTTGCCGCCTTCCTCAGGCAGCATCCGGACGTGTCGCTGGAACTGGTGACGGACTCCCGCCAGTACAGCCTTGCGCGCCGCGAGGCCGACCTGGCGTTTCGCATCACACCGTTCGAGGAGCCAGACGTCATCCAGCGCAAGCTGATGCACATGCAGTACGCGCTGTACGGACACCGGGATCTGGTGGCGCCCCATGCCGGCGACGGGCAGGGCGTTGCGCTCATCAGCATGGACACCGCCTTTGGCACGCTTCCCGACGTGACCTGGGCCGGGCGAATGCTACCCAGGGCACGCATCGCTTATCGCAGCAACAACCGCGGCGTGCAGGCACGGATGTGCGCCGAGGGCGGTGGCTTCGCAGTGCTGCCGTGCGCGCTGGGCGACGCGACGCCCGACCTGCGGCGCATCGATCTGGGCGAAGCACCGCCAGGGCGAGACGTCTGGTTTGGAATTCACCGCGACCTGCGCCGGCTTGCACGCTTGCGGGCGCTAGTGGATTTGACCGTGGCGCGGCTGGCGGATACCCGGTAGCTAACCAGGTTCGTGCGTCAAAAGCCGCGGTTCCGTAGCTGCTGGCTGCCTTCGCCGGGCGACCTCAAGGCATCACCGGAGGATGGTAGGAAAGCGTCGCGGCGAAAGCCCATAGCATGAACAGAACCAGCGGCGTATGCACCAGCAACTGGGTGAAGGTGAAGCCGACCACGTCCTTGGCCCGGATGCCGAGCACACCGAGCAATGGCAGCATCCAGAAAGGATTGATCAGGTTTGGCAGCGCTTCAGCGGCGTTGTAGACCTGCACGGCCCAGCCAAGGTGCACCTTCAGTTCGTTGGCGGCCTGCATCACGTAAGGTGCCTCGATGATCCACTTGCCGCCGCCGGACGGTACGAAGAAGCCCAGCACGGCGGAATACACGCCCATGACCGCCGAGAACGACTCCCTGGTCGCCATGGAAACAAAGGCCGACGCCAAGTGGTGCGACAGCGGGGCGCCGTCGCCGCCGGTTGCCTTGGTCAGGATATAGGCAATGCCGCCATACAGCGGAAACTGGATCAGGACGCCGGCCGTGGACGGCACCGCCCTGGCTACGGCACGCAGGAAGCGTTTCGGGCGCCAGTTCAGCAGCATGCCCAGCAGCAGGAACAGGAAGTTGTAGGTGTTCAGGTTGGAGATGGCGAGAATCGGATTCTTGGCGGAAAACTCCTGGTAGAGCCAACTCGCGCCCATGGCGACCAGAATCAACGTCAGGATCGGACTGTATTCCAGCCATTCGCCCGGCCGGGACGGCCGCGCGGCAAGTTCATCGGCATCGTTCAGGTCAACCCCCATATCGGCCGCCGTGCGGGCCCGCGCCTCGGTAGGAGCCGAGAAGTACGCCACCGCCAGGGACACTACGATCAGCACGGCCGTCATCGCCATTGATTGCCAGAGAAAGATCGTATCGGAGAATGGAATGACCCCGGTGATATCCAATAGCGATTTGGGCAGGCTGGCGGGATTGGCCTGTAGCTGCGCGGCGGAGGAGCTGAGTCCTAGTGCCCAGGTAGCCCCCATGCCGAGGTAGGCTGCCGCGCTGGCTGCCCTGTAGTCGACACGGAAGCCGCGGCGTCTGGCGATCGCGCGTACCAGCAAGCCACTGAAGATCAGGCTGATCGCCCAGTTGAGCAGCGACGTCGACAGGCTTACGAGTGCCACGAAGGCCACGGCGCCGCGCGCGGTGCGCGGCAAGGCTGCCAGGCGGTTGATCAGCATGGCTGCCGGCGGCGACACCGCCACCACATAGCCGGCGATCGCGACCACGGCCATCTGCATGGTGAAAGGGATCAGGCTCCAGAAGCCGTCGCCAAAGGCCTTCGCCACGGCCGGCGCTGGCGCGCCCACCATCATGGCGCCCAACGCCACCACGACCACGGCGATGGCCGCGAAGATATACGCGTCCGGGAACCACCGCTCGGACCAGTCGGTCACCCGTATCGCCAGGCGTTCCAGTGCGCCTTGCTGTCGCTTCCCGGCATCCGCGAATGCCATGCTTGTCTCTTTCATGCTGAACTCCTTGGCAGTTTCCGTCATCGTTCTAATCAATGGTTTGCCACGGCCTCGAAACACATGGCGGCCGCGGCCAGGTCTTCCAGCGCGGTTCCCACCGCCTTGAACACCGTGATCTCCTGCGCCGAGCACCTGCCCGCATGTCCGGCCCGGCACAGGACGGCCAGGTCGCCGCGGATGTCGTCGGCGCCGATCACGCCGTTGGCGATGGGCGACAGCAGGTCTCCGGCCTTGTGCAAGGCCTCGTTGGTATCGACAAACACCGAGGTGCCGTCGAAACACGCGTCATCGGCCTCTCGCATGGCAGGCGTGAAGCCCCCGATCAGGTCGACGTGGGTGCCGGGCCGGAGAAATGCCCTTCGGATCAGCGGCTCGGTGGACAGCGTTGCCGCACTGACGATATCGACTGCGCAGGTGTCGGCATCGATCCGGTCGACCACATGGGCATCGAAGCCGTCGGCGCACAGGCATGCAACCAGTCGATGGGCCTGGTCCGGGTCGATATCCCATACGGCGACGCGCCGGATCTGGCGCACGGTGCGATAGGCATGGGGAAGCAGGCTGGCCACGCGGCCGGCGCCCAGCACCAGCATCGAACTTGCATCCTTGCGGCTCAGGAAGGAGGCGGCAAGCGCCGACGCCGCGGCTGTGCGCCGGGAGGTGATCTCATTGCCGTCGATCAACGCCAGCGGCTTGCCTGTCTCCGCGCGGTACAGGATGTAGGTGGAGTAGAGTCCCGGCAGCTTGCGTCGGTGGTTACCGGGATAGACGCACACGGTCTTGACGCCCAGGTACCCGCTCGCCGCGTTCCACGCTGGCATCAGCAACAGCGTGCCGGGCTCGCCCGGCGCAGCGGTGACCGTATGGTTGTGCCGCAGCGGCACCTCGCAACCAGTCGCGAACGCGTCCTTCAGGACTGTGACAAGGCGGTCGAATGGCAGGGACGCCCGCGTGGTGGGCGCATCGATATTCAGCATGGAGATAGCTCTTTGAAAGAATGGGAATGGCGATTCATGCGTCAATGACGAGGTCGCTTGCAGGTACTGCCTGGCATGCCAGGCATACGCCGGGGTCATCGGGCGCCTCGCCATGCAGGTGGAGTACTGACCCGGATACGATCCGGACCGCACAGCTCTCGCACTGGCCGACCCGGCAGCCGCTGGGCAGCGCAATGCCCTGGCCCTCGGCGAAGCCAAGCAGGGGACCATCTTCGGAGCGCCAGGGATGCGTGATGTCTGACCTGCGGAACCGTACCTGGAAGGTTTGACCTGCCTCGATCCGTGGCGCCGTCGGCGAGCGAAAAATCTCCTTCTGGATATCGAAGCGCGGCACGCCCCTGGCGGCCAGCCCGGCGGCAAATGCCGTCATCATGGCGTCAGGCCCGCACATGTACACCAGCGGGCGCGAGGCCAGCAGCGCATCCGGCACAGCCGCCGCAGTGACACGCCCTTGCACCTGGAAGTCGCTCCCGAGGATGTCGCCATCCGCGGGAGCGGCATAGAAATTGATCACCGTGAGTGCCGGGATCAGTCCTTCCAGTTCGCGCAGCCGGTCCCTGAAGGCGTGCGTGGCGCCGCTCTGGTTCGCATACAGCAGCAGCATCCGGGGCGGTTCCTGTTGATCGACTAGCGATTCCAGCAGGTTGATGAACGGCGTGATGCCGATGCCGCCGGCGAGCAGGACCAGCGGTCTTGCCGTACGCGTCGGCATGACGAAGGTGCCGGAGGGCGCGCGCAGTTCGATGGTGTCGCCGACCGCCAGTTGTGTGTTGATGAAGGCCGAAGCTAAGCCAGACACCACCTCGCCGCTGGCCAGCCTGGCCCTCGCATGCCGCACGGCAATGGCATAGCTGCGGCGGTCCGTGACGGTCGCGGGTCCGGTCAGCGAGTAGGAGCGGACCACCTCCAGCCTGCCGGTGCCGACAAAGAACTTGATGGTCGCATGCTGACCCGGCAGGTAGTCCGGCAGCTTGCCCCCGTCGGCAGGCGCCATCTGGACCGCTGTTACGTCAGCGGTTTCCTTGACAAGGGCGACAATGCGGAACGGGCGATAACCCTCCCAGCGCCTGCGCGCTATATCGAACGCCGCGTCGCGTTCCACGTTGCAGCGGCAGGATCGCAGCGGAGAGGAACCGCTGACCGGATCCTGGCGGGTCGCATCGATCAGTGCGTTGAAGTTCGCGCTGTCCGGACCGAGCGCGGCGGTGGGCTGCTGCCCCATGGGATCGCATCCTTGCCACCATCCATACTCGCCCACCAGCACGGCCGGATGCAGCCCCGGCTGGATGCGTGCGGTAAATCTTGCGCTGCCGGCAGGCGTCGACACCCGGACAGGATCTCCCGTGCGGATATTCCTGGCCGCGGCGATTTCGCCGGACATATCGAGCTGCGGCAGCATTGCCTTGCGACGCAAGGACGTAACGGCGCGCTGCTGGCTGTGGCAGTAGTAGCCGTTCTTTGCCGACGTCATCAGATAGGGAAACGATCCACTTGTCTGTGCTGCGTCGTTCCATGCCGATTCCGGCAGGCCGGGCAGCGGCGGGTAGCCATGTCGGAGCAGTCGTTCGGAGTAGAGCTCGACCAGCCCGGTCGGTGTGTTGAAAGGCCGGGCGTCGGTGCCGACCGCGTACTTCATTTCCATGTCCTCGACCGGCACGCGTATCCCTTCCGGGGCGTTGCGCAGCGCCGCCACGGTCAGCCCGGTCGGCGCCAGCATGTGGTTCCAGCCTGCTTCAAGGCTGCCGCCGAAAAAAGCCTTGCCGAGCCCGATGCGCGTGGCCAGTGCGAACACGATGTCGTTGTCAGAGCGGGATTCGCCGCGTGGCGCGACCATGCGTTGGCGCAACTGCACGAGTTGCTCGGCTGCGGCGGACACCTCGAAGCCGATTCGCAGCCCCTCGCGCTCCCAGGGCGTATTCACCGGCAGCAGGATGTCCGCGTACCTGGCGCTAGGGTTTTCGAACAGGTCGCAATGCACGTAGAACTCCAGGTCGCGCAGGGCCTGCACTCCGTCGGCCACATCGGGCTGAGACAACAGCGTATTGGTCCCGAACGCAATCAGTGACGTGACCGCATAAGGGGCCTTGTTGGTGATCGCACGGTAGAGGTCCCGTGCCGTGACCCAGCCTTGCGCCGGCGGACCGAGCGGACGCGAATCGAGTCCCAGCGCCTTGCGCGCCTGATCCGGGCTCAGTAAGTCGAACCGGCTTACCGCATTGAACGGCGGCTTGCGATAGACGCGGTTGCCGCCGCGGCGGTCGAAGCTGCCCGTCAGCGCATACAGGCAGGCAATGGCGCGCTCCGTCTGCGTGGCGTTCTCATGCTGTCCGACGCCGGACCAGGCGTGGTACGCGATGCTGCCGGCCGCGCCGATCAGGCTTGCCGCGCGCCGGATATCGCCCTCCGCGATCCACGTCAATGCCGCCGCGCGCTCGACCGGATAGCGCGCGCACTCAGCCGCATATAAATCGAAGACCGGCTGGCACAGCAGGGTTTGCCCCTCGCACAGCAGGGTTTGCCCCTCGCCGCCGCTCATCGGCGGGATGGCATAGGTACCGCGCAGCGCGATGTGCCGTGCATCATCGACGGCTTTGCCGGCCGGCACCGCCATGCGTTGACGGGCGTCCCAGACCAGCAGGCTGTCCGCATCCGCCAGGCCGATGTCGCCCCCGCGCAGGAAGGCACCGTTGTCCTGGCGCACAAGTAGCGGGCCATTGGTCCAGCGTCTGACAAAATCGATATC
The DNA here is from genome assembly GCF_057315035.1 of Cupriavidus sp. Taxonomy (NCBI): domain Bacteria; kingdom Pseudomonadati; phylum Pseudomonadota; class Betaproteobacteria; order Burkholderiales; family Burkholderiaceae; genus Cupriavidus; species Cupriavidus sp. The sequence continues at coordinate 87,355 of NZ_DBHKYV010000031.1, read as the reverse complement.
GAATGCATTGGCTTCGATCATCAGGTTGGCCAGTGCCATGGCCAACGCAACATCACTGCCGGGCTTGACGCGCAGCCACTGGTCGGCGTCGTCCGCCAAGGCTGTCTGCCGCGGGTCCACCACGATGAGCCTTGCGCCGCTCGCTCGCCCGGCGCCGATTGCCTCGGCTTGCGACAGCCACGTATTGGTCGGGTTGTGACCCCACAGCAGGATCAGTCCGGCATTGCGGTAGTCCGCCGTCGGCATCCCGCAGCCAAAGGTGAAAGCGTGCGCGAAGTCCTTGTGCCAGTTGCAGATCTCGGTGGCGTAACAGATGTTCGGGCTGCCATAGAGGCGGACAAAGCGTTCGATCCAGTCGATGCTGTCCGACAGCGGTGTGCCGCTGGGTGTCGTCACTGCGAACGCGACGGACTCGGCGCCGCGCGTAGCGCGCGCGTGCACCAGGCGCGCGGCGATTTCATCGAGCGCCTCGTCCCAGGAAATGCGCACCCAGCCCGGATCGTCCGCCCCTTTCGGATTGGTCCGGCGCATGGGGTAGAGGACCCGATCGGCGCTGTGCACCAGTTCCGGAGCAGCCTTGCCCTTCAGGCACATGGCCTTGCCGGTGGGGTGGTCGCTGTCGGGGCGTACCGCGACCAGTGTGTCGCCGTCGATGACGTTGATCGTGCCGCAACGGGAACGGCACAACGTACAAAACCCCTTCTTTTCCACTTCGCTCATCGCCAAATCCCAGCAACTTGTCTTCGAGCTGGATGCTAGCTAGCATGGGGCGTTATAGCTAATTCATAGTTTTGACATTGCAATATCGGAAAAATCGATGCTGCCCACCCTGAAACAGATACAGCACTTCGTTGCAATAGCCGAAACCGGACAGGTGTCGCGGGCCGCACAGCGCTGCCACGTTTCGCAGTCTTCGATGACGGCATCGCTCAAGGCGCTGGAGGACGCAGTCGGCGCGCCGCTGTTCTCGCGGCACGCCGCAGGCGTAAGGCTGACAGCCGCGGGCATCCGCTTCCTGCGTCATGCGCAGCAGATCGACGTGGCCGTGCGCGAGGCAGTCAGTGCGGCCGCGGTTACTCCCGCGACGCTGACGGGCGTCGTCCGCCTGGGCGTTACCGAGACGATCACGGCGTATGTCCTGCCTAAGCTATTGCCTGCACTGGAGCAAAAATTTCCCCAGCTGGAATTGCAGGTTCTGGAGCGGCCGCGCGGCGATATCGAGGCGCATATTCAGGCCGGCAAGCTCGACCTGGCCTTGCTACTGGTTTCCAACCTGCCCGAGATGGATCACGTTGGCTGCGAAGCGCTGCTGCGGTCGGGGCGTCAGCTCTGGGGGCATCCGGATCATCCGTTGATGCAGCAGGAAGAGATCAGCCTGGCCGACGTAGCGCGGCACGACTACATCCTGCTCGACATGGACGAGCATATTGCCACCGTGATCAAGTACTGGGGGCAGTACGGGCTCTCGCCCAACGTGCGGCTGCAAAGCTGTTCGATCGAGGCCGTGCGCAGTCTGGTGGCATCGGGCCGCGGCGTGTCTATCCTGTCCGATCTCGTTTATCGACCCTGGTCGCTGGAAGGGCAGCGCATCCTGCGGCGCAGCCTCTCTGACAAGGTGCCATCCATGGATGTCGGATTGATCTGGCGACTCGATGCCGAAGCAGATCGGCAGACGCAGAGCTTGCGGGAATTCCTGCGGGTTGCGTTGAGGGAGACGCTGCGTTAGCAGCCTTTACGGCGCCACCATCTACTGGCTGAACGTTGCGACTACCAGCCATGCAGGCGGCTCCATTCGGAGATCTCACCTTGTTCGTCGAGCGCGTGGTAAGCAGGGAACTGCGCGCCGGTGGCGCAGGCGTGATTGGGCAGGATGCGCAGCAGCGAGCCGATCGGGAAGCGCTTGGCAATGTCCTCGTCCGCGGCACCATCGCGCGAGAGGATGCCATGTTCCTGATTTGCGCCACTGAGGATGTAGCCGGGAATCACCGTGCCGTCGAGTCCGCACACCTGACCGTAACCGAAGTCGTGTTGCTGTTTCTGCGTGCCACGATCGCGGCTCATGGCCATCCAGCCGGCGTCGACGATGGCCCAGCCTTTTTCGGCCTGATGTCCGATCACGGTGGTTAGCACGCTGAGCGCGATGTCCTCGGTCGAACAGACGCCCACGTTGCGCATCACGAGGTCAAAGAACACATAGACGCCGGCGCGAACTTCGGTCACGCCTTGCAGGTTGGTTGCCGAGAGGGCCGTAGGCGTCGAGCCTACGCTGACCACGGGGCAGGGCAGGCCGGCTTGCCGCAGGCGCTCGGCGGCGCGCACGCATCCGGTGCGCTCTTGCTCGGCCATCGCGGCCAGCGCCTCGGGAGTATTGAGCTCGTAGCTCGACCCCGCATGCGTCATCACGCCGCCCAGACGCGCGCCGCCTTCATGCAATACGGAGGCGACGTCGAGCAATGCCGGCTCATCCGGACGTATGCCCGAGCGATGGCCATCGGTATCGATCTCGATCCAGACTTCGAACGCTTCACCATGCGCCGCGCCAAAGGCGACGATGGCGCGCGCGGATTCCACGCTGTCAGTCAGGATCTTGAGGTCACAGCCCCGGTGACGCATCGCCAACGCTTGTGGCAGCTTGTTGGCCACCATTCCCACGCCGTAGAGGATGTCTGTCATGCCTTCGTCAAAGAAATGCGCGGCTTCCTTGAGCGTGGAGACGGTGATACCGCTGGCGCCTGCAGCGACCTGCGCGTGCACGACAGGCGAACACTTGCTGGTCTTGACATGCGGGCGGAAACGCACGCCGAGCGCCTCCATGCGTGCCTGCATGCGGTGGATATTCTGGTGCATGCGGTGCGTGTCGATGACTGCCGCGGGCGTTTCCAGGCTTGCCAGCGAAGCGGGGGAGTTGTTCATGTCTGCCTTCATATCTTCGGTCCAGAAATTGGCTGGCGCAGGTTGTCAGAGGCTCTCAATGTAGAGGCGATAGGGTGACCTGTGGTTAAATTTCAGAATATCAATCGTTAAGCTGAAGTGAATGATCCAGATCGAGGATTTGCGCCTGGTCGAGGCGCTGGCTCAGTCGCCTTCGCTCAGCGCTGCGGCACGCGCGCTGAATGTCACGCCGCCGGCCTTGTCTACGCGTCTGCGCAAGCTGGAGTCGACCCTGGGCCTCGCGCTCGCCACCCGCACTGCCCGCCGGCTGAGCCTGACGCCCGAAGGCGAACGCTTCGCGCGCGAGGGCGCGGCGCTACTGGCTCAGCTCAATGCGTTGCCTGAGTCGTTCCGCCGCGAGGACAGCCGGCTCACGGGCACGCTACGCATTGCCGCCCCCTTCGGCTACGGACGGCAACATATTGCGCCGCTGATGGCGCGCTTTGCGAAGGCCCATACGGGTTTGCGCCTGCAACTCGACCTGCGCGAAACCCCCTGGCCTGACCGGCACGACTCGGATGCCGTGATCCACATCGGCGCCGTGCGCGACTCATCGTGGATCGCTCGCACGCTGGCTCCGAATGCGCGCTGGCTGTGCGCCAGTCCGGCCTACTTGCGCCAACACGGCACACCCAAGGAGCCGCGTGACCTGCTCGCGCACTCCTGCATCTGCATCCGTGAGAACGACGAGGACGTGACGCTGTGGCGCTTTCGCCGGCGCGGTGCCGGCGCAGGACGGCGACCCTCGGCGCGGGAGACGGTGCGCGTCGTGCCCGCCTACACCAGCAATGACGGCAGCATTGCGCGCCAGTGGGCGGAGCAGGGTTTGGGGCTGGTGCTGCGTTCGGAATGGGACACGGCCGATGCTGTTGCGAAAGGCAGGTTGGTGCGCGTGCTGGCCGACTGGGAATTCGACAGCGCACCGGTGACATTGCTGGTGCCGACGCGACGCGGGCGTACGGCCCGCGTGCAGGCGCTGATGCAATTCCTGGAGGATCAAATATGCAAGAGGGGGTGAGAATTGAAAGTCAAACGTGTAGTTGCCAATTTTGAAGCCGTCGACTTGGCGCGTGCTCGCGCCTTTTATCAGGATGTTCTTGGCCTTGAACTCTTGATGGACCTCGGCTGGATTCGGACCTACGGCTTACACTCGGAAATGACCATTCAAGTAAGCTTCGCAGCAGAGGGCGGATCCGGGACGCCTGTGCCGGACCTGTCGATCGAAGTGGATGATGTAGACGAAGCGCACCGGCGTATGAGAGATGCGGGATTTTCCGTTGAGTATGGGCCGGTCGATGAACCGTGGGGCGTGCGCAGGTTCTTCGTCCGAGACCCATTTGGAAAGCTGGTCAACATCCTTGCTCATACGTGAGTGCCATACGCTGCTGTCCGCCCCGCGCCCGTAGTTATTGCGCGCTGATGCCCGCACGGCGGGCAATGGCGCGCATCTTCGGCAGTTCGGTTTCGATCTGCGCCTCGGCCTGCGCCGGCGTGCCGTAACGCGGCTCAAAGCCGGCGTCCAGCAGGTGCTTGCGCGTACCTGCGTCGGCCAGCGTATCGGCCAGCGCCTTGGTCAGCTTTTGCTTGACGTCGGCAGGCAGACCGCGCGGCGCGGTCAGTATCGACCATGCGTCGATATCCACGCCGGCGATGCCGGCTTCCGCAGCCGTTGGCACATCTGGTAGTTGTGCGGAGCGGCGCGCGGTAGTAACGGCGAGTGCCTTCACCTTGCCAGCCTTGATCTGCGGCGCGGCGGCGGTCACGGTGTCGATGGCCAGCGGAATCTGGCCACCGATCAGGTCGTTCATGGCCGGCGCGCTGCCTTTGTACGGCACGTGCACAAGCTTGATCCCGGCGTTGTACCAGAGCAGTTCGCCCGCGAAATGCGCGGTGCTGCCTTCGCCGAACGTTCCATAGCTGTATTTGCCCGGCTCGGCCTTGGCCTTGGCTACGAGCTGTTTCAGGTCGTTGATCTGCGCCTTGGGGTTGGCGATCAGTACCAGCGGCAGGCGCGTGGCAAAGCCAATCGGCTCAAAACTCTTGATCGGGTCGTAGGGCAGGTTGTTCTGCAGCGCCGGATTGATCGTGAAGGTTGTGGTACCCGCCGTGAGCAGAAGCGTATAACCATCGGGCGCGGCCTTGGCGACGTAACTGGCGCCGACGATGGTGCCGGCGCCTGCACGGTTTTCCACGACCACGGGTTGACCCAGACGCTCGCTCAGTTGCTTGCCCAGCAGTCGCGCGAGAACATCGGTAGCGCCGCCGGGCGGGAACGGTGCCACCAGGCGGATCGGGCGGCTGGGATAGGTGTCAGCCGCAGCGCTGCTGGTGGCGGCGACGGCCGCCACGCCAAAGGTAAGGGCCAGTGCCACGCGGGATGTAATCGGGAATGCCATGAAAACGCGTCAATGCAGTCTAGAAAGAGGGTGCCTAGTCTAACTGCGTGAACGCTGAAGCCAAACGACCGATTTGGCATATGAGTATGGGAGGGCTCCCGGGCGAAGCATGGTACCGGCTGCGCCTACGCGGCGACCGACCGCGTCATCCGCCTGGCGATCCAGGGCCCGCAGAGCACCACGGAAAACAGTCTCAGCGTCTGGCTCGCCACCACGAAATTCATGTCGGCGTCCGTGCCAAGCGCGATGGCAACAATAGACTCGACCCCGCCTGGGGAGGTTGCAAGATAGGCGGTCAGGAAGCTGACGCCACTGATCGCCGAGATCAGCCACGCTGTGGCAGAGCACAGCGTCATCATGGCAACGATGGCGGCAAGCATGATCGGCAGTGATACCACCAGCGGCCGCAACAGGTCGCGCCGGAACTGCAGGCCGATGGTCCAGCCCAGGATCGCAAAGCAGGCGCCAAGCAGGGGAGAGGGCACGACCACCGGGATCGGAACGGCTGTCACCCAGATGGCGCCCAGGGCCATCGGAACCAGGAACGCGCCGGCCAGTATGCGCAAGCGCGTGCCCAACCAGCAGCCGACTGCGGCAATGCCAATCGCGGTCAGCGTGCCCAGCAGCCAAGGGGAGGTCGATGTGTGCGTGGCGGCCGCAATGGCGGAAGGGGCCACAGGATGGGCATCTACAATGGCGTGCGCCACCAACGGACCGGTCACCACGACAAGCACGACCCGCAGATACTGCATCAGCGATACCAGAATGCCGTTACCGCCGTTCTCGCTTGCTAGAGCGCCCATGATCGATGCCGCGCCAGGCAGGCTGCCCCATGCGCCAGTGGTGCCGGGCAGCGACGAATAACGGACCAGCAGCCAACCGACGGTGGTTGCGCTGCCGATTGTCAGCGCAACTCCCAGCACGACGAGCCCATCCGATACCGCGTCGAACAGCTCCGCAAGATGCAGCGTACTGGCAATGGCCGTGCCGGTTATTGCTTGCGCAATCCTCGTCAATGCGGGCCTGACGCGCAGCGGCAAGGCCATGAACCCGACGACCATGCCGCAGATCATCGCGGCTACCAGCACGCTGGCTGCGGAAATTACTGGCTGCAGCGCATAGCCCAGCCCCAGCGTACAGGCAAGGACCAGGGGCCAATGCAGAATCCAGCTTTTGTTTGCCATCCGGGGTCGTGGCGTTGCGCGAAGAGTGGCCAGAGGAAGGGAATTCTACCGGCCATGCCGCAAAGGTGCCAATTTGTGGCGCGTCTCCACAAGGCCTGCACCGCTTGAATCGCTCTTTCCGGAAGACGCGACATGATTGGAACTGCTGGCTAGAATGCGTTCTTCCTCGAAAGGTGTCCGCTCATGACTACGTTACTCGACCGCCCAAACACCGCACTTGTCGTTATCGACCTGCAGAACGAAGTTGTTGTGAATGCCTGTCGACGTCATGAAGTACTTGGCGCCGTCAACCTGCTTATCGAGCGGGCGCGCAGCGCCCGCATACCCGTTGTATGGGTCCGCCACACCGACGAAGAACTGAAAGTGGGCAGCGAGGCGTGGCAGATTGTCGCCGAACTTGCGCCGGCGTCGGGAGAAGCGATCGTTGAAAAACAATATCGCGACGCCTTTGAAGACACCGAACTGGAGCGCGTGCTATCGGAGTTGCGCGTTGGCAAGCTTCTTGTGGCCGGCGCGCAGACAGACATGTGCATCCGCTCGACGCTGCATGGTGCATTGGTGCGCGGCTATGACGCGATTCTGGTCAGCGACGCACATACGACAGTAGACCGGACGAGCAAGGGCGCGCCACCAGCGGATGCCGTGATTCGACACACCAATCTGTACTGGAGCAATCAACGCGCCCCAGGCCGAGTGGGCGGAATTGTTAGCAGTGAGGAAGTCGACTTCACGCCGTGCAATAGATTCTGAACTCTGAAGCCACCCCTATGAACTATGGGTGGCTTGTCATTCGCTCAACCAGGCGGCGAATGAAGGGGGTGGCAGACATGACAACTGGCAGCATGGTCAGCCAGGAAACACTCCAGGACCTTAGCCAGTGCTGAAAGAACAGGCCTTCGTCTGCAAATGGAATGTTTGCGATGGCAGCAGCGATGGAGCAGGTCAATCCGGACTGGATAGCGCCATAGGCGAAGTAGCTGTAGCGCGAAGGAATCTTAGGCATGTGACTTGCCCCTATGCATTTCTTGAACCGGACATTTATGCACCCCGCCGTTGCCGCGCCAAGGGGCCGTCGCCCCTGGCGCATGACGGGCCCTATGCGGTTGCTCCAATCTTTCCTGCCAACCGCCGCACGGTTTCGTCGGTATCCCAGAGGGCATTGGCTATATAGCGGAAGTTGATGAGCGCGGACAGATAGCCGTCGCCTTCCGGCACCTTCGGGCCCGCCACGGCGTCGCGCACCACGGCAACCTCAAAGCCCTGTTCGAGCAGATCGCGCAGATGGGATTCGACGCATAGATTTGCGGCCATGCCTGCCAGGATGACCTGATCGACGCGCTGCTTGCGCAACTGAAGGACCAGGTCGTTGGCCTGCGGGCCGTACAGCTTGTGCGGCGAACAGATGATGGTCTTGCCGTCCTCGATGTACGGCTTGAGCTCGGGCATGAAATCGGCCCCGGAGTCGCGAAAGCCTTCCAAGGTCAGCGCGCCCGGACGGTCGAACATGCCGAGGGCATGCTGGAAGATTTCGGCCGGACCCTGAGCTTTCCAGGTGTGGTCATGGGGAAAGTAGTAGTGCGGAGAGATGGCAACGGTGATATCAGCCTGTTTGGCAGCCTGAAACAGACGAACCAGGTTGGGCACCAGGTTCTGCTCTGTCACGCTCTCTCCGACAACGCCCCAGCTACGGCCTGCGGGACTCATGAAATCGATTTGCGGATCAATGACCACGAGCGCTGTGCGAGGCAGGTCCAGCTCGATATCGGACTTTGGGAGCGCCGCGTCAACGGGATCGGCATAGGGAGTAGGGGGATTGGACATGGAAAGTACCTTTGTGGTGAATTAACCGCTTAACGCTGGACGCCGCTGGGGTGTCCATTGATGACGGCCACGGATTCGACTCCGTTCCCCTTTAAATAGTTGAGCGGTCGTCTATTTAAAACAGTAAAAAATTTTCAGTACAGCAACCGCTTTAACGTGACTTCCAAAAATCGGCGGCAGGCATCGCCATCGCGCTCGACCTTGCTACGCAGAACAGCTCCCTCCCAGGCCTCAACGATCACGGCCGCGAGTTGTGCGGAATCGCAATCCCCAGGAAGCTCCTGGCGCACCTTCGCCTCATCAAGGCAGACCGCAATCATGCTTTCCCAGCGCGCCAGTATGCCCTCGAGGGCCTTTCGGACGTCGCCACTGGCATTGGATAATTCGAGGGAAAGGTTGCCAACCAGACAACCGAGCTTGAAGTCCAATGCCCTGTGGTCTTCCATCAGCATTTCGAACAGCCTCTCGATCCTTGCCAGGGGCTTGATGCGGGCGTCGTACATGACAGTGCCATGACGGCGCTCGATGGATGCCCAATAGGCTTCAAGCACTTCGGCGACAAAAGTCTCCTTGCTCTCGAAGTAGCTGTAGAAGGATCCCTTCGGAATGTCCGCGGCAGCCACGATGTCCTGAACACCGGCACCATTGAAGCCGAGATTGTGAATGACACGACCACCATTGGTCAGCAGTCGGTTGCGGATCTCGGGGTTGGCGGGCCGTGGCATGGTTGATTCATTCGAGGGTAGACGGCGGAATAATAGACGACTGGTTGTTTATGGTCAATCAATTCTTGCGCATGTAGGCCCGATCCACCATGGCCCAAGTACGACATCAGAAAAATGGCGCCAACAGCTGTTGTTGTCCAGGCTTGGCTCAAGAGTCGCTGTGCGGAGAACGTTCAAGATAGCGAAACAGGTATCGCAGGCGCAGAAGAGGGGTTGCTAGTGTGATGGCATCGACAACCTGATGGCCCAGACGCCTCCGCCCATGACGACAAGTCCTGCGTTCGATACCCTCCAATACAGCGTGGCGGACGGAATCGCCACCATCACGTTGCATCGCCCCGAGAAGATGAACGCCTTCAATTTTCAGATGGCGGAGGAATTGATCTCGGCATTCGACGCCACCGATGCAGACGACGCGGTGCGCGTGGTCATCGTGACCGGCGCCGGCAAGGCCTTTTGTGCCGGCGCCGATCTCTCGGCAGGCGGTGCGACGTTCGACTACGAGAAGCGCTACGGCACCGAGGCCGGCACAGTGCGGCGCGACAACGGGGGCCGCGTTACCACCCGAATCTTCCGCAGCCTGAAGCCGGTCATCGGGGCCATCAACGGCGCAGCCGTGGGCGTGGGTGTGACGATGCAACTACCGATGGATATCCGCATGGCGTCGACCACGGCGAAGTTCGGCCTGGTCTTCGCGCGCCGCGGCATTACGCCCGAGGCCGCGTCGTCATGGTTCCTGCCTCGCGTGGTGGGTATCTCCACCGCGCTCGAATGGTGTTTCTCGGGGCGCGTGTTTTCCGCCGAAGAGGCGCTGGAGCGCGGCCTGGTGCGATCCCTGCACGCGCCGGACGAACTGCTGCCGGCCGCGCAAGCCCTGGCGCGGGAAATCGCCGACAACGCGGCGCCGGTTTCGGTTGCGATGGCGCGTCAGATGATCTGGCGAATGGCAGGCGCTGCCCATCCGATGGACGCGCACAAGCTCGACAGCCGGGCACTGCAATCGCGCGGTCGCTCGGACGACGCGAAGGAGGGCATCGCGAGCTTTCTGGACAAGCGACCGGCGATGTTCGTGGACCGCGTATCGGCCATGCCGGATTTCTTCGACTGGCACGGCGAACCACCCTTCGAATAAGCGCTCCCGCCTCAAACCACAGCAAGTACCTCAGACACAAGTCAACAAGACTAGACAGGAGACAGAGGATGAACGGCAATCGTAGACATGGATTGGGCGCCATGGTGGCGCTGACACTGGCATCGACGGTTTCATCGCTGTCCTGGGCACAGGAGCCGGCAGCCTGGCCAAACCGGCCGGTGCGACTGGTGGTCGCTAGCGCGGCGGCCGGCGGCACCGATGCGCTGGCACGCGTGCTTGCCGAACAGCTCGGCACCGCGTTTGGCAAGCCATTCGTGGTCGAAAACAAACCGGGTGCCAATGGCTTGATTGCCAGCGAATCCGTCGCTGCCGCCGCACCTGACGGCTACACGCTGCTGCTTACATATGCCGGCGCCATGGTCGTCAATCCGTCCCTGTACACGCGCGCCCCGGACCCGCTGAAGCGCTTTGAAGCCATCGCCCAGATTGGCAGTTTCGGCAACCTGCTTGTGGCTTCGCCCAAGGTGCCGGTTCATAACCTCAAGGAGCTGGTGGACTATGCAAAGCAGCGGCCGGGCCAGATGAGCTATGGGTCATGGGGTATGGGTTCGGGCGGCCATCTCACGATGGAAACCTTCCTGAAGAAGGCGAACATCAGCATGACCCATGCGCCCTACAAGGGTACGGCCGCCGTGGCAACCGACGTGCAAGCCGGCACGTTGCCGGTGGGCTGGGTCGATGTGAGCTCGCAGATCGGACTGGTCAGGGCCGGCCGGCTGGTCCCGCTCGCGGTCAGCGGCACCAGTCGGCTGCCCCAGTTTCCCGATGTGCCGACCATGGGCGAGCAGGGCTACCCGTTTCCGACTACTAGTTGGTACGGCTTGTTCGCGCCCGCCGGCACGCCCAAGGCACTTGTGGACCGGCTTAATCAGGAGGTGCTGCGGGCTATCGCCACCCCGGCCTTTCGCGAACGGCTGACGGCGCTGAATGTGCCGGTGTCCCCGTCGCTTACGCCGGCACAGTTCCGCAAGGTGGTCGCGGACGACACGCTGGCATGGCATCACATCGCCGAGACAGCCGGCGTGAAGCCGGAGTAAGTAAAAAAGGGAAGCGGACAATATGCAAATTTCGAAGACTGGTGGTGAGGAGCCTGCCGCGCTGGCGGGGCTGCGCGTGATCGACTTTGGCCAGTTCATCGCGGCGCCATCGGCCGGGCAGATCCTGGCTGACCTCGGGGCGGACGTGATAAAGGTGGAGCCGCCGGGCGGCGATGCAAGCCGCCGCTCCGGTTGGCAGAAGCATGAGTGCGGACCGATGTTCTCGGCCTACAACCGTGGAAAGCGCTCCATCGTGCTAGATCTGCGAGATGCTGAGGATCGTGGCGTAGCACTGGCGCTCGTGCAAGGCGCGGATGTCCTGCTGCAGAACGCACGCCCCGGCGTCATGCAAAAGTACGGGCTTGGTGCCAGCCAGTTGCGTGAGCAGTTTCCCAAACTGATCTACGCATCGGTGAACGGCTTTGGGCACAGCGGCCCGGCGGCTTCCCGGCCCGGACTCGATATCGCGGCTCAGGCGGAAAGCGGCATGATGAGCATGAATGGCGACGCTCACGCAGATCCCACGCGGGTCGGTTTCACGATCGTCGACGTCCTGGCCGGCCGAACTTTGGCTACCGGCGTGCTGGCTGCATTGGTGCGGCGTAGCGTGAGCGGGCGTGGCGCACATGTCATGGTGTCGCTGATCGACGTGGCGACCGACGCCATGAGCCAGCAGTGGGCCGAATACCAACTCTACGAAACCCCGCCGTCGCGGTGTGGCAATGGGCAGCCGACACTGGCGCCTGCGGCTGACGTGGTTGGTACCGCGGAAGGCAAGATCGTGCTGTCGGCCTACCTGCAGGAGCACTTCGCACGCCTCTGTCAGTGCATCGGAAAGCCGGAACTTGCCCAGGACGCGCGCTTCCGCGACAACGCCGCGCGCGTGGCGAACCGGGCGGCGTTACGGCAGGTGCTAGCCGACGCGCTGTCGAAGGTGAGTGCCGAACAGGCGTGTGTCATGTTGAATGAGGCCGGCGTCGTCAGCGGCGTCGTGCGCGATCTGGGCGATGCGATGCGCCATGCCGAAACGCACACGCCGGAGCGGCTGGTCAGCGTATCGAGCCCGGGAAATCGAAAGCTGCGCATGCCGGCGCTGCCCGTGACGATCGGGCAGGCGTTGCGCGCCGACGCAACGCTTCCTGACCTGGACCAGCACGGTGCTGCGATCCGTGCGGAGCTTTCCCTCCGGGACGGTCAAGCCCGGGAGCGGCTGCGCGGTTGATGGCGGTCAGCTTGGCATGATTCGGGATGGGGTGCGACATTTCAATTCATCCCAAATACGACATTAGGAAAACGGCCAACAATCACACATTCATTCAATGTCCAGGGCGTTCTGAAATGTTTCACCGCCCGCTACATTCAAATGTCCGTCCGGGCGTGCTTTTTGTGCGGGGTCGGATGTTTTTTTGGGGGTGGCTGTCGGGCGGTGGTGCTGGCCGGTGGCACCTGAGGCGGGAGCAGGGTGGGGCCGTCGGGTCCCGCCATCGCCCGCTCCAGATCGAGCCGATTGATCAGCCGCTGGCGCTTGACGTTCAGGGGCACCTTGGCCGGACATGGCGGCTCGCCCGAGAGCGTGCGCGACGGGCCCACCTGATGCCGGTTATCGCGCAGCGCCTGCACCCGCGCCGCAATCGCCAGCACGTGGCCGAGCCGCTTGTTCTCGACGATCGCGCCCTGGTCGATCTCCGAGAGCCGGTGATAGGTGGTGTAGGGCAGGGACGCGCCCTCGGCCCACAACTCGACGCGCCCGTCCGGATACTCGGCCACCTCGATGTAGCGGTGGATCAGGTGGCGGTGCTCCGGACGGTCTTCCAGCAGGTACATGGTCCGGTCGTACTGCAGCGTGAGGCTCTGCGAGACCTTGCGCCACTCGCGCCAACTGAAGATCCGTGCCAGATCCTCGTCGCCGCGCAGCGCCCGGTGCGCATCGAAATCGCTGCGCGGCACCTTGCCAAAGCGCCCGTTGAAGTCCGCGATAAACGCCGGCGCATAGGCGTTGGCTGCGGCCATGCTGGAGATCTCCCGCAGCCGCAACTCCTTCACGAGCCGGTCCTGCAGCGTGCCATTCATCCGCTCCACGCGCCCCTTGGCCTGGCTCGTATTGGCACACAGGATATCGATGTTCAGCTCGAACAGCGCCCGCCCAAACTGCGTATAACCGCGTTCCTCGGGCGACGGCCGCCGGTTCGAGCGGAAGATGCCAGCCTTGTCCGAGTAGAACGCCATCGGCTTGCCGTGCCGCTCCAAGTAGGCGCGCGTCGCCGTAAAGTACGCCAGCGTCGATTCGGTCGGCACGAACAGCAACTGCATCAGGCGGCTGGTGGCGTCGTCGACGTAGACCAGCAGCGTGCAGGCCGGCGCCCGATCCTCGAACCACGCGTGATCGCTGCCGTCGATCTGCACCAGTTCGCCCAGACAGGCCCGGCGGTTGCGCGGCTGATGGACCTTGGGCGGGCGCAGCTTCCGAGGGACCCAGAACCCAGCGTCGATCATGATCCGGCGCACCGTCTCCGTCGCCAGATCGATGCCATGGCGCTCGCGCAGCTTCTCACAGGCGAGTGTCGGGCCGAAGTCCGCGTAGCTGTCGCGGATCAGGCCGCGCACGCGCGATTCCAGGCCGGGAGGAAGCTGGTTGTTGCCCGGCTTACCTTGGTGCTGGTTGCAAAGTCCGGTCGCGCCTTGAACCTGGTAGCGCTTTAGCAGCCGCCGCGTCTGCCTTGGCGTCAGTCCGAGACGTGCCGCGGCAATCCCGGTCTTCAGGTGCCCATCCGCCAGCGCCTGGATGATCTTGAGTCGGTCGAGTTGCCGCATCGTCAGGGTAACCGTGTCGGGGCGCATGACGGCTCCTCACCAGACCAGGAGCCGCCTAGGGTACGCGCATCAACTCGGACATTTGAACTTGGCTATAAGCGGACATTACAACTTGGTGCCAACAGGCAAAAAATATAGAACACATATTATGTTAAATGAATTATCGCCCGAATATTGGTCCAGGCAGTGACCCAACCCCCGACAGCACGAACGGACGGTTGACCGTTTCCTGAACCTTTGCATTGCCGGGCACTAGTTATCCGGGAAATGGGCATCAACCCACGCTCTCGCCCACGACAACCCTTGAGCAGCCGCCGTCTCCGACGAGGGATAGCAACCAATTTCGCCTGACTCGTTGATGCGGCGGCTGTTCTTGTCGACGCCTCCGGACGCGATAAAGCTGCCGTTGCCTATCGGACTTGCGAATCCTCTGATGGTGTGGCCCTTATAGAACGCAGCTTGCATGGCAATCTCCTGAGGATGGGCGGATCTCGTGGACTGGCTTCAGTAGCATTCAGCAATCACGTCGGCGACGGATCGCCCATGATGCAGCGCTGCTTGCTCTGCCGCTTCACGCGTAAAGTAATCGCTATGGTCTCCGCTATCGGGCCCAGACTGCATATCTGAAGTGGGCGCCTTGCTACGACCTACGCCCATCAGGTATCCCCATTTGGGACCAGGAGAAGCACTGGACATCTCATCTTCCACAAGCTCAAACGCGAGGACGTGAATGTAGAGGCCTCGGTACGTGGCAGAAATCCAGCGGAGTGGTCGTTGGCCCATATCGACTCCATAGTGTTTAACTGCCTCGCGGCGCTTCTACTGGCAGCGCATTGCCGAACTGTAAAATTTACAGAGGCATTCCGTCGACAAGCCTGCCTACCTTGCCGCCAGCGTAGAGATCGGGATGACCTTGGGCAATCGTCCAGACGGATGACGACAGGCATGTCATGCCGTGATGTATAAGACGTCGCATGAAGTTCGCGTAGTCAAATGACTAGATTTTGACGGTGCGCAACGCCAGGAATTCTGATCCTGTGCAAAATCGCGCGCATGAAATCTATCCAAATTTCCCCTTCGGCACGTGGTGTTGCAAGCCTGATCGTACTGGCATTGAACACGGCTTTCTGGTGTTGCCTGCTGTTTCCGCTCGCATTGCTCAAACTGATATCACCGGCACTTCTGCGCCGGCGAATCGACCCGCTGCTCAACGCGCTTGCGGTGGCCTGGGTGTCGGTTAACAACGTCTGGTTTGGCTGGATCCAGCAGCGTGCGTGGGATGTCGAAGGTATTGATGGTTTGTCGTCCGTGGACTGGTATCTGGTCAATTGCAACCATCAGTCGTGGGTCGATATCTTCGTATTGCAGCGGGCACTAGGCGGGCGCATCCCGCTTCTGAAATTTTTTCTGAAGCGCGAGTTGATATATGTGCCATTGATCGGACTGGCGTGGTGGGCGCTGGACTTTCCCTTCATGAAGCGCCAGGGCAAGACGCAACTGCGCCGCCGCGCGGACTCGCGACGCCAGGATCAGGACGCGGCACGCAAGGCATGCGAGAAGTTCTCGCAGGTTCCAACCAGCGTGATGGTGTTTTCGGAAGGCACCCGTTTCACGCAGGAAAAACACGCATCCCAAGGTTCGCCATACCGCAATCTGCTCAAGCCACGGGCCGGCGGGCTGGCCGTGACCCTGAACACCATGGGCGCAAAGTTTCGCTCGGTACTCGATGTCACCATCGTC
The DNA here is from genome assembly GCF_057315035.1 of Cupriavidus sp. NCBI lineage: Bacteria > Pseudomonadati > Pseudomonadota > Betaproteobacteria > Burkholderiales > Burkholderiaceae > Cupriavidus > Cupriavidus sp. The sequence continues at coordinate 71,557 of NZ_DBHKYV010000031.1, read as the reverse complement.
TATTCGGACGGTGCGCCGAGCTTCTGGCAGTTTGCCTGCGGCCAGACCGGTATCGTGCAGATCCGTGTGCGAGAGGTCCCGGTTCCGGCAAGTTTTTGTACGAGCGACTACGGCACCGATGCCTCTTTCCGCAGGGAGTTTCACCGCTGGCTGGCTCGGCAATGGGAAGAAAAGGATCTGCTGATCTCGCAACTGACCGGTGTCAGCAACATCGGCGAAATCGACGGCACCAGCGGGCCGGGTCCGAAGGCGTCAGCAAGCTGAGAGCGTCGCCGCCCTGCTCTGCCATCACGCGTCGGCCAGCGGATCGGCACGTCTTCGCACCCACTCGGCAAACGCTTCATCCTCGATGCGATAGTCGCCAATCGCCAGGCGGGTGATGATGTTCCCGGCCAGCAATCGACTCAGTGCGTGTGCGGTGGTGTTCCGGGTCGCTGGCTTGCCGAGCATGGATCCAAGTTGTTCCAGTGTGGCACCTGTGTGCAGATCCGACACGCCGCGTGCCAACAGGTACAGGATTGCCCGATCAGCAGGTTTGAGCTCGCGCCACTGCGCCAGTGAGTGTTCATCGGAGAACACCGATGACTTTGTATGGTCAAGCGCCGCGATGGGTCCCTGAGGTTGATAAAGCATGTAACGCTCGATAAACCGCTTGAAGAATTCCGGTGTCCGATGCAATTCCTCAAAGGCACGCAAGCCGTCCTGCTGACCAAGCTTTTGTCGCGCCATGCTGTTTAGCAGTTTGATGGTGAACGCCACAAATTCGTCGCCAAGCAACGGAAACGGCTCAAGCGGCGCCCAGTTGTAGAAGGGCTCCGACGCTCGCGCGAACATGGTCCGAAGCGTGGTCTCAGAACTACCGGCAAAGATCACCTTTACGCGTTCCTTGCGAATGTCGAGAGCCGCCCGCAAGGCATGGGCAAAGTCGCTATGGTTGGCGCCGGCCAGGACTTGTGCCTCGTCGATGACAAGCAGCAAGGGCTTTTTCGATCTGTCGAGCTGCTTCAGTACCTCGTGCAGCGCGGCAGTCCGGTCTGCCCCGGCCTTCCCTAGCTCGGCTTCGACTGCCCCTTCCACGCCGCCCGGCAGCTTTGCGCTGGCCTTGATCTTCTTGATGGGGGTGCGAAACCGCGCCAGCACTGCAGACGCCCCCTTTGGTGCAAGCGCTTCCGCCAACGCCATCACTAGCGCTGTTTCAGGCGAGCTGCGATTGTCCCAGAGGTTGGTGTAGGCAGTCAGATAGCCTTGCTCGACCGCGGCAGGCATCAGATCCTGGCGCAGGAACTCTGTCTTGCCCATGCGTCTACGCGCAAACAGTCCGCGTGCGGCGGACAACTTCAGATCGAAGGCTCGCAGATACATGGCCGCAAGATCCGGGCGGGGAAAGTGCCACGGGTCCGTCTGGCTTGTCTCGTCAATTCTCATGCGTTTTGAGAATTCTCAAAAATGATGAGAAGACATGATACAAGCGCCGCGAACAACCGTAAAGACGCCTTGCGCGCGGCCGCCGATGGCGCAGCCCTCCCGCCCTTACATTTGCGACGCAATACCTGTATAAGTCGGATTCATTTGATTTCAAATCAAGAATGAAAACGACAATCGACGAACTGCTGGCGTTTGCCGCAGTGGTGGATACCGGCTCGATTACCGCGGCAGCCGAGCAGCTCGAGCTAACGGTGTCGGCCACCAGTCGCACGCTGAGCCGGCTCGAAGAAAAGCTGCAGACCACGCTGCTGCGGCGAACCACGCGGCGGCTGGAATTGACCGAGGAAGGCGCGGCATTCCTGACGCAGGCCCGAGCCATTCTGGCGCTGGTCGACGAAGCCGAGGAACAGATGGCGGCGCGGCGCATGCGTCCGGTCGGACGGCTGCGCGTCGATGCCGCGACACCATTCATGCTGCATGTGATCGTGCCGCTCGTGGAAGGCTTCCGAGCCCGCTACCCGGAAGTGGAGCTGGAACTGAACTCGAACGAAGGCATCATCGACCTGATCGAGAAACGCACCGATGTGGCATTCCGCATTGGCGCGCTGAAAGACTCCACCCTGCACGCGCGGCCGATCGGCACCAGCCGCATTCGCGTGTTGGCCAGTCCGGAATACCTGAAACGGCACGGCACGCCGACCAGGCCAGCACAACTCGCAGAGCATGCGCTGCTGGGCTTTACCCAGCCCGACTCGCTGAATGACTGGCCGTTGCGTAACGACGATGGAACAATCCTGCATATCAAGCCGACCATCGCCTCGTCGAGTGGCGAAACGCTGAGGAGTTTGGCGCTCGCCGGCCAGGGCATTGTCTGCCTGTCGGACTTCATGACGCACGACGACCGCCTCAGCGGTCGCCTGGTGCAGCTGTTTGCAAAACAGACGGTCGATGTCCGCCAGTCGATCAGCGCGGTCTACTACCGCAATACCGCGCTTGCTTCCCGCATCACCTGCTTCGTCGAGCATGTGGTCACTGTGCTGGGCAAACAACCGTTCGACGAATAGAACTGGTCGAGTCCCCTGTGCTATCCGCAATGCTTGCGCACAAAGTGTTCGCGGATGATTGCCGTCACGGACATCCGGCGCGTGCTCTCCAGCATGCCGACGCGCCGTGCCAGCGGTTTGCCGGGCAGCGGTAGCAGGCATAGCGCCGGGTCACGCTCCCAGCCGAAATGGTGCAGCACCGGCACGATCGACACCCCCGCGTGCTGCCGCACCAGTTCCACGATGGCCGGCAAGGAATTCATCTCGACGAGTTCGATGGGCTCGATGGCGCAGCGACGCAGCAACTGCTCGATCCGCGCACCCGTGGTGATCGCGCGATCGAAGCGGATGAACGGCTGGCTGCGCAGCAATTCCAGTGCATCCATGCCAGGCGAAGCCACACGGGCGCTGGCAAGCAGCATCAGCGGCTCGCTGTACAGGTGCGACCAGATTGCCTCACGCCCGTCCGGCCTGGTGGTCTCGACCAGGATCGCGGCATCGAGATCGCCGGTCAGCACTCTCGCGTACAACTCGGGTTGCCGGCCATTCTCGATCCGGATATCCAGCGACGGGTACGGTATCTTGAGGTCGACCACGCTGGTCGCCAAGGCTCCCATTGCCGACACGATGGCGCCAATGGTGACCGTGCCAGCAATCTCGTCGCCGGCCGGTGCGTCGGCCAGCATGTCCTCATAGTCGTCAATCAATCGTCGCGCCCTTGTCACCAGCGCCAGGCCTGCCGGGGTGAAGGTCACCGACCGCCCGGCCCGGTCGAACAGGGCGCGCTTGAACTCATCCTCCATCGCTTTCATTTGGGCGCCGACGGCGGCCGGGGTCAACGCCACGCGGTCGGCCGCCGCCGCGAACGAGCCATGATCGGCCACGGCGACGAAGGTCTTGAGCATGCGAATAGTGCTCATGGGGAGCGGAGTAAAGGGGAAACAGTAAAAACCAGTAAAAACGGCACGGGATCAGCTCGCATCATAAAACATTCCTTTATGGAGACTAAAAGAGAATCCATTTTTCTTTTAGTAAGGAGTCGTCAAGAATGGATGCGCCCTTCCCTGCGCTTCTGTCCATTCCCCCATTACAAGAAACCACCGAGACAACCCCCGATGCCCGCGAAAACCAGTTTCCTGAAACCATGTCTGCCAGCCGCGGCCGTGCTCGCAAGCGTGCTGATGCATGCACCGTCGGCACATGCGGCCACTGCCTGCGAGTCGCTCAAGGACACGAGCCTGCCCGGCGTGACGCTGACGGCCGCGTCAGACCAGCCAGCGGGTGCGCTGGCGCTGCCAAATGGCCACAAGATTGAAAATCTGCCTGCGTTCTGCCGGGTTTCCGGTCGGCTGACACCGACGCCGGACTCCGATATCGGCTTCGAGCTCTGGATGCCGCCTGCCGACACATGGAATGGCAAGACGCTCGTCGTCGGCAACGGGGGGTATGTCGGGGCAATCCGCTACGACGAACTCGAACCTGCCGTCCGACGCGGCTACGCCGTGATTTCCAGCGACAGCGGTCATGCCGACAAGGCCGGCTATCGCAATGAAAACCTGAACTGGGGCGTGGGTCATCCCGAGAAGATCGCCGACTGGGCCTACCGTTCGGTCCATGCGGCGGCCGTCGCATCGCGGGCGCTGGTCAAGGTCTATGAACAACGCGATGCTTCACACGCCTACTATTTCGGCTGCTCGACCGGCGGGGGCCAGGGACTGGCTGCCGCGCAACGGTATCCCGAAGATTTCGACGGCATCATCGCCGGTGCGCCTGGCAACAATCGTACGGCGCTCAATGAGGGTTTCCTGTGGATGGCTACGCAGAACCTGAAGACCCAGGCTGGCTATATCCCGCCCGCGAAGCTGCCAGCGATCAATCGTGCCGCGATTGCCGCCTGCGATGCCAAGGACGGTCTTGTGGACGGGTTGATCGGTGACCCCGCCCAGTGCCACTTCGACCCGAAGGTGCTTCAGTGCAAAGGAACGGCGGACGGCGATGCCTGCCTGACCGGCCCGCAAGTCGCGACGCTCAGGCGCCTCTACGCGGGCGCTCGCAACCCGCGCACCAAGGCTCAGATCTACCCTGGCTGGCCGGTCGGCAGTGAATCCGGCTATCTGGGCGGATGGGGCTATGCCATCGAAGGCCCCCAGGCGTTCCGTACCGAATTCTTCCGCGACTGGGTCTTCAAGGATGCCGCGTGGGACTGGCGCAGCTTTGACTGGGATCGCGATGTCGCCACCGTCAAAGAACGCATTGGCGCGTTCGTCGACTCGGTCGATCCGGACCTCAACGCATTCAGGCAGCGTGGCGGCAAGCTGATTGTCTATCACGGCCTGGCCGACCCGATCGGCAATGCCTATGACACGGTCCAGTACTACACCGCGGTAAGCCGGAAGGTTAGCCATACGCCTGACTTTGCCCGATTGTTCCTGGCGCCCGGCATGGGGCACTGCCGCGGGGGCGTCGGCCCGAACACCTTCGACGCCATCGGTGCACTGGAGCAATGGGTGGAGCACGGGCAGGCGCCCGACCAGATCCTGGCCTCGGCCAAGGGGCTGGAGAGCAAGACCGGCGGTCTGGCTACGGCCGCACAGGTTGCCGATGGCGCAAGCCGTACGCGTCCGCTATGCGCCTATCCGAAGCAGGCCAAGTACAAGGGCACTGGCAGCATCGACGATGCACGCAACTTCGTCTGCACCACGGCTTCGCGCTAGGACGCCTTGCCCGGCCGCATCATTGCGCTCTCCAGCAGTTGCTCATGGATAAAGGAGTGCAGCAGCAGGGCTTCGCGTTCGCCATAGGCATCGAACGCGACGCCGACGTGGTGGAACGGCTGGCTGGTGTCGGCATCGGGATCCTCGCGGGTCCAGCCCTGGACCGCGAATTTCGTCTTGAGGCCCGCGGCACGCAGCGTGAACTCCAGCTTTACCTCCAGGCCGGGCGTGCCAAGCTGGCTCGATGCGGTGGAAACCGAGGCGCCGCCCAGGCTCAGGTCGGTGATCAGTACCGTTTGCGGCGACGACTGGCCATCGGCCAGCGACAACGACCCGACCAGCCGCACCGGCACCCGGATGCTGCCGCGCATCTCCCGGGCTTCCAGATGCTTGATGTCGTCGAGCATCCAGTACGGGAATGGCGTACGCGAGGTGGCCTGGACCCGGGCCGAGAAACTATGGATATTGGTGCCCGAGAACCCGCGGAACAGCACCGTCTCGCCATCAACGACGTCCGCGGCAGCGCCCGCCAGGCTCGGCCAGCCGATAAATGCCGCGCCTTCGTTAAAGCCGATCAGGCGGCTGACCGCCGCGCGGTGGGCATCGCCGGGCCGCTTGACATGCAGCAGCGTGCCGACCAGCAGGCCATAGCGGTCGTGCCACGCGGCGTTGGGCGCGTCGGCCCGCAACGGCGCCATATCATCGGCCCAGAAGCAGCGGCCGCCCTGCAGCGCCAGCGTTCGTTCCTCAGCCGTATGAAATACGGTGCCCTCGTCGGCCACGGGGAAACCCAGTTCATCAACCAGCGCTGATTTCAGCGGATTACCCAGTTCGATATCGTCAGCCTGTACTTCCCTGCGCATTGGTAGCACCTTTCTAACATGCGGTTCAAGTCACTACTCTAAATTCTCTTGGCGCCTTGGACAATCGGGAAGCGGCGCTGCTATATTGCGTGAACCGATTCCGCCACCCTGTCCCATGACACGCTCGCTTGCGTTGGTCGTGCTGGTCGTGTTAGCCGCTTCGCTCCAAGGTTGTGCCGGCGCGCCGTCCTTTGGCCTGTTCGGGGCCTATTTTCCGCTCTGGTTGCTGAGCGCGCTGGTTGGCATTCTGGGTGCCGTCATTGCCTGGCGGGTGTTTGTGGCCACCGGCTGGGCGGAAACGGTCCGCTTCCAGTTGCTGGTCAACACTGCGATTGGCCTGATGATTGCCGAGATCGTCTGGCTGGTTGGTTCTGGGCAAATCCTATGAAGATGGCCGGCGTCAAGCATGGCCCGCTACGCGGGAAACTGATTGCGCTGGTCATCGTGCTGCTGGCGGTCCTGCTCTCCGTCTACGCCTGGCAACGCACGGTCCGCTATCCATCGTCCGACGATGCATCGCTCGATGCCGACCTGGTCCATGTGGCCTCGCCCGTTGGTGGGCGAATCGCCCGCATCCTGGTCACCGACAACCAGCGGGTGTCAAAAGGCGATGTGCTGTTCGAAATCGACCCGGTGCCCTACCGGCTGGCCGTAGCCCAGGCGCAGGCGGACCTGGCGCTTGCACAGGCCACGCTGGGTACGCGGCGCCGGACGATTGGCAGCGAACAGGCCACGGCCTCGGTGGCATCCGAGCAGATTGCACGCGCCGAGCAGAACTACGCACTGACCGCGCGCACCGTGGAACGGCTGCGTCCGCTGGCCGCCGACGGCTATGTACCCAAACAACAGCTCGACCAGGCCGAGGTGGCAAAGCGCGACGCGGCGGTATCGCTGAAGCAGGCACAAGCGCAGCGCGCCGGTACGGCGCAGGCCGTGGGCAAGGACGACGATGCCATGGCTACCGTGCAAGCCCGCGAGGCGGCGCTGGCCATCGTGCAGCGCGCCCTCGACGATACCGTGGTCCGCGCGCCGCATGACGGCCGCGTCAGCGGGCTCAGGGTGCTGTCCGGTGAAGTCGTGATTCCCAACCAGTCGCTATTCCTGCTGGTGCATACCGGCGAGTGGTTCGCGGTGGCCAACTTCCGCGAAACCCAGTTGGCCGATATCCGTATTGGGGACTGCGCCACGGTCTATTCGATGATTGACCGGCGCCATGCGCTGCGTGGCACCGTGGACGGCATCGGGGTGGGCATTACCGATACCGACCGGATCAACCTGCCGCGCGCGCTGCCCTATGTCCAGCCGTCGGTGAACTGGGTACGCGTGGCGCGCCGTTTCCCAGTGCGGATCAAGCTGGAGGCGCCACCGGAGACCCTCGCCCGGGTGGGCGCCAGTGCAACCGTCGAGGTACGGCATGGCGCGGCCTGCCGCTGACGGGCTTCGTTACTGGCCGCGTACCATTGGCGCGTTGCTGGCGCCGTTCCCGGGGCGCGCCGCTGCAACCACGCGCATCGCGGTAGCCAGTACGCTGACAGTACTTGTCACGGCAATCTATGGCACGCCCGAAGCCGCCATATCCGCCTATGTGATTTTCTTTATCAACCGCCCTGACCGCACCAGCAGTATCGTGATGAGCGTGGCGGCGCTGATACTGATCAGCTTCATCATCGGGCTGGTGATCGTGCTGGCCGACTTAAGTGTCGACAATCCCATGTTGCGTGTGGCCTGCATGGCCGTGGTGTCCACCGCACTGCTGTTCCTGACTTCCGCCAGCAAGTTGCGCCCGGTTGGTGCGATCGTCGCCATGATCATCGGCTTTGCGCTGGACGAACTGGGGCTGGTCCCGGCCGGCGAACTTGCCACGCGCGCGCTGCTGTATGCGTGGCTGATGGTGGCGATTCCGATCGGTGCGAATGTAGTGACCAACCTTGCCATTGGGCCGTCACCGCGCAGGCTGGCCGGAGACCGCCTGGCACACTGCCTGAACGTCGCTGCGCAAAGCCTGCGTACGGACAAGCCGGACGGCACCGCGCTTGCCGCCATATTGCGCGATGGGGTGCAGCCCGTGGATGGCTGGCTGAAGCTGGCCAAGTTCGAAGGCAGCGCGAATGCCGCGGATGTGTTGGCGCTACGGCAGGCGGCTGCGTCGACCATGGCCATCCTGCTGGCTGCGGACGTGGCCGGCCGGGAACCGGCAGCGCGGCTGCCTGCGGCTTGTGCCGCACCAATTGCCGATACGCTCGAAGCCATGGCGGCCATGCTCGCCGCCGGCGGGTATCCGGTGGACATCGTGTTGCCGCTGCCCGATATCGGCTCACTGACACCGGTGCAGCAATCCGTGGCAACGGCACTGCGCACTGCCATCGAGGGCTATGCGGAAGTCATCGGGGCCGGTGCTGACAGCGAGGACGTCGCGCCGCCGGCAAAGGGCGGTGGCTTCCTCGATGCCGATGCCTTTACCAATCGCAGCCACATTCACTATGCGCTGAAGACCACGGGCGCAGCAATGTTCTGCTATCTGCTCTACCAGCAACTGAACTGGCCGGGCATTCACACCTGCTTTATCACCTGCTATCTGGTATCGCTTGGCACGGCGGCTGAAACCGTCGAGAAACTGACCCTGCGCCTGGCCGGATGCCTGGTGGGCGCGGCCATCGGCACAGCGGCCATCGTCTACGTGGTGCCTTGGTTGTCTTCGGTTGGTGGCTTGCTGGGGCTGGTCTTCGTGGGGACGTGGCTCTCGGCATGGGTGGCGCAGGGTTCGCCACGGATTGCGTATGCGGGATTCCAGATTGCGTTCGCGCTCTATCTCTGCGTGATCCAGGGCGCCGGGCCCGGCTTCGACCTGACCATTGCGCGTGACCGTGTGATCGGCATCATCATTGGCAATCTGGTGGTGTACCTGGTGTTCACGCGGATCTGGCCGGTCAGCATCGCCGCGCGCATCGAGGCGGCGATGGGCGCATTGTCGCGCCAGTGGCAGCAACTGATCGATGCGCCCCGGCCCACATTGCAGCGCACGCATGCGGCGGCGGCCCTGGCATTGCAGGGGAATATCGCTCAGGACCTGGATCTCGCGCGCTATGAACCGGCGTCGGTCGCGCCCCAATCATCCTGGGTCGACCATCAGCGCGCAAGGCTGGGCGCGCTCGATAGCGTTGCCGGCCCCCTGTTCCTGCTGGCGGAACGGTTTCCGGGCGATGCAGCGGTGGCCGAGCGGCTGCGTGTCCTGGAGGCCGTCGACGTAGTATCCCCAGCCGCAGCAGAGGTCCATCCGCCGGCCGGGCTGGATATCCGCACCGCCCTGCTGGCGGTCGTTGACCAGCGGCTGGCCGGAACTTCATCGGGCGGCGCGAACCCCTCTTCTTCTTATGCGCAAACCTGACCTACTGGCGCTGTCCATATGCTGCATGGCGCTGACCGGCTGCGCGACGTCGGCGCTCGACCTTGCCCCACCGCAAGCGGATCGCCCCTGGCAGCCACCGACCACGACTTCCGGCGAAATCGTGGCTGGCGCACCCAGCAAGGCAACACCGCCGGACCGGCCGTCGAACTACACGCTGCCAGCCAACACTGCGCTGGCTACACTGGCGCCGCCTCCGCTGCTTGACCCGGCCCACGACTATTCGCTGCCCGAACTGATCGATCTGGCGGAGTCATCGAATCCGCTGACACGCATCGCATGGAACGACGCACGCAATGCGGCGCTGGCCGCCGGCATTGCGCGCAGCAGTTACCTGCCGCATATCTCCGCCGCGGCCATGGGTGGCTATCAGAATGGGCACCTGTCCACGTCAACCGCACTGGGCCAGGCCGGCGCCGATGTGTCGCACCATGGGGCGGTCTCGGTACTGTCCTTGCAGTGGCTGCTGTTCGATTTCGGCGAACGCGCGGGTATCGTGGAAGCGGCGGAACAGACCACGGTGGCAGCCAATATTGCGTTTACGGCATTGCACCAGCGCATCATCCATGATGTCAGCGTGGCGTTCTACCGGTTCCAGGCGGCCCGTTCGCGTTCGGCCACGGTCGCGCAGGCGATGACCAATGCCGATGCGGTACAGGCGGCGGCCAAGGCGCGCTTCGAGCGCGGCATCGGCACCGTGGTCGAGGTTGCGCAGGCTAACCAGAACCGGGCGCAAACCAACCTCGCCATGGTGCAGGCGCAAGGCGCGCAGACCGATGCCTATCTGGCATTGATCACGGCCATCGGTATCTCGCCGCTATCGAAACCGCGTATCGCCGAGATGCCCGTACGCCCGCTGTCTCCTGCGCTGCGCAGTTCGGTCGAGCAGATTGTCGAGAATGCCATCGCGCAAAGGCCTGATGTGCTTGGCGCGTATGCCGTGGAGCGCGCCAACCAGGCTCGGGTCAGGGCTGCCGAGGCGGCCTTCATGCCGAAGGTGTTTATGTCGGCGTTTGCCTCGTACGCATCGGGCGGGTCGGCAATTACCGCGATTCCGCCGGTTGGCCAACAGCCGCCTACCGTCAACCTGAATGGCTATCGCTATGGCAACAGTGTGTTTTTGGGCGTGACGGTACCGATCTACGACGGCGGCATGCGCTCGGCGGTGCTGGCGCAGGCGCGCAACGACGTGGACAGTGCGTCAGCCAGGCTGACCCGCGCCAAGGAGGAATCGGTGCGGCAGGTGGTGGTCAGCCAGAGCGCGCTGGAATCGAGCCTCGCTGCCTATGATGCCGCCAGGGCGTTGGCCGATGCCGCGCAAACCACCTATGACGCGGCATTCGCGGCCTATCGCAAGGGTGTGGGAACGGTGACCGAGGCCAATCTGGCGCAGAACCAGCTGCTGCTGGCGCGCAATGCCTCGGCCGATGCCTACAGCGGCGCGCTGGCCGCCGCAGCCGGACTGGCCCTGGCGACCGGTGCGATTGGCGCGGCGCGCTAGCTGAAGGCCGATTCCATCTGCCGGGCCCGCTTCACACTGTCCCCGTGCAGATAGAGCGAGGTCGTGGATACCGACGCGTGGCGCAGGTTGTCGCGCACGGTAGTCAATTCCGCGCCGCGTGCCAGCGCATGGGTGGCGTGGGTATGGCGCAGCCAGTGCGGGCTGGCGCGACGCAGCTTTTCCGCGGTGGCGGGACGCTCTGCTTCGAGCTGGTCCGCAGCCGTGGCGAAGAAGCGCTTCATGACCATCCAGAGCCTTGCGCCGGTGATGCCGCCGCTTTCATCAGGCCCGAGATTGCCGACGATCGGCACACCCGGGTCCCACTGGGCTCGCGTTACAGGCAAGCCGCGCTCGACGAGGTAGCGATCGAGCGCATTGCGGGCCATAGGCGGTAGTGCCACCCTGCCCGCTTTGGCGCCCTTGCCCACGAGGTGCAGCCAGTGATCGCCATGCAGGTCGGTTTCGATATTGCGTAGCGTGGCCCCTACCAGTTCGCTGGCACGCAACCCCGTGGCATAGGTGAAATCGAGGATAAATCGCAGTCGCTGCGCGGGGGGCGCTTCCCAGCCATACGACCACTCCAGTCCGTCGGCAATGGTGCGCGTGATCATCCATTCGCCTTCCGAGAACGCATGCGATACGTCGAGCGCGGCGGTCTTGCTGCCACCGCGCACCTTGAGACCGGCAAACGGATTGGCCAGAACGTAGCGTTGCTGCACCAGCCAGCGAAACAGCGCACCCAGCACCTGCAGCGTGTAGGCGGCCGAGCGTGGGGACAGTGCATCGGTGAACGGCTTCCAGTCAGCCGCGCTGCGCGGCCGGGCCGGTCCCACCCAGCGCTCGCGCGGTATCGGTTGGCGCAGGAAATTGCGGTAGGCCGTAGCGTCCTCGGTAGTCAGCGACGACAGCGGCCGGCCTTTCTCGATAATCGCCCACAGGATCAGCCGCTCGGCCTCCTTGCGATATGCGCGCAGCGTAGCCGGGGATTCATGCAGTGCCAGCCAGGCCTGCACGGCCGCGTAATCATTGTCCGCATCGAGCGGACACGTCTCGCGCGGCGCGCGAAACTGGCCCAGCGAACCGTCCACTTCATGTGGCAAGCGCCCCATCTGTTCCCACGGCACGATCATCCCGCGCGGTTCGGCGGCGATCAGTGCGCGGGCCCGGGCGGTCAGTTCGGGATACTCGGCGAAGAACGCCTCGATACGCCGCGCGCCAGTCATGCCAAGGCCAGGTACGTTGGCCCACCACTGACGGCGGCGCGGAATACGGACGGTCAGGTCGGCCAGTGTGTGAATGTCCTGCGCGCGCAAGGCAGCCACGGCCGACGGCGCCAGCCACATGCCGATATCGTCGCCAATCGCCGGCATTGGCGGCGGCAACTTGCGCAACGTCTCGATGGCCTGGTCCGCGGCCCTGCCCTGCTGCAACCGGGCTTCCGCCTCGAATTCAAACAGCGCCGCCAGGTCTTCGCGCAGCCGATAGCGCGCGTAGGCGGCCAGTTGGCGCCGGATACCACCAATGATGCCGCGCGATGACTGCCCTTGCGCCCGCTCATCGTCGAGATACTGCGCTACCGCCGCACGTGTTGACAGACCCGCGTGCCACGCGCGCAGCGCTGCCAGCGATGCCGCATCCGGGAAACTGAATAACGAGGTGGTCTGGCGGTTTTTCATGCGACGAAGTTTAGCACTGCCATCTGTCTATTGCGATAAGAAAAGTTATCGTAATGGCATTGAGATTTCGCGAGACCGCTTGTTATGCGCTCCCCTCTCCCGCGCCGCGGGAGAGGGGAGAAAACCGCGGGCATGGGTCGATCTCAACGCCATAGGGAAACTCCGTAGCGCTTCAAAGCCACTTTCCCGTGCTTCCCCACTCCTCAGGAAGGGGGCTTGCCTTCTCCGGCCCGGCTCTAATGCGATCACCCCACAGCAACATCTGATCAAAAAAACCTATACGGAGAAGACAGAGCATGAGGAAGCAGCTTTTCGCGCTGGCGGCATTGGCCGCGGCCAGTGCCGGGTCGCACGCGCAGTCAAGTGTCACGTTGTATGGCGTGATCGACGGGTCCGTCGAATACGTCAATCGGGTGGCCGCCTCGGCTACCACACCCACGCAGGGTGGCAGCCGGGTTGGCATGCCAAGTGTTGGCGGCCTGTCTGCCTCGCGTTGGGGTTTGCGTGGCGTGGAAGACCTAGGTGGCGGTAACCAGGCGCTGTTTGTGTTGGAAAGCGGTTTCCAGTGGGATACGGGCGCGCTGCAAAGCGCACCGCTGTTCAACCGGCAGTCTTTCATCGGGCTGCAGAACAACCCCTACGGCAAGATCACGTTTGGCCGCCAGTACACGTCGTTCTTCGACGGCATGGCCAACTTTGCGCCGATGCGCTTCGCCGCCACCTACGAGCCGGGCATCTGGTGGATGGGGCTGAACTACCGCGAAGACAACATGATCAAGTACACGGGCCAGTTCGGTCCGCTGCAGGCCGTGGCCCACTACTCGTTTGGCACCGGCGTGGCGGTACAGAACGCCGCGATCGTGCTGGCCAATGGCGGCGCGGGCGAAGTGCCGGGGCACTTCAGCGACAACACCGCCTATGGCGGTTCGCTGATGTACCTCAATGGCAGCAACTTCGGCGTCTCGGTTGGTGCCGACGTCTGGCGCCCTGCTGCCGTGACGGGCCAGCCGGGCAAGATCGCCAAGTATGGCGCGGCCGGCCTGTACAAGACCGATACGCTCAAGCTGAGTGCCGGCTACCGGTACAGCCAGAGCGAATTCTCGAATGGCGCCTCGCTGCTGCGCGACGACTACTGGTGGGCCGGTGTGAACTACCAGGCCACACCGGCGCTGGGGCTTTCCCTTGCCTACTACTTCGCCGACGTCAAGACCGCCCGGAGCGCGGCCAGCAGCCCTGCCACCAATCCGCCCAACATGCACCAGGTGACGTTCCTTGCCGACTACAACTTCAGCAAGCGCACGGATGTCTATCTGACCGCTGGCTGGGCCCACAACGGCGGCCTCAGCTTCGACAGCGCCGCCACCGCGTTCGCGTTCAAGTACCCGACCATGGCGGGCCAGAAGAACATGATCGGCGTAACCGTGGGTGTCCGTCAGATCTTCTGACCAGTTGCCGATGCCGGGTATCACCCAACCCAACTCGATATGGGGGGCTCCCGGGTGGCGACCAATTTGATGTACTTCGTACCAGCACCCGGAAAACAGGAGACGGAAGTGACTGTTAGAGAGACGCAGGCCAGCCATTCGGCGGCGGCGACATTCGACTACATCGTGGTTGGCGCGGGCTCCGCCGGCTGTGCCGTGGCAAGCAGGCTGGCCGACGATGCCGCCACGTCGGTATTGCTGCTGGAAGCTGGCCCAAGCGACCACCATTTCAGCGTCTGGACTCCGGTGGCTGTGGCGGCAATCGTGCCCAAGGCCGGACCACGCAACTATGCCTATCAAAGCGTGCCGCAGCCTGGCCTCGACGGCCGCTGCTCATACCAGCCGCGCGGACGCGGCCTGGGCGGCAGTTCCTCGATCAACGGCATGGTGTATATCCGCGGCCACCGGCATGACTACGACCGCTGGGCCCAACTGGGGTGCCAGGGCTGGGGTCATGAGGACGTGCTTCCGTACTTCCGCCGCAGCGAGACCAACCATGCCCATGACGACGAGCATCACGGCAACCAGGGGCCGCTGCATGTGAACGAGTTGCGTAGCCCCAATCCGTTCTCTTCTCGCTTTATCACCGCAGCGCTGCAAGCCGGCATTCCGTTCAATCGCGATTTCAACGGCCAGCAGCAGGACGGCGCCGGCTTCTACCAGGTGACCCAGCGCGACGGCGAGCGCTGGAATAGCGCGCGTGCCTACCTGCATCGTGGCGATGCTGCTGACCAGACGTTCAGCGGCGGACGTCGCAACCTGACCGTCTGGCCGGAAACGCAGGCATTACGCATCGTGTTCGAAGGCAAGCGTGCCGTGGGCATCGAGGTGGTGCGTAGCGGCGTGAAACAGACGCTGCACGCGCGGCGCGAGATCATCGTCAGCGGCGGCGCGTTCAATTCGCCGCAATTGCTGCTGGCATCGGGAATCGGCCCGGCGGCGCATCTGTCGACGTTCGGCATCGATGTGGTCCATGACCTTCCCGGCGTCGGTGAAAACCTGCAGGACCACCTCGATATCGCGGTCTGCCGCCAGGTGGATTCGCACGATCTGTACGGCTATTCGCTGCGCGGCGCAGCGAAGATACTAGGTGAAGTGCGGCGCTATCGCCGCGATCGTACCGGCATGATCAGCTCCAATCTTGCCGAGGCGGGCGCATTCGTGCGCAGTCGTGCCGAGCTGGATGAGCCCGACCTGCAGTTTCACTTCGTGCCTGGCCTGTCGCCTACTCACACCGGCATGCGGCGCCGCGATCTCAAGCATGGTTTCACGGGTCTGGCCTGCGTGTTGCGCCCGGAAAGCCGCGGCCATGTGCGGCTGCGCAGCGCCGACATGCGCGACGCACCACTGATCGATCCGCGTTTCCTGTCCGCCGAAGCCGACATGGCCGGCATGGTGGCGTGCTTCCGCACGATGCGACGCATTTTCGCGCAACCGGCGCTGGCCAGCGCACGCGGGCGCGAGCTACTGACCGAGCAAATCGGGCCCGGCGAGGGTGATGAAGCGGCCATCCGTGCCTATGTGCGTCGCCACGCCGATTCGGTTTTCCATCCGGTGGGCACCTGCAAGATGGGTATCGACGCGATGGCCGTGGTCGATCCCGCACTGCGCGTGCATGGCATACAGGGCCTGCGGATTGCCGACGCCTCGATCATGCCGACGCTGATCGGCGGCAATACCAACGCGCCGGCCATGATGATCGGCGAGAAGGCGGCGGACCTGATCCGCGCAGGCGCCTGACGCATCCAGCAATCCCGAAGGCCCCCCGGGTCCCCAACATCCTTGTTGAGATTTGCATGAAACAGTCCAAGCCTACCGCAATCGGTGTCGCCGGCGTGCTCGTGTGCCTGCTGGCATCCGCGTTCCCTGCCGTGGCGGCATCGACGCAACCCGCGCCCAATCCGTTCCTGGCGCAGTCCTGGAACAACCAGACGCACTGGAACGACGCCGCCACCGATAGCGTGCCGTTCACCGTCCCGCGCGGAAACTTTGAGCTGACGCCGGAATCGGTGCAGGTGCTTCCCAATGAATCGGCCAGCCTGCCGCTGGTAATGGACCATGTTGACGGTCGTGACATCTACTGGTGGTGGGCCGGGTTCTCGCTGCGCAAGCTGGCGATCGAGAACGGCAAGCTCATCGAGCTCTCGCGTACCGATATCCCCGTTAAGCTGCCGAACTACACGCCCGTTTCCGACGACGCGCGCCGCGCCCAGGCCACGCGGGTGCAGGCGTTCCTTGAAGCGCGCGACGAAGCCGGTCTGCTGGAATACATGAAGTCGCAGCCCAACCGAATGCTTACCTTTGCCGAGGACCAGGTGGCCAATGGTGCGGTCTACGCGGTACTGGGTCGCAATGACGCGTTCTACGGCTGCAGCGGGCGGCAACTGTTCCGCATCGACCAGCAGGATCCCGCGTCGCCCACCTCCGCGATGAGCCCGGCACGCGTCGTGATGTTGCCCGCCAGCGTATTCGACAACGAGAAAATCAAGCGAGCGGCAATCCGCTTGCCAATGGACATGCTGTTCGGCATGGGCATGACCTACAACGGCTATCTGGTCGTGAACACGCTCGGTGGAAAGGTCGTCACGCTGGACCGCGATTCGCTCGAAGTGATCGACACCTATACCGTGACCGGCGCCGACGAGCTGTTTATGAACAGCTTTGCCACCGGCCCCGAGGCCAATGGCGGCGCTGTCTATGTGGCTTCGAACACCACGATGTACCGGCTTGTGGTGGACGCCCGCGGCAAGATCAGGTCCGATGAAGCCAGCGGCGCATGGCAGGCGCACTACGACCGGGGCATTGTGATGCCCGCGCCCAAGGTGGGCGACGGCACCGGCTCTACCCCTACCCTGATGGGCTTTGGCCCTGGCGAAGACAAGCTCGTGGTGATTACCGACGGCGCGAAGACCATGCGGATGGTGGCGTTCTGGCGCGACGGCATCCCTGCCGGCTGGAAGCAGAAGCCCGGTACTGCCTCGCCGCGTATTGCCGACCAGATGGTGGTGGATATGGGCCCGGGCATCGAGTCGGTGCAGTCCGAGCAATCGGTATCGGCGTTCGGCGACTACGCGTTCGTGGTCAACAACATTCCGACCAATGATGCCCCGCAGCTGAATCGTGGCGGCAGTTTTACCAGCCTCGTCAACGGTGCCACGCGTCCGGGACCCACCGGCGTGGCAATGCTCAAGTGGCAGCGACAGGGCCATCGCTGGAAGAAGCTGTGGGTACGGCCCGACGTGTCGTCGATCTCGGTGGTGCCGATGATCAGTGGCGGCGGCCGCATGGCCATCGTCGACGGCTACTTTGCCAGCCGCTGGAACGACCGCTACCACGTAGGCCTCGATCTCGACACCGGCCGCACCGTGATGACGATCCGCACCGGCACCGACCCGACGTTCAACGGCTTGTACTCGCCGGTCAAGGTCGACCCCGAGGGTCATATCTTCTATAGCGGCGCCTTCGGGCTGATGCGCCTGGACACCACGCGCATGAAGCGCGTGGGTGCCGATGCGGTCGCCACGGCCAGCCGGCCCTGAACCAACAGGAGATTCGATTGAGAACACTCGACAGGTTCTATATCGGTGGCGAATGGGTGAAGCCAGGCCCCGGAGCGCACACGATGCCCGTTATCAACCCCGCCACCGAGGCCGCCGTGGCCGAACTCTGGCTGGGCACCGCCGTCGACGCTGACCGCGCCGTGGCAGCAGCGCGCGCAGCCTTTCCGTCGTGGTCGGAATCGACCCGCGAGGAACGGCTGGCGTTGCTGGAGCGCATTGCAGCCGGCTACAAGGCGCGCTTGCCAGAGTTTGCCGAAGCCGTGCGCACCGAGATGGGTGCACCGGTGAGCCTGTGCAATACGCTCCAGGCGCCGATCGGACTCGCGCATCTGGCGGCCATGGCCGAGACGTTGCGCGCATTCCCGTTCGAAACCGCGCATGGCAACAACCAGATACGGCATGAGCCCATCGGCGTGGCGGCGCTGGTTACCGCGTGGAACTGGCCGCTGAGCCTGATCTGCGCGAAGGTAGCCGCCGCATTGGCGGCGGGTTGCACGGTCGTGCTCAAGCCTTCCGAAATCGCCCCGCTCGATGCCGTGCTGTTTGCCGAGGTCATGCATGCGGCCGGCACCCCGGCAGGCGTGTTCAATCTGGTGTTCGGCGACGGTGCCACGGTGGGTGCCCGGCTGGCCGGCCACCCCGACGTCGACATGATCTCGATTACGGGCTCCACGCGCGCGGGTATTGCCGTAGCCGAGGCCGCCGCGCCCACGGTCAAGCGCGTGCACCAGGAACTCGGCGGCAAGTCGCCGTTACTGATCCTCGACGATGCCGATTTGCCGGCGGCAGTCGCCCAGGGCGTGGGCCAGGTCATGCTTAACGCGGGACAAACCTGTATCGCGCCAACGCGGATGCTGGTGCCGCGCCAGTGCTACGCCGAGGCCATGCGCGTGGCGGCTGCGACCGCCAATGCCCTGGTCGTGGGAGACCCCGCCGACCCGGCCACCCGTGTCGGGCCGCTGGCAAACCAGGCCCAGTACGAGCGGGTCCAGCACATGATCGGTGTTGGCATCGAGGAAGGTGCACGGGTAATTGCGGGAGGCCCGGGGCGGCCCGAAGGGCTCGACACGGGCTTCTATGCGCGCCCCACCGTGTTTGCCGACGTCGGCAATACCATGCGCATCGCGCGCGAGGAGATCTTCGGCCCGGTGCTGGTGATGATTCCCTATGACGATGAGCCCCAAGGCATCGCCATCGCCAACGACTCCCCGTATGGCCTGGCAGCCTATGTCGCCTCGGCCGACCCGGCCCGCGCGCGTCGCGTGGCCGCGCGGTTGCGTGCAGGCTCGGTGCGCATCAATGGCGGCCAGCTCGACCTGACGCTGCCGTTTGGTGGCTACAAGGCGTCGGGCAATGGGCGGGAGAACGGTGCGCACGGCCTGGCCGAGTACCTCGAATGCAAGGCCATCACGGTCTGAATCAAAGTCTGAATCGCCGGCTGGCATCCGGGTAAAGGCAGCATAAGGCGGGGCCGGTCGCAATGACCGGCCCGCTTTCATTTGCGGCTGATGGTCCAGCCAACGAAGGGATCGGCGCCACTGCGGTGCTCGGTCCAGGCGGCGCGGCACACCATGCACCGGTGCGCACGGGTCTCGCACAGCGCGCCGCTGCCCACGCTACGCCACTTCACGTCGCCGGCGGGCTGCAATGCCACATGGCCGCCCGCGCGCCGGCTGTCGCAACGCAAGCGCTCGCAATGCGCGCAAAGCGGCGATACGCCTGATTCCGGCGCGGCACGTACCCGCGCCGCCGCGGCAACCGTGGCGCTGTCTACCTCGAGCCGGCGCGCCACCTCGTTCCAGCGGCTGCGCTGGCGGCGCGCGGCAGCCAGGAACAGCGTACGCATTGCCATGCTGCCGCAACTGTCCACAGCCTGCCGGCAGCGTTCCGCATGCTGCCGTACGTCGAGGCCGAATTGCGATGCCGCGGCAAAGCACACCACGTGCACGCGCACATCGCCATGACCGAGCCGCGCATCGAATAGCGCGGTAAGCGTGGCTTCGTAGTCACCGGGGTCCGAGGCGAGCGCCAGCCGGTGCGCGCGCCGCGTCAGATCGCGTACCTCGCGCCTGAGTTCGGCAAGATCGGGGCCCGGATGGGCGGCGCGCAGCGCATGGGGCATGGTGGATTCTCCGTGTGACGATCCTGGACGATGCGGCAATTATAGGAACGGACTGTACGCGGCCACGGCGCTCCCGCTTGCGCCAACCTGATACGGGTGGCTTCGCACTGGCGCGCGATTTGGTCTACTGGCAATCACACAAACCTTGCATCGGGAGACTAGCCATGGGCGTACTTAGCGGCATCCGCGTGATCGAATTCGAAGCCATCGGGCCCGGCCCGTTCGGCACCATGTTGCTGGCCGACATGGGGGCCGACGTACTGCGCATCGACCGCCCCCTGGCCCCCACGGACCTGGGCCCGAAGTCGGCCACTGGCAAGCGCGTGGACATTACCGGACGCGGCCGGCGCTCGGTCACGCTGGACCTCAAGCAGCCGGACGCGCGCGCGGCCGCGCTGGACCTGATGGCACGCGCCGATGTGGTCATCGAAGGCTTCCGGCCTGGCACGATGGAGCGGCTGGGTCTGGGCCCGGCGCAGGCGCTGGAAGCCAATCCGCGCCTGGTCTATGGCCGCATGACTGGCTGGGGCCAGACCGGACCGCTGGCGGCACGCGCCGGCCACGATCTCAACTACATCGCGCTGTCGGGCGTGCTGTCCGGCATGGGCCGTGCCGGACAGGCACCCGTGCCGCCGCTGAACCTGGTGGGCGACTACGGCGGGGGCGGCATGTTGCTGGCGCTCGGTGTGGTGGCGGCGCTGCTGAATGTGCAGCGCGGCGGCAACGGCCAGGTGGTGGACGCCGCGATGATCGAAGGTGCGGCGCAACTCGGATCGGTGGTCTGGGGCATGCTGGCGTCGGGTAACTGGCGCGAATCGCGCGAAAGCAACCTGCTCGATGGCGGCACGCCGTGGTACGACAGCTATCAGACCCGCGACGGACAATACATGGCAGTGGGCGCGGTCGAGGCGCGCTTCTATGCGCAACTGCTCGAGCGCCTTGGTCTGGCCAACGACGATCTGCCAGCCCAGCACGATCGCAACGGCTGGCCGGTGCTACGCCAGCGCTTCACCGAGGTCTTCCTGACCCGGACGCGCGACGAATGGTGCGCCGTATTCGAGGGCAGCGATGCATGCGTGGCGCCCGTGCTCGGCTTCTCGGAAGCGCCAGACCACGCCCAGCATCGGGCGCGCGGCAGCTTTGTCGAGATCGAGGGGGTGGTACAGCCCGCCCCTGCGCCACGCTTCCTCGGTACGCCATCGGAAGCGCGCCGCGGTGCTACGACGCGCGGCCAGTATGGCGGGGCCGCATTACGCGACTGGGGGCTCGACGATGCCGACATTGCCCGCTTGCGCGGCTTGGGCCTCGGCTTTATCGAGGAGGCGTGACATGGCACCGTCGACAGCTTCGCTCAGGCTGGCCGCGCCTTGCGCCAATCTTGGCGTACCGCCAGGTTACCGGCGACTGATGATTCCCAACGGCTTCATGGAGATCTGCGGCGATTTCTACCTCCACGATACCGAACCGGTGATGGCCGCCCGCATCACCGCTGCGCACCTGAATCTCCAGGGCATTGTGCATGGCGGCTTCCTGGCGACGCTGGCTGACTCGGCCTATGGATCAATCTTGCGCCGCGATAACCCGGATCTGATGCCACGCACCGTGCAACTGAGCGTGAACTATCTCGGGGCCGTGCTTGAGGGCGATTTCGCGGAGGCGCGCGTGACATTCAACCGGGTTGGCAGGCGGCTCGCCTATGGGAACTGCGATGTCAGCGTGGCGGGCCGCATGGTGCTGCAGACCACGGCGGTGTTTTCGGTGATGCGTGCCACGCCGGCCGATCAGGTTTCACCCTGACCAAGGGGTATCCCGCCCACACCACGCGGGTGGCGCGGTTTCGCCGCCGATGGCCTACCTTTCCGATCAGACCACGACAGGAGACACCAGCATGCATATCAAGGTTCTGATCGCCGCCACCATGCTCGCCGCCAGCGCCACCTGCGGCGCACAGGGCTACCCTGCCCGCCCCATCACGATGATCGTGCCCGGGCCGCCGGGCGGGGCCACCGATACCATGGCACGCGCGCTGGCAGAGGACCTCGGCAAGCGGCTCGGGCAGCCGGTGATCGTCGACAACAAGGCCGGCGGCGCCGGCATCATTGCCATACAGGCGGTGATCCGCGCGCCTGCCGACGGCTACACGCTGCTGCTGAGCCATTCCACCCCGCTGATCAGCACCCCCCATCTGTATGCCAGCGTCCCCTATGACGTGCGCCGCGACCTGGCGTTCATCTCCGAACTGTGCCTGGGGCAGACCGTGCTGGTGGTCAACAACCTGGTTCCCGCGAAAACCATGCGCGAGTTCCTGGCGTGGGCCGCGCAGAACAAGGGCAAGGTCAGCTACGGGTCGTACGGCGTTGGCAGCATGCCGCATGTGCTGGGTGCCCACCTGAACCGTACGCGCGGCCTGGACATGACGCATGTCGCCTACAAGGGCGAGGCACCACTCGCGGTGGACGTGATGGCGGGCAATGTCCAATGGGCGATCGCCTCGATGACCTCGCTGGGGCCGCATATTCGCAGCGGCAAGTTGCGCGCGCTGGCCGTGGTGGGCGACCATCGCGTCAAGGGCATGCCAGATGTGCCAACGCTTGCCGAAGCTGGCACAACCGACCAGGAATTGCGCCCGCCAGCGTGGCTGGGCCTGCTTGCACGGGCGGGTACGCCTGCGGCCGATCTCGCCAAGATCGAGGCCGCCACGCGTGCGTCAATCGCATCCGACAGCATGCGCCAGCGGCTCGACGCGTTGGCGCTGGAGCCGGTGGGCAACAGCGGAGCGGACTTCCGCAAGGACTTCGACGCGAGCGAACCCGTCATGGCGCGCCTGATTCGCGACAGCGGCGCGAAGCTGGATTAGCGCTCTTTGGAGCCGGCACGGCCCTCTCAAGCCGTGCCGGTGCGCAACGCAGTGTTGCGTAGCGTGAGGATGGCCTCGTACCGCGTTGAAACTTCGAGCTTGGCGTAGATCTGGCGCAGATTCCACTTGATGGTGTCCACGCTCAGGTTCAGCGCCTGTGCGATGTGCTTGTTTGACATCGACTGGTCGAGCAACGCCATGATGTCGCGCTCGCGCGGGGTCAGGCGCTCGGGGCATGTACTGGCCTGCCGCTGGCGTGTGGTCATCGGCAGGCACACACCCGCGCTGGGCTCGGCATGGGCGGGCGCGCGGACCTGTGCAAGCCATTCATCTCGCACGCTGTCGCCTGAAGGCGCGGTGTCATCGAGCAGTGGCCCGATGCCGGGCTCGTCGCGTAGGGTCCGCAACAGGCCAAGCCGCAAGCCGGCCGCCAGCGCGGATTCGAGATGACGTCGCGCCTCATCTGAACGTGCCAGCGCCGCGTTTGCTCTCGCCAGCAACAGGTCGGTCACGGCGCCCAGCCCCTCATTGTCGGAGCGGATCGATTCAATCAGTGCAAGCGCCTCGGCTGGCCGATCATCAGCCAGTGCCACGCGTGCTCGCGAGAGCGTCGCGATGGTCGCCACATCGCGCGCACGCGGGCTACTGTCGGCGTTTCCCACCAGCGTATCGAGCTCTGCCTGTAGCTGGGCCGCGTGGCGCAAATCGGCCGACTGCAACGCAAACAGCACGCGTTGGGCCTGGCATCGCGCGCGTACGCGCGCCAGTCCGCGTGCCGTGGCGTGAGCCTGGGCATCGCTCAGTGTCGTGCGCGCACCATGCCGGTCACCGGCGAGCCATTGCAGCCGGGCCTGGCATAGTGTGGCCACGATCAATACGTCGGGCGACGAATATCTTGCAAGATCGGCCCGGCAGGCCAGCGCTTCCGTCGCTTCCTCGGTGCGTCCAAGTTCGAGCAATGCCGCCGCGACCGGTACGGCGCACATGCAGGCGCTGACCGAACGGCTGCCATGCAAGGCCTGGGCGAGGCGCGCGGCGGGCATGCCGATGGCCAATGCCTCGTGCGCGTCGCCCTCTATCAGCATTGCCAGTGCCGCACCCCCGTGCGCCATCAGCGCGATCTCGTCCGGTGCATTCGCCAACGATGGCAGTGGCCGCATCTCGCGATGGAGCATGGCATCACAGCGCACGCCGAGCCCGGTGCGCAGTACTTCGAGCGACGGGTGAGCAAGCGGGCCGTCGCCAAGCCGGGACAACCACAGTGCCATGCCTGCGGGGTCATCCTGCTGCAATGCAAGACTTGCGCGGAGCAACGCGATCTGCCCGGTCACATCCTCCTGGCTATCGAGTTGCGCCAGCCAGCGATGCGCATCGTCGATACGGGCAGCGACCGTGCACGCCCACGCGGCGGCGAGCAGCATTGCGGATTCCTGGCCATTGCGACCCAGTCCGGCGCCATCGATCCAGGCAGGCAAGTTGCGCAACTGGCTGATGGCCGGCATGGCGGGCATGGCTTCGCGCACCACGCTTACTACGAGCCCGGCATCATCGGCGCGCATCGCGTGTGCCAATGCCTCGGCATGATTGCGTTCCCGCAACCAGCCGATTGCCGCGTTGCGATGCAGCGCACGCAATGCCTGCGGCGCCAGCACGACAGTGCCGCGCAGCCATGCTGCCAACATCGGATGTACCGTGTACCAACCCGCATGCCGGGCATCGGCATTGACAAACATTCCCTGCCCGGCCAGCGTCTTCAGCGTATTCGCGGCGCCGGCCTCGGTGACGCCGTTGATGGCAGCCGCAAGTGCCGTGCTGCAGCGGCCAAGCCAGGCAAGGCGGCACAGGAAGTCACGGTGCGCGTCGCTCATTGCCGGGGCGATCACCTCGGACCAGTAGGCGGTGAGCGCGGCAGGGCAATCTTGCGTGTATGGGTCTTGCGTACGCGCGGCGCCGAGCAGGCGCACGCCGGCAGGCCAGCCACGCGTCAGTTCGTGCACGCGCGCGGCGGTTGTCTGCGTGTGTGTCGCAGCCAGGCACGCGGTGGTTTCGGCCAGGTTGAACGCCAGCGCAGCGTCGCCAATCTCGCACAAGGCGGCCTGCGCGGCGAGCCGGCCGTAGCGCAGCAGCGGACGCCTTCGCGTGGCAAGTACCACATGCAGGCGCGGCAGACCCGCATCGACCAGCGTCTGCAAGACATCCCATGCCGCAGGGTTGCGCAGGCATTCGCCGGCGTCGAGCATCAGGTAATGCTCATCGGGCATCATGGCCAGCGCCGCGACCAGCAGGCCTACCGTGTCGGGCAGTTGGCCGATACCTGCGCTGGTGCCGATGGCGGTGCAAAGCCGCGCGGGATCGTCGTCCTGTGCGTCGAGCGTCAGCCAGCTCACGCGCGCACCGGCGCCAACCAGGTTGCGGCGCCATTGCGCCATGAGCGTGGTCTTGCCGTATCCGGGACTGGCGGCCAACAGCACGAGGCCGGCATCCCTGCTGCCGTGCAGGCGCGCCAGCAATTCCTCGCGCGCGATCATGCCGCCGCTAACCCGCGGCGGCATGAGCTTGTGAGGGGAAATACACCATTGCATCGATTTCGGCTCCATACCCGCGACGACCACTGTGCGCAGCATAGGCGTTCGCGCGCGTGCGGCGATGGGTTGCTACGGTTCCCCACCTGAAGCGGGTGGGCCGGCTGCTTCGCTCAGTATTGTGCTGCGAACGACACCCCGATCACCACCCCGGCGAGTAGAATCGGCTGGCATTGGGGCTCCGCCCTGCAGCGCGCCACGCTTGCCGCTGGCGCCAGCCATCCATGTCCCTGCCCTCTTCCGCGCCAATGGCATCCGATTCGGCCGGGATTTCTCCGCTATCGGCGGCCCGCGCGCATCCACGCGCCACGGCCCGGGTGGTGTCACGCGAGCGCCTGCTGGCGCAGTTGACCGAGGCACGCCGTCGCCGCTGCATCGTGATCCAGGGACCCGCCGGCTTCGGCAAGACCGCGTTGCTGGTGGCGTGGCGGCTCGACCTGCGTGCGCTGGGCTTCGACATGACCTGGGTGACGCTGTCCCGCGATGACAACGACCTCGCGCACTGGATGGACCACGTTCTGTCCAGCCTCGCGCAGATCAGTCCCGCCGTCGTCCGCGAAGCGGCGTTACTGGCCAGGAGCGACACTCTGGATGCGGAAGCCGCCGAACGCATGATCATTGCCCTGGTTGGCGGTGTCGCGGCTTGTCCGCGCGAACTGGTGCTGGTGTTCGACGAACTGCACCACGTGGCCAATCCGCGCGTGCTCGAAGCATTGCAGTGGTTGCTTGACTACGCCCCGCCCAACCTGCATGTCGTGCTGGCATCGCGCAGCCAGGTGCCGCTCTCGTTGGGCCGCCTGCGTGACCAGGACATGGTGTTGGAGCTCGATCAGCGCGACCTGCGCTTGACCGCAGAAGAATCGCGACGCTTCCTGGTCACGCAGCTCGCGGAGATTGACGCGCGCGATGCGCGGCTGCTGCACGAACTGACCGATGGCTGGGTGGCGGGCCTGCAGCTGTTTGCCACGCACTGGAAACGCAAGAAGCAGAACGCCAGCAGCGTGTCGTTCGTCAATGACTTCGTGCGGGCCAACGTGCTGAATGCCGGCGCATTCGCCGATTACTTCGAGCGTGAGGTGCTGTCGCGCCTGGCAACTGACGAAGCCGAGTTGCTGGTACGGGCGGCCGCATGCGAGCGCTTCTGCGCGTCACTGTGCGTGGCGCTGACCGGTGCCGGCGACGACGCCGAGCCGTCGATTTCGGCGCTGCTTGCGCGGCTCGAAAGCGAGAACCTGTTTATCGAACCGGTCCAGGGCCCCGATCGCGCGCCCTGGTACCGCCTGCATCCATTGCTGCGGGAAACCCTGTCCGAGCGTTTCCGCGAGCGTGGGGCCGACGTGTGCCAGGCCGTCCATGCTGCTGCATGGCAGTGGTTTCGTGATCACCGGCTGCTGGTCGAAGCGGTACGGCACGCGGTGTTGGCCCGCGAAACCGGCACGGCCGCCGATCTGGTGGCGCGCTACGCGCCCACGCTGGTGGGGCGCGGGGAACTTCGCAAGGTAACCGGCCTGTTGCGCCAGTTGCCCGACGCGGAGGTGCGCGCGCGGCCGGTGTTGCGGCTGCTGACCGCGCAGGTCCATGCGTTCACGCATGCGCTCGATGCCGCGCGCGCCGAGCTCGACTCGCTCGATGCCGATTTGCCGCCCGATGGCCCGCTGCGCCACCGTCTGAGCCAGCTCCGGATGATGGTGATGGTGCTGGCCGATGACACCGAAAGCGCCCAGCAGCTACTGCCGGTGCTGGAATCGATGCCCGACGACGCGGGTGCGCTGCTGATCGGCGCGCGCAACAACCTGCTGACCTGGCTGTACATGCATCTTGGCGACTACGAGCGCGCGCGTGCGATCCAGACCGACAATGCGCCGCTGATCGTCGAAGGCGCCCCGCTGCTCGGAACGGCCGCCGGCATGCTCAACGGCCAGTGCATGGCGGGCTTCAGCTACGCGATCGAGGGCAACGTCAAGCAGGTGGAGCATATTGCCCGCGACGTGCTCAGGCAGGCTGAACAGGCCCGCACGCAGGCTGGTATCTATCGGGCCGAGCCGGAGTACTTCGCCGCCGCATTGCTCGGTGGAGTCCTATACGAACACAACCAGATCGACGCCGCGCTGGATCTGCTGGCGCCACGCGTGGACGTGCTCGAACGCGTCTCCATTCCCGATTCGGTGCTGCGGGTTTTCATCACGCTGGCCGCCTGCCACGCCGTGCGGGGCCAGTATCTGGACGCCTTCGCGTATCTGGAACGGCTTGAGGAGCATGGCGCCCGCGAACGGCTGGACCGCCTGCTGGCCCACAGCCTGGCCGCCCAGGCACGCCTGCATGAGCGTGCAGGCCAGCGGGACGCCGCGGATGGCTGTCTCGGTCGGCTGGCGGCGCTGGCCGCCAGGCACCGCAACGCCCCGACGGGCACCATGGACGAGGTGCGGCACGCGTGGCTACGCGCGGCCATGCTGTCACAACTCGCGCGGGGACAGCACAAGGCTGCCTGCGAATCCGCGACCCCGTTGCTGGCGTTGTGCGAAGCGCGTGGGTGGCAACGGCATTCTGCGCAGGCGCAGTGGATGGCGGCGCTGGCCGAGCACGGCGCTGGCAATATCGGCGCGGCACGGGAACGGGTATCCAGCGCGCTGCGTGCCGGGCACCGGCTTGGCTTGCTGCGAACGCTGCTCGACGTGCAGCCTGACGCGCTGGCCCTGCTGTCCCCGCTGGTGCAGCCCGACCACGCACCGGCCGACCCGGTGCTGGCGTTCTATCTCGATCGACTGCGCACAGCGAGTGCCGCGCTACAGGATGGCGTTGAGACGGTCTCCCCGGCCTCGGTGCGCACGCTGGCCGAGCCGCTCAGCGAGCGGGAGGCCGACGTGGTGGAATTGCTCGGCCAGGCACTTCCCAACAAGAAGATTGCCCGCACGCTGGGCTTGTCGCCCGAGACCGTGAAGTGGCACCTGCGCAATATCTTCCGCAAGCTCGACGTGACATCGCGCGATGAAGCGGTGGCGCGGGTGCGCGACCTGTCCCGGCCGAGCTGAAGCCCGTCCCGCGTCTCCCTGCCACCTGACATGGGTGGTGGTAGCCCGCCCCGCGTGGGCGTAACTTGGTGGCATTCGATCGCACATCCGATTCCCAGGGGTCGGACCAGCGACACCATGCCAAGCGGCGCGCTACGCGTCGCAGACCGAGGAGACGCGTTCCATGACTGCATCATCCGCTGTCCGCAGCGACACGCCCCCCAAGTTCCGCCCGACCGTCTTTCCCGAACGCCAGACGCTGGTCGAGACTCGCGCCGATGGAACCATTGTGCTGCGCTGCGCAAATCCGCCCGCCAACCCCGCCCAGCGCGGGCTTGGCGAATTCGCCGCGCATTGGGCCGCCGAACGCCCGCACCAGCGCGCGTTTGCGGAACGCGGCGCTGATGGCGCCTGGCGCGCCATCAGCTATGCCACGCTCTGGCACCAGATCCAGGCGGTGGGTGCCGCGCTGCTGGAGCTTGGCCTGGGGCTTAATCGTCCGCTGATGATCCTGTCCGGCAATTCGATCGAGCAAGCCGTGCTGCTGCTTGCCGCCGAATATGTCGGGGTACCGATGGCGCCGGTGTCGCCTGCGTACTCGCTCGTGAGCAAGGATTTTGCACGACTGCGTGACGTGGTTGCGCTGGTGCCCCCGGCTGCGATTTTCGTGCAGGATGCTGCCCCCTTCGCTCGGGCGCTCGACTTCATCGGCCAGCCCGGTGTACCGGTCATCGCGGTAAGCGGGATAGCGGAGGGCCAGTTGCCATGGGCCGATCTCGTGGCGACCACTTTGACTCCCGCCCGCCGCGCGGCGGTGCAGGAAGCCCACGCCGCGATTCGCGACGAGGATACCGGCCGTGTGCTTTTTACCTCGGGCTCCACCGGTACGCCCAAGGGCGTGGCGCTGTCTCACGCCAACCTGCGCGCGGTGATTGCGTACTACATCGACAGCTACCGCCCGCTGCTGGAACGGCCTTCCACATATTTGGACTGGCTGCCCTGGCACCACGGGCTCGGCGGCGTGCTGAACCTGACGC
Organism: Cupriavidus sp.; assembly: GCF_057315035.1. Taxonomy (NCBI): domain Bacteria; kingdom Pseudomonadati; phylum Pseudomonadota; class Betaproteobacteria; order Burkholderiales; family Burkholderiaceae; genus Cupriavidus; species Cupriavidus sp. Next base: position 42,282 of record NZ_DBHKYV010000031.1, on the reverse strand, counting down.
GCGTGGTCACGCTGGGTGGCAGTCACTATATCGATGATGGCCGTCCGCTGCCGGGCCAGTTCGAGCGCACGGTGCGAAACATGCGCGAGGTTGCGTCCACGGTCTTCACGGCGGTGCCGTCGGCATGGTCGATGCTCGTGGCCGAAGCCGAGCGCGATCCGGACGTCGCGCGCAACCTGTTTTCCGAGGCGGTCAACTTCTCTTACGGCGGCGCCAGCCTGCCGCGCGATATCTGGGAGCGCATCCACGCGCTTTCCGAGCGCACGATTGGCGAGCGCGTGGCGTTCTGCTCGGGTCTCGGGTGCACGGAATCGAGCGGTATCGGCCTCTATTGCACGTGGCCCAGCGACACCACCGGCAACATCGGTGTGCCGGCCCCGGGCGTGTCGGCCAAGCTCGTGCCGCTCGATGGTGGCGATGGTCGCCATGAGATCCGCATCAAGGGTCCGTCTCTCTTTACCGGCTACATCGGTCGTCCCGACCTGACCGAGGCGGCATTCGACGAGGAAGGCTACTTCCGCATGGGCGATGCCGTGCGCCTGGTCGATCCCTCGGATCCTGCGCGCGGCCTGTCGTTCGCCGGACGCGTGGCCGAAGACTTCAAGCTGACCAATGGCACGTGGGTACGTACGGGCGCCGTGCGACTGGCGCTGGTCGAACAATGCGCGCCGTTGCTGACCGACGCCGTGATCTGCGGCCACGACCACGATTACCTGGCGGCCCTCGCATGGCCCAATGTGGCGGCGTGCCGCCAACTGGCACCGGAACTGGCAGCGGCCGATGCCGCGGAGCTGGTGCGCCATCCGGTGGTCATCAATGCCATCCGCGAGCGCCTGCGCGCCGCGGGCGGCACCGCAAGCCTGTCCGTGCGGCGCGTGATGCTGATGGCCGAGCCACCGTCGATGGACGCCAATGAAATCGCGGACAAGGGTTACGTGAACCAGGCCGCCACGCGTGCGCGTCGCGCCGATCTGGTGCAGGCCCTGTTCGATCCCAATCCTGCCGCCCATATCGCCCAACTTGCTCGCGCGGCTTAGGCGCCGGCATTACCCAACATCCCCAGAGGAGATTTTCATGCAGATTCAACGTAGCGTCTTCCGAGACGACCACGAGATGTTCCGCGAGACCGCACGCCGCTTCCTGGAACGCGAATGCCTGCCGCGCCAGGCCGAATGGGACCGCGCCGGCAAGGTCGACCGCGAGACCTGGCTCAAGGCCGGCCGCGAAGGCCTGCTGTGCATGACGCTGCCGACCGAGTACGGTGGCGGTGGCGGTGACTTCGGCCATTCGGCCGTGTTCAACGAGGAACTGGCCCGCGTGGGTGTCAGCGGCCTGGGCTTTGGCGTGCATTCGGACATCATCGCGCCCTACCTTGCCCGACTTGGCAACGAGGAGCAGAAGCAACGCTGGCTGCCGAAGGTGTGTTCGGGCGAATGGATCCTGGCCATCGGCATGACCGAACCCGGCACCGGCAGCGACCTGAAGGCCGTACGCACCACCGCCGTGCGCGATGGCGACGAGTACGTCATCAACGGCAGCAAGACCTTTATTTCCAACGGCCTGAATTGCGACCTGATCATCATGGTCTGCAAGACCGACCCGGCCGCCGGTTCGCGCGGCGTGAGCCTGATCGTCGTCGAAGCAACTCGCGAAGGTTTCCGGCGCGGTCGCAAGCTCGAAAAAGTGGGCCAGCACGCGCAGGATACCGCCGAGCTGTTCTTCGACAATGTGCGTGTACCCGTGGCCAACCTGCTTGGCGAGGAAGGCAAGGGCTTCTCGTACCTGATGGGCGAACTGCCGCAGGAGCGCCTGTCGATCGCCGTGGGTGCGGCCGCCAAGCTCGAAGCCTGCCTCGAGCACACGATCCAGTACGTAAAGGACCGCAAGGCGTTCAACCAGACCGTATGGGACTTCCAGAACACCAAGTTCAAGCTTGCCGACATCAAGGCCCAGGCCATTGCGGTGCGACTGATAGTGGATCACTACCTTGGTGAACACATCCGTCGTCGCCTGACGCTGGAGGAAGCGGCCGTGGCCAAGCTCTACTCGACCGAGGCACTGGGCAAGGCGCTCGACGACCTGGTCCAGCTTCATGGCGGCTACGGCTACATGCTCGAGTACCCGGTTGCACGCGCGTTTGCCGATTCCCGCGTTACGCGCATCTACGGGGGCACCAGCGAAGTGATGCGCGACCTGATCTCGCGCAAGCTCTGAACCATAGCAAACCACCCACCTACAGGAGACACTTCATGACTCGCAAGGTCTTTGTTGCCGGCGCCGGCATGATTCCGTTCAAGAAGCCGGGCACCAGCGATACCTATGACGTGATGGGCGCCACCGCCACGCGCCAGGCCCTCGAAGACGCCGGCGTGCGTTACGAGGATGTGCAGCAGGCATACGTCGGCTACGTGTATGGCGATTCCACCTCTGGCCAGAAGGCGCTCTACCACGTCGGCATGAGCGGCATTCCGGTCATCAACGTGAACAACAACTGCGCCACAGGCTCGTCGGCGCTGTTCCTGGCGCGCCAGGCCGTGGCAAGCGGCGCGGTGGAATGCGCGCTTGCGCTGGGTTTCGAGTACATGGGCCCCGGCGCGCTGAAGTCTGTCTGGACCGACCGCGCCAGCGCGCTGGAACGGGCGCTGGACCTGACCGACGAACTGGTGGGCAAGACCGAGGGCATGAGCAACGCCATCCGCCAGTTTGCCGGCGCCGGCCAGGCACATATGCGCAAGTACGGCACCAAGCTCGAAACCTTCGCAAAGATCCGCGCCAAGGCCAGCCGCCATGCGGCCAACAACCCACTGGCCGTCTTTCGCAATGTACTGAGCACCGAGGATGTCATGAACGCCCCGATGCTGTGGGATGGCGTGCTGACGCGCCTGATGGCCTGCCCGCCGACCTGTGGCGCGGCAGCCGCGGTGGTGGTTTCCGAGGATTACGCGCGTCGTCATGGCCTGCGGACCGACGTGCTGATCGCCGCCCAATCGCTGACCACCGACCGTCCGGAAAGCTTCGGCAGCGACATGATCCGCCTGGTGGGTTTTGACATGACGCGTGAAGGTGCGCGCCAGGTCTACGAGCAGGCCGGCGTGGGTCCGCAGGATATCGACGTGATCGAACTGCACGACTGCTTTGCCCAGAACGAACTGCTGACCTACGAAGGCCTTGGCCTGTGCGACGAGGGCTGTGCGGAACAGCTCGTCAATGCAGGCGACAACACCTATGGCGGCAAGTGGGTGGTCAATCCGTCAGGCGGCCTGCTGTCCAAGGGCCATCCGCTGGGCGCTACCGGCCTGGCGCAGTGCTACGAAATGGTGCAGCAACTACGCGGCACGGCGGACCAGCGTCAGGTTGCGGGCGCACGCCAGGCGTTGACACACAACCTTGGCCTTGGTGGCGCCTGCGTGGTCACGCTCTACCAGAAGCACGACTGAGGAAGCCCGCCATGATTGACAAGAAGCATATCGGCAAGGTCGTTGCCGACTTCCGGGCATCGGTGCCCGCCAGCCAGTTGCGTTTCTTCGCCAAGGCCACCGGTGAGACGCGTGCGGCCTGGATCGACGAATCCGCGGCGCGTGATGCGGGGCACCGCGGCCTGCCACTGCCACCGACGTTCCTGTTCTCGCTGGAACTGTCGAATCCTCCTGGTGCATGGCGCGAGGAACTCGGCATCGTCACCGAGCGCATCCTGCACGGCGAGCAGTCGTTCACCTATCACCGCATGGCGTATGCAGGGGATGTGCTGCACTTCCGGACCACCGTCACCGACATTTACGACAAGAAGAATGGCGCGTTGGAGTTCGTGGTACGGGAGACGCATGTCCGCAACCAGAACGACGAGCATGTGGCGGACCTGCGCAGCGTGCTGGTACAGCGCAATTGACAGGCGGAGACATCGATGAGCTTTCCAACCTTTGAACAGATCCAGGTAGGCGATGCATTGCCGCCGCTGACGCTGGAACCGATCGACCGTACCACGCTGGCGCTCTTCGCCGGCGCTTCGAACGACCACAACGCAATTCATATCGATATCGACTACGCGCGCCGCGCGGGCATGCCAGACGTGTTCGCGCACGGCATGCTGTCGATGGCATGGCTGGGCCGACTGCTGACGCTTTGGGTCGACCAGCGCCAACTGCGCCACTTTGCTGTGCGCTTTGTCGGCATCACGCACCTGGGCCATCGCATTACGTGTACTGGCCAGGTGGTGGAGAAATATGAAGCCGAGGGCGAGCGACGCGTCAAGGTAGAACTGCGCACCGCAAACCAGTACGGCGAAACGAAAATCCTGGGCGACGCCGTCGTCGCCCTGTAAGTCTCAAACCAATATCAAAGGAGTGGAAGACATGGGAGCACTGGAAGGAAAAGTCGCGCTGGTTACCGGATCGGGTCGCGGCATCGGCCACGCCATCGCATTGCGACTGGCGCGTGAAGGCGCCCGGCTGGTCATCAACGACCTCGAAGCCGAACCGGCCCACGAAACGGTGAAGACGTTGCGCGAGATGGGTGTGGAGGCGGTAGCGTGCGTGGGCAATGTTTCTGCACCCGATTTCGCGGACCGTTTCATTGGCACCGCGATGTCCGAGTTCAAGGGTATCGACGTGATCGTGAACAACGCCGGCTTCACCTGGGACGACGTGGTCCAGAAAATGAGCGACGAGCAATGGTACGCGATCCTGGACTGCCATATGACCGCACCGTTCCGCATCCTGCGCGCGGCCTACCCGCATCTGAAGGCACTGCACGCCGCCGACAAGGAAGCCGGACGCGAGGTCTACCGCAAGATCGTCAATATCTCGTCGACCTCGGCGCTGAACGGCAACGCCGGGCAGATCAACTACTCGGGCGCCAAGGCAGGCGTGATCGGCATGACCCGTGCGATGGCGCGCGAATGGGGCCGCTTCAACGTGAACGTCAACGCTGTGGCCTTCGGCCTGATCCAAACGCGCATGACCTCGGCGGATGCCTCGGCCGGCGCCACCGTCAACATCGAGGGCCGCGATATCCGCGTGGGCCTGAACCCCGAGATGCTGAAGACCCATGCCCAGCGCAATCCGCTGGGACGGGGCGGCACGCCGGAAGAAGCGGCCGGCGGCGTCTACCTGTTCTGCTCGCCCGATTCCAACTACATCACTGGGCAAACTATTGCGGTAGCCGGCAACTTGCAGTAATCAATGCGATACCGCTCGTTATGCGCTCCCCTCTCCCGCGCTGCGGGAGAGGGGTTGGGGGAGAGGGCCGGCGGTTCAATCCATGACAAGTCGCAATTTGAACCTCACGCCCTCTCCCCCGCCCCTCTCCCGCGCGCGGGAGAGGGGAGAAAACCAAGGGCATATTCCGGATCCGGCTATTCCACCATTGCACCGGCCACGCCTTCGAGCAGGTCGCGGTCGTGTACCGACGGCATTTCCATGAACGGCCGACGCGATACGCTCCACAGGCGCATGTCCTCGTCCGTATGGAAAACCTGCGCCTTCGGCATCGCGGGCCAGCTTTCCACGCGCAGCCACATACGCAGCAGATGCCGGCGCTGCGATAGTTCCTTGTGGTCTTCGTAGTCGGTGCGGCCGTGCACCAGCATGCGATTGTTCAGGAACTGGATGTCGCCATCGCGGAATCCCATGTCCAGGTAATGCTCGGGCATCGCGGCGGCCTTGCGCGCGTGGTAGAGCGCGTCCGACTCTTCCTGGCTGAATGGGCATTGGCCGCTTTTCTCGGCCAGCCGTGCGTAACCGGTGGGCAGGTATGACGTAATCTCGCCATTGCCGTCGTCAGCAAAGAACGGCACGGGATGCTCGCTGAACGTGCGCGTGGCACGACGGCCATCTTCGTCGGTGCGTTTGAGAATCAGGCCGCGGCGCAGGATCTCCAGCGATCGCGGATGATTTTCGAGCAGATAGTTATGGACCGCGAGTGCGCTCGATATCCGGCTTGCACCGCCGGAGATGGCCGTGCGCAGGCACATCAGGCCGATGATGTCGCAGGAATCCGTGTGCATGAGTTGCCCGCCACCCTTGCGATAGCCACGTGACTTGGGCTCATAGTCGCTGACGTTGACCACATGGCCAAGCCGGTCGCCAAGGTACGACTGCGTCATGGTCTTGCCGATATACGCGCCCAGGCCGAAATAGATGCGTGCCATGTCGTCGTCGCTGTACTGATCGCGCGGCAGGCCTCGCAACATCAGGAAACCGGCGCCTTCACGCAGGCGCTGCGGTAGCGAAGCCATCAGCTTGCCAACCTTGTCGAGCGGGAACGTCTCGGGCGTGACGTCCGGGAAATCGACTTCGCCCAGTGATTTCAGGTGCTTGAGCGCCAGGTCGATCTCGCGCAGATCCGCGTTGTCGAGCACATGCAGTCCTTCTTTCATCCAGTCGATGTCGGGGCCTTTCCAGGCGCCCGGACCCGTGATCGGTTGGCCCAGTCGGTTCATTGTCTTCTCCTAGTGTGTGCGGTTGCGTCTGGCAGTCGACCAGTGGTCACGCTGCATGGGAAACGGGTGCGGAAGTCACGGCCTCGCCGCGCTGGCCGGAGACCAGTGCGCCATTGGCCTGCATGCGCTGCAGCGCGGCGACACCGAGCACCTCGCGAACGATCTCGTCGTTGTGCTGGCCAAGGCTCGGCGCCGGCAGCCGAAACTGGCCGGGCGTGTCGCTCCAGCGCGGCACGATGTTGTGCATCGGCAGTGCGCCCAGTTCGGCGTCCGGTACTTCAACCAGGCTTTCGCGTTCGGCCACGTAGGCGTCTTCGAGCACCTGTTCCGCGTTGTACACAGGGCCCACGGTCACGCCGGCCGCTTCAAAGATGGCCATGTTCTCATCGAGCGAACGCGCGCGAATGTACTCGCCGACCACCTTGTCGACCTCTTCGATATTGGCAAGCCGCGCGCTGTTGGTCGCGTAGCGCGGGTCTTGCAGCATATGGCCGTGTCCGATGGTTTCCATCAGGCGGCGCGCCACGCTGTTCGACGCGGTGGACAGCGCCAGCCACTTGTTGTCCTGCGTCTGGTACACATTGCGCGGCGCCGTGGTGTTGGACCGGCTGCCGGTGCGGCGCTTGAGCTTGCGCGTGAACTGGAAGTTCGCGGCCTGCGGGCCCATGATCGACAACATCGGTTCGAACAGCGACAGATCGAGCACCTGCCCGCGTCCCCCGCACACTTCCACATGCCGCAACGCCATCATGGTGGCGCTGGCTCCGTACAGACCCGTCGTCATGTCGCCAAGGAACATCGGCGGCAATACCGGTTCGCGGTCTTCGAATCCGTTGATCGCGGCAAAGCCGCTGTAGGCCTCGACCAACGTCCCAAAGCCCGGTTTGTGCCGATACGGTCCGGTCTGCCCCCAGCCCGAGATGCGCGTGATCACGAGCCGTGGGTTGAGGGCATGGAGCACCTCGGGAGCAAGGCCCATGGCTTCAAGCGTGCCGGGCCGGAAGCTTTCGACCAGCGCATCTGCGGTGCTCACCAGTTCCTTGATCAGCGCAATGCTGTCGGGGTTGCGCAGGTCCAGGCCAACGCTGCGCTTGTTGCGCGAGTAGGTCTTCCACCAGATATCGAGGCCATCGGTCTTGAAGTTGCGCAGCGTGTCACCGTCGGGCGGCTCGATCTTGATTACGTCGGCGCCAAAGTCAGCCAACTGCAGCGTCAGCATGTTGCCCGCTACCAGGCGGCTCATATCGATGATGCGCAGTCCGTGCAGCGGGCCGCGTGCCGTGGGATCGAACGATTTGCGTTGCATCGCTGGTCTCTCAGTTGGTGGCCACGGCCACGTTGCGGTCTTTCACGAGCGTGCGCCACTTGACCACCTCGGTGCGCACATAGCTTGCGAATTGCGGTGCGCTCATGTCGCCCGGCTCGGTCGATTCACGAGCAAACAGCTCGCGCATGGTCGGCGTCTCGGCCACCGCGCGGATTTCCTGGTTCAGGCGATCCACCACCTTCTTCGGTGTTTTGGCCGGTGCGAAGACGCCCCACCATGCCTCGACCACGAAGCCGGGCAAGGTCTCGGCCACCGTGGGCAGGCCCGGCGCGAAGCGCGACGGTTGCGCCGACGTGACCGCCAGCGCGCGTACCTGTCCTGCCTTGAGCGGACCCGCCACCGATGCCGCCGTAGTGATCATGATCTGGACATTGCCGCCGATCATGTCGACGACGGCGTTCGACACCCCCTTGTATGGCACATGCACTGCATTGCCTTCACCAAGCGCATTGAGCAGTTCGCCGCCGAGATGGCCGCTTGAACCCGGCCCGGCCGAGCCGAAGTTGATGGCCTTCTTCGGACCATGGATTGCCTGCACCACGTCCTTGACGCTCTTGTACGGCGTGCTCGCGGCTGTCACCAGCAGCATGGGCCCACGATTGAGCATGGCCACCGGTTCGAACGACTTGATCGGGTCGTACGGCAACTTGGGCTGAATTGCGGCATTGGTGCTGAAGCTTAGCGAGTTGAGCAATAGCGACGATCCGTCGGCCTCGGCCGTGGCCACTGCCTGCGCACCAATGGCGCCGCCTGCACCAGGCTTGTTCTCGACCACCACGGTCGAGCCAATCCGTTGCGACAGGCCCTGCGCCAGCGCACGGGCGAACAGATCGTTGCTGCCTCCGGGCGAGAACGGCACGACGATGCGAATGGTCTTGGGTAAGGCGGGTTCCTGGGCCATGACCGGTGCGGTACTCGCGAGGGCCAGTCCCGCGCATAGCAGGCCCAGCATGAGGGTGTGGGGGCGTTTCATGTTGTCTCCTGTATTTTTTTGGAATGGACGCGGCGAAGCTGCTATGGCAGGCTGGCGGAAAGCGCTTCCCGTTCGAGCAGCCCGTGTTCGCGTGCCTGCGCCAGCAGCGCTTCGGCGCGCTTCACGAAGGGCGCGTCGATCATCTGGCCGTCGACCGTACAGGCACCCAAACCAGCGCGTGCCGCGTGCGCCGCGGCTTCCACCACGCGCAACGCACGCTCAATCTCGGCGGCGCCAGGACAGAACACGGCATTGGCAAGTGCGACCTGTTTCGGATGGATGCAACTCTTGCCCACGAAGCCAAGTTGCCGAGCCTGTTCTGCTTCGGCACGGTAGCCGTCGGGGTCGCCGATATCGGGAAACGCGCCATCGACGGCCAGCACGCCCGCCTCTCCGGCTGCAAGTCGCAGCGCCAGCATGCAGGCATGCACGGCCTGCGTATCGCGGCGCGCGATGCCGAGCGGTTCGAACAAATCGCCGAAACCAAGCTGCAACCCCATCACCAGCGGATGCGCCTGGGCAATCTCGGCGGCGCGTCGCAAGCCGCGTGGCGACTCGATATTGAGCAGCAGCCGGGGCGTGCGCGCCGCGTCGTGGGCGGCACTGGCTGCGATCACGAGTTCAGCCGCCTGCATCGTTTCGTCGGGACTTTCCACCTTCGGTACGTTGATGATGTCCACGCCATCGCCGGCCAGTGCGCGTACATCTTTGGCGAACGCAGCGGTATCCACGGCGTTAACGCGCACGATCAGTGTCTTACGCGCCGCCGCGGTGTGCGGGTCGGCGAAGAGTCCGGCCAGTGCCTGCCGGGCTGCATCCTTGCGATTTGCGGGAACTGCGTCCTCGAGATCGAACGACAGCGCATCGGCGTCGGAGGCCAGAGCCTTGGCAAAAAACTCCGGGCGATTTCCCGGTACGAACAGCTTGCTGCGCATGGCGATTCATCAAATGGTTGGCGAGCGATGAAACGCAGTATGGGCAGCAGCTGACTAAAGAAAAATACGTATTACCTTTCTTCAGAAGATAGGTTATCTATCTTCCCACCCCAGCATCCATATCCAGTCCATAGCGCTTGTGCGGCATGCTGCCTTTCGCCAGCCCCGTACGTGGCCCCGACGTCATGAATACGCTGTTCCTTCAGAATTTCCTGGCCGTGCTTGAACACGGTTCCATGGCCGAGGCCGCCCGGCGGTTGTCGCTGACGCCTGCCGCGATCGCGCAGCAGATCCGTGCGCTCGAACGCGACATGGGTGCGCCGCTGGTGATACGGGCCGGTCGACAGGTGGTTGCTACCGAGGCCGGCGAGCGCGTGGCGGCGCGCGCCCGCGACGTACTGGCCCATATCAGCGCCATGCGCGAAGCAGTACTCGACCAGAAGGAACTGGCTGGTGAACTGCGGCTCGGTGCAGGCCCCACGGCGTTGACCGGAATGGTTCCCGACCTCTTGAGCGGACTGATCAAGCGCTACCCCGGCATCAATGTCTTCGTGCAGCCAGGCTATTCCGTCGACATGCATCCGGCCGTGCTCAGTGGCGCGCTGGACGCCGCGATCGTGATGGCCTCGCCTGCGCCGCTGCCCAAGCTACTGCACTGGCAACTGCTGCGCGAGGAACCACTAGGCGTGCTGGCGCCCGCGCAACTGGCGGGCTCCGATCCTCACGAGCTGTTGCGCACCGCCCCATTCATTCGCTACGACCGCCACGAATGGGGCGGCCTGATGGCCGACCGCTATCTGCGCGAAAACGGCATCGCACCACATGAACGTTTCGAACTCAATTCGCTATCAGCCATTGCGGTCATGGTGGACCGCGGCCTCGGCGTTGCGTTGGTGCCAGAGTGGATCCGCCCGTGGCCGGAAGGGCTGCGCCTCGTGCATCTGCCGTTGCCAATGCCAAGCGAGCCGCGCCGCATGGGACTGATCTGGTCACGCACCACGCAGCGTACGCGCCTGGTGGAGGCCCTGCGCGATGAAGCAGTGCGGCGTTTCAGGGGCACTTCATCGTGAAGGGCTGCGGTGCGCAACTAGCGTATCTCCTGCCCCAGCGCACCGCCAAAGCGATACCGCACCCCGGGATGCCAGAGTACAACCACGGACGCGACCGCGTCACGTGAGAACGTACGCCGGCGCAGCACCAGCGCGGGCTCGGATGGTTCGATGGCCAGCATCTCCGCTACCTCTGCATTCGGCAGCAGCGCCTCGATCTGATACTCGGCACGCTGCAACGGGGCCACGCGCATCAGGTGTTCGTTCGGCGTAGTCGTCCCAAAATCTGTCTCCATATAGTCTGGTGCCAGGATCGGGTTGACCCATCGGTCTTCGACCTGGATCGGTACGTCGTTCTCGTAGTGAAGGATCACCGAGTGAAACAGCGCGCTGCGCTCGCGTACGCCGAATTGGGTAGCCAGGCTACGCGTGGCCCGTTGCCGTTCCAGCCGGTACAGGCTGCTGCGGTGCCGATGGCCGCGTGCACGGATTTCCTCGGCAATGCTGCGGATCTCGACCACGGTGGCCTGGTAGCGCTGCTGTGCCACAAAGGTGCCGGCGCCCTTGCGTCGCACCAGTATCTGTTCCGCCTCAAGCTCATTGAGCGCACGGTTGACCGTCATGCGCGAGACCGCGAACGTCTCGGCGAGCCGCAGTTCGGGCGGTATAGCCTCGCCCTCGCGCCAGACCCCTGCCGCAATCTGTGCTTGCACGTAGTCCTTGATGCGCTGGAAGGCCGGTACGACCGGCACGCCCGGTTCGACTTGCTCGCTGGCTAGGACGGCAGGGTTCGATGGCATTCAAACTTCCTTCAGCAATGACCAATGACGGTGAAATGTGCCGCAATCGCGCGCACAGCGATAGTGCCATCGGCACCACGCACGTGCGATTGCGAGTCTTATGAGAAAACCGCTTTCCGATATGCGAAAAGTTGTCTATACAGTATCGGGCAGCTTCATTAAGATCAGTCTATACAAGTCGGCCGACAGCACAAGGGGTACAAGGGTTGCTGCACGGATAACCGGGTCAAGGATTGGAAATTGAAGTACGGGAGTTACGCGTGGATCGTTGCATGCCCAAGCCGGCGTTGAGCCGGTTCTTGTTGTCGGCCCTTCCGGCCGCCCTGTCGATTGTTTCGATACTGTCGTGGATGCCGCTGCGCGCCATGGCGCAGCCCGATGACTACCCGGTCAGGCCAGTGCGTATCGTCGTGCCGTTCGCGGCTGGCGGCGTGGCCGATGCGTTGCCGCGTCTGGTCGGGCAGAAACTGTCCGAGAAATGGGGCAAGCCGGTCGTGGTCGACAACAAGCCCGGCGCTGCAGGCAATATCGGCATGGAGACCGTCGCGCGAGCAGCGCCTGACGGTTATACGCTTGGCCTGGCGCCGGCCGGTAACCTGACGGTCAATCCGGTGCTGTTCAGGAAGCTGAACTTCGAGGCCAGGGACTTCGTGCCGGTGACCTTGCTGGCCACTTCGCCCAATGTACTGGTGGTCAATCCCGCAGTGCATGCGCGCACGCTCAAGGACCTCGTTGCCTATGCACGGAGCCATCCGGGCGAGCTTAACTTTGCTTCGCCGGGTAGTGGCAGTGGTGCGCATCTGGCTGGCGAACTGCTGAACCTCGATGCCGGCATCAAGACCGTTCATGTGCCCTACAACGGCATGGCGACCGCCCTCAATGACGTGCTCGGTGGCCAGGTGCAGATGATGTTCGGAGGCATTTCCACCGTGCTGCAGCATGTGCGCACCGGCAAGCTCGTGGCGCTGGCCGTTGCGGGCCCGCGCCGCTTGCCGCAACTTCCCAATGTGCCGACGGTGGCCGAGTCGGGATACCCGGGCTTCGACGTGACATCGTGGTACGGGCTGGTTGCGCCCAAGGGTACGCCAGACAGCGTGGTGCGCAAATGGCAGGCCGATGTGGCCACGGTGCTGCGCGATCCTGACGTGCGCCAGAAGCTCGACGGCCTTGGCCTCGAACCGGTTGGCAGCACCAGCCAGGCGTTCGGTGAAACCATCGCGAGCGAAACCACCAAATGGCGCGCCATCGTGCATCGCGCCAATATCCCCCCGCTGCAGTAAGGAGACCTTCGTGAAAGAGTTGTACCTGACCTACCTGAACGGTCCCGATGTGGCCGAACTCGCGCTGACCGATGCCGAGATCCTGGCGGCCGTAGAGGCGGCCCTGGCCGCGCAAGGGCGCCGCGAGACAGTGATCGAGCCGCGTGTGCATCTGGTGCCTGAGTCGTCGGACAAGGGGCATTTCAATGTCCTGCGTGGCTTTATCAAACCACTGCACGTCGCCGGCGTAAAGGTGGTCTCGGATTACGTTGACAACTACAAGCAGGGGCTGCCGTCGGAAATGGCGCTGCTCAACCTGTTCGATCCCGACAATGGCACACCGCTGGCCGTGATCGATGCCACTGCGATTACGGACATGCGCACTGGCGCGGTCACCGCACTCGGTGCCAAGCATCTGGCACGCAAGGACAGCAAGATTCTTGGCCACGTGGGCGCGCGCGGTACCTCCTACTGGAATGTGCGATTGCTCGACTCGCTGTTCCATTTCGACGAAATCCGCGTGCACTCGCGCCGGCCTGAAAGCCGTGATGCGTTTGCCGCACGGCTCTCGCAAGACCTGGGCAAGCGCGTGATTGTCACCGACGACTGGGAGTCGTGCGTGCGCGGCGCCGATATCGTCGTCGAGGCATCGCGCTTGCCCAAGCCCGAACCCAAGCTGCTGACCGAGTGGATCAAGCCCGGTGCGCTGGTGATTCCGTACGGCACGATGAGTGCGGTGGAATTGTCGCTGACCGACATCATGAGCAAGATGGTGGTCGACGACTGGGGCCAATGCCGCAAGGGGCTTCCGTTCGGCGCGCTGCGTCAGCATGTGGATAGCGGACGCCTGAACGAAGAGAACCTGCATGCGGAGCTGGGACAGATCGTGGCCGGGCTCCGGCCCGGGCGCGAGCGTGACGACGAGACCATTTTGTTCTGGCACCGCGGGCTATCGACCACCGACATCGCCTTGGGACATGCCATGCTGACCAAGGCCCAAGCCAGGGGACTCGGCCAGACCTTGCGGTTTGCGTGACATGGCAACCGGCATTGCGTCGACCCGCATGTACAACGCCACGCCGGCGGTGACCCAGGCGTGGCAGGCGCTGCTCGATCGCGTCTTCAACGAGTTGGGGTGGGCGGTCGACGTCGTGCCATTTGCGTGGCCGGCGTCGCTGACATCGCTATGGCAACGGCCCGACCTGGTATGCGGGTTCATGTGTGGGCTGCCTTTCGCGCAGGGCGTGGCGCCCGTCGTACCGTTGGCGGCGCCAGTGCCCTCGCCTGCGGTATATGGCGGGCTGGCACGCTATAGAAGCGAATTGCTGGTGCGCAGCGAACGCGGCTGGAACAAGGTCGAGGATACGTTCGGACATCGGATCGGATGGATGGCCACGCATTCCCAATCGGGCTACCATGCCGCCAGGCTGATGCTGGCACCACATGCCGCATCTGCGGGCGCGCTGTTTGCCGAATCGGTGGGGCCGCTCGACACGCCGATGCGCGCGCTGTCGGCCCTGCGTGAGAACGCCATCGACGTCACCGCGCTGGACAGCTACTTCCTCGATCTCATCCGCCGCCATGAACCGGCGTTGCTCGATGGCCTGCAGACGATCGCATGGACACCCTGGACGCCGAATCCGCTACTGGTAGCATCCGCAACGCTTGGTGACAACGCGTTGAACGCGCTGTCGCAAAAGCTGTGCGAACTCCATTGTGATGACAGCCATACAGCGGTGCTGGACGCTGTGCAGGTCAGCAAGTTCGTGCATCCCGATCCAGCCACATACAAGAGCCTGGCCGTTGCTGCAGCGCAGGATCGCGGCTATCCGGCACTGCGCTGAATCCGGCGGTTCCGTGCCGACCTGCTCCGGAAACAGTTCCGCAGAAGCGTCTCGCGCAACATATACTGCGTCAATATCGAAGCGGTGATCGACCCGCCGCCTCGGCCTGCAGTTTCGTCGCCTGAGCCCCCGCGGGAGTCCTGCATGCTGACTGCCATTGCCTATGCAATGATCGTCGTCTTCATGGCGCTGATCATGACCAAGCGTCTTTCGGCGATGGTCGCCCTGATCCTCGTGCCCATCGTGTTCGGGCTGCTTGCGGGGTTCGGACTGTCCCTTGGCCCGATGATGCTGGAGGGCATCAAGAAGCTGGCGCCAACCGGCGTGATGCTGATGTTTGCCATCCTGTATTTCGGGATCATGATCGATGCGGGGCTGTTCGACCCCGCAGTGCGGGTGATCCTGCGGCTGGTTGGCAACGATCCGGTCAAGATCGTGATCGGCACCTTCGTGCTGGCTGCGGTGGTCTCGCTCGATGGCGACGGCTCCACCACGTACATGATTACCTGCGCCGCCATGCTGCCGTTGTACAAGCGGCTGGGCCTCAGCCGCCTGGTGCTGGCGTGCGTGATCATGATGGCGGGGGGGCTGATGAATATCCTGCCATGGGGCGGCCCGACCGCGCGCGCGGCCAGTTCACTGGGCGTCGATGTGGGTCAGTTGTTCGTGCCGATGCTGCTGCCGATGGCGGTGACCGCCGTGTGGTGCATCTTCGTGGCGGCCATGCTGGGACGCCGTGAACGGCGACGGCTCGGTGCCATCACGCTGGCCTCGACCGGCACGCCGTCCGACGATGCCGCGATGGCCGTCACCGCCAGCGCGCCCGATACCACCCGCCCCCGGCTGCTGTGGTTCAACCTTGCCCTTACCGTACTCCTGATGGCCCTGCTGATCCACGGCGCGATTCCGCTCCAGGTTCTGTT
Organism: Cupriavidus sp.; assembly: GCF_057315035.1. NCBI lineage: Bacteria > Pseudomonadati > Pseudomonadota > Betaproteobacteria > Burkholderiales > Burkholderiaceae > Cupriavidus > Cupriavidus sp. The sequence continues at coordinate 26,736 of NZ_DBHKYV010000031.1, read as the reverse complement.
CATGGTCGCATCGGCCATCGCACTGATGGTCAACTATCCCAGCATGCAGGACCAGAAGGAACGGATTGCCTCCCATGCGGGCAACATCGTGCCAGTCGTCTCGCTGATTTTTGCCGCTGGCATTTTCGTGGGGATCTTGTCGGGCACCAAGATGGTCGATGCGATTGCCGCGAGTGTGATTGCCGGGCTGCCGAACTGGCTGGAGCCGTACCTCGCGGTAGTCACCGCCATCCTGAGCGTGCCATTCACGTTCTTTATCTCCAACGACGCGTTCTACTTCGGTATCCTCCCGATCCTGGCCAAGGCCGGGGCCGTCCACGGGATCTCCGCCGCCGAACTGGGGCGGGCTTCCCTGATCGGCCAGCAGGTGCATCTGCTCAGTCCGCTGGTTGCATCGACCTATCTGCTGGTCGGACTTTCCGAGGTGGAGTTCGGCGACCACCAGCGCTTCACCCTGCCCTGGGCACTGTCGGCCGCGCTGGTCATGCTCGTGGCGTGCATTGTCTTCGGCGTGATTCCGGTCGTCGGCCGGACCTGAGGCGCGCTTATGCCGAACCAACGGATGCCATCATTCGCGCGACGGCGCGCCATGCTTGCCCTGGCACTGGGCGTTCCGCTGGTTGCCGCCGCACAAGAGTCAACGGAACTGCTCGACTACGCGCCACGCTCGGCACCGCCGCCCGGCTATGCGCCAGACTATGCCGCCATCGTGCGCGCTGCCGAGGACGAGGGGCGCGTGTTGATCTACGCCACCACCGATGCGGACCTCGTCAGCCCGCTGCTGGCGGACTTCCAGTCGATGTATCCACGTGTCAGGGTCGAATACGACGACCTCTCGAGCACGGAGATGTACCACCGCTACCTGGCCGAGATCCAGCTGGGTAGCGAGTCGGCCGACGTGCTGTGGAGTTCGGCGATGGACCTGCAGGCGAGCCTGGTCAGGCGCGACTATGCGTTGCGCTACGAATCGCCCGAGGCCGCCGCCCTCCCCGACTGGGCGCGCTGGCAGGACCGCGCCTGGGCCACCAGTTTCGAACCGGTGGCGCTGGCCTACAACAGGAAGTTGCTGCCGGCAACCGCGGTACCGCGTACCCATGCCGATTTCGCGAGTCTGCTGGCGGCGCAGGCGCCAAAGTTACACGGCAAGGTCATCACCTACGACATCGAGAAATCGGGGCTGGGTCTGCTGCTGGCTGCCCAGGACGCCAAGGCATGGCCATCGTTCTGGGACATGGTGGCGGGGCTCGGCGCGGTTGGTGCAAGGTTCTCGACGACCACGGCCGACATGCTGCGCAAGGTGGCAAGCGGCAACATGACGCTTGCCTACAACGTGCTGGGCGCCTACACCATTGCCCAGGCGCGCAAGGACCCCAATCTTGGATATGTATTCCTGACCGACTACACGTTGGCGCTGCCCCGCTTCCAGTTGATCAGCCGCCGCGCCAACCATCCGAATGCCGCACGGCTATGGGTGGACTACACGCTGTCACGGCGCGGACAGTCGCTGCTGGCCCAGCGCGCCGGCCTGTATGCCGTGCGTGCCGACATAGCGGGCGATGCCACCGCCGCGAAGCTCACGGCGCAACTGGGCCGCAGCCTGCGCCCAATTACACCTGACGCCGATCTGACCCGGCATCTGGATATCGATGCCTATCGGGAATTTGTCAGGCGCTGGCGCGCGGCCACGAAGCAGGCGTAGCCAGGCTTTTTTAAACGTTGCCAGACGTTACGTGGATATCCTAGATATGCTGGGTGCCAGGTGGGAGTTGGGGTGGAGGCGGCGAAGGCGGATTGTAGGGCCCGGCCGGCGCGGTATAGCCGGTCTGTGGTTGCGGTTCCGGGATTTCGAATGGGGCTTCGAGCAGTTCGCGGATGGCCTGACGGCTCGCATCCTTGTCTTCCTGCGGCAGATTCTCAAAACCCGGGATGATTTCAGCCAGCAGGTCCTCGCGCCGTTGCGAGGCCAGTGCCTGGGGATTGTCGCTCTCCAGGCCCAGCAGCAGCACGGCAATACCGGCCGGCCCGCTGCCGATGCCAAACAACTTCGTGGAAAGCTGCTCGACCACCAGCCCGGCCGCAAGATCTGCTGCCATGCTCGACGCCAGCGCCTTGGCTTGCGAATCCGCGCGTATCAGGATGACACCCGCCGCCGCGGATGCGGCCAGCACCAGTAGCACACCACCAACAGTGGCCACGCCACGCATCTTCGTCAGTCTCATGCCACGCTGCAGCGTGAGCACCTTGATGGCAGCCTCCCAGCTTGCCTGGCTCGAAAACATCTTGCCAACGCGTACGTCGTAGACCCACAAGCCTTTGCCAAACAATGCCTTGGTAAAGCGCACCGTTTCGCCGGCGAAAGCGTTCGACACCACCAGGCGGCAGTTCCCCGCCTTCACCGCCTTTGCGGCGAGATCCGCCTGCGCCTTGGCCGGACCCTTGGGCCAGCGCTCGAGTATGTTGATCACGTCCTGGTTTCCAGCCGACTGTGAAGCCGTCAGCGCATTGGCGCCGTTGATGCCACGCATCCATGCCTTGTTGTCGATCAGCCAGACATAGCCGTCCGGGGCCAGCGTTATCAGGTCAACGCCGCTGGCGGACACGCTTTTGTATAGGGGCCGGAACACCGCGTGGCCGTCCTTCTTGAGCGCATTCTCGATGAGCAGCTCGCCAATCAGGCCCACCAGATGTTGGCGGTAGCTCGGCGCAATGACGGTCCCGCTGACCTGCTGGAACATCGGATCGGTCGCCGCTTCGGCCTGGACGCCCGGCGACGTTATGCCCCCCGGTTGGCCACTGGCATCCGCGCCGGTATCGTAGGGCGCGCCCATGCCAGCCGTGCTGTCCCGCGCCAGGTCTGCCGCGGATGCGCCAAGGTCGCCGTGCACCGCCTGCCGATAGGCGTCGCGCTCGTTCATGCCGCCGCCCGTCCCGCCGGATCCGCTCGTTCCCGCACCCGGCAGCATTCCTGCTCCACCTCCCTGCGCGCCGCTCGTGGCGGCGCCCGACCGGTCCATCGAGCGGCCGTGATTGATCAGCGCCCCCGATCCCGACATCGTCTGCGATGCGCCTGAGCCGCCTCCGCCACCGCCGCCCATTACGGACTTGACTATGTCGGCAGCGATCTGCCCCATGGCCACGGCCTTCTGCGCTTGTGTGCGCATGTTGGCGCTGGCCAGTTGCCCCGCATCGGTTGCCGCCTGCAGTGTTTCCTCCATCCCGGTCTTGACCAGTCCCTGCGTGCCCGCGAGGCCGCTCATGTCGCGGAACATGTTGGGGCTTGCCAGCGTGCCCAGTACCGCGCCAACCCCGGTCGGGTTCGGCAATGTCTGGGGGTTCACGATGTTCAGCACCGGTTGCCCCAGTTGGCCCGGCTTGAGGTCTTCGGCCGTCGCACGCGACCCGGTGCTTACCGGTGCGATCTCGGTGGGCGTAAGCGGGATCGGGGAGTCCTGCCAGTTCCAGAAGCGCGTGATATCGAGCTTCTCGGCGGAATTCGACCGGCCCAGCACCGCCTCGGCAAACACGCCGGTGGTCGGCAATGGAATCAGCCGTTCATCCGCCGACTGCTTGCCCACGGTGATGGCACGGTCATGCAGCAGGTCGCCCCACGCCTTGGGTTGACCTGCTTCGGTGACGCCCGACGGATCCACCGGATCGGCCGGTGCACGGAACACCAGATAGTTGCCCGCCATGGTCAGCGGTCTTGGTTCCAGCTGGTCGATCAGCGCGCGGCCGTTCCACGAATACTCCGCCAGCATCGCCACGATGGTTCCCGAGTCCAACGAACGATGGATGGCGTTGCTGTAGTAGACGCGGTTGGCATTCAGGTGGGCGATCAACTCCTTGCGGCGGTCTTCGCGGTCACTGCTCAGTTCCAGGATCTGCCGCTCGCCCTTGCCGCCCGGCCACTGCACGGCCATCGGCGGGCTGGTGAAGCGCGTGCCCAGGTACGACAGGTCAAGCGTGACCGATCCCGACACCGCCTGCTCGTCGTCACTGGTCAGCAGGATGCGCGCGATGTCCACCAGTCTCAGCCCGGCGGTCACGTAGACCATGGCGCCGGACTCCATGCTGATCACCACATCGGCATCGGCGCTGCTGCGCACCAGCCGCACGCTCTTTGCCGCAAGGCCCTCGAACAGCAGCGCCACCAGTACCGTATCGTCCGGAAAATGGAAATCCGCCGAGCCGGCCCGAATGATCGGCCGGCCCACGGCGTGCGCGGCCGCGCTGATTGCTTCCAGCGCGGCCGAAGTCAGCACCTTCGCCTCGATGATCTTGACAGCCATTTCAACCGTCCTTCCTGGCAGCAATAGCGTCAGCCACCACCGATGCCTGGTCCTGCGCGACCATTGCCTTCAGGTACTTCGTGGATGCCAGCACGCGCACGGGCATCGGTACGCGAGCCGCATCCGATACCAGAGATCCCTTGACCGCTACCGCGGTGGCATCGTCCACCAACAGGTTTGCAACCCGCGCATTGAGCGCTGACCTCAGCAGTACACCGCGGAACCGGTCGATTACCGTGTCGTCGTCGAAATCGATCGGGGCCATCGGCAGGAACAGGCAACGCTCCGCGGTATGGACTTCGGTTGAGACGCGATAGACCTGCACCACCTCGTAATACTGGACCGTCAATGCATGCATATGGTTGTAGTTGGCCACCACGCGCGTACTGACCGCCTCGTGCTCCGATTGGCTGACCTCCCGCACAATGCTGGCGCGTCGATTGCGTACCGATGTCGAATGCTGCTGGGTGCTGTCGTTGACCTGCTGCGTCATCGACGCATTCACACTCCTGGTACCGTTGGACCATGAGGTGCTGCCGGCCGAGGATGCAGTGGAAGCCTGCTGGCCGCTGGCCGAAACGTCGCCGCTCGCCCACAGGCTGGTCAGCAACCCGGTACCCACCGTGGCCGCGATCGAGCTCGATGACGATTCCGACTGTGCCCAGCTATTGGAGCCACCACTTTGCATGTCGTTGGCGGTGGCGGATTGCACCTCGCTGATCGACCGGCCCTGCTGTGTCGCGCTGTCCAGTGCTTCCGACTCGGAAATGGCTTCGGTGGTCGATGCACGCGTCCGGCGCGACCAGTCAACCACGGCGATTCGCGTGCATTCACCCGGCGCCAGCGCCAGCGAATGCAGCATGTGCCCCAGCGTGATGCCCTGTGCGTACCACGATTGCGAAAACGTCAGTAACGCGCCCACGGCCGGCTTCTGCAACTGGCCACCGCCCGCCGCCGCGATAGCCTTGTTCAACGACACCTGGCCGTCCAGCGGCTTCAGCGCGGCATCGCCAAGGCCCATGTCGAGCATTACCAGCCGCTGGTAGTAGACCCGCTCGGTCGGATACTCGCCGAGCCGGGGACGCAGGCCTTCGGCCGACCGGTCCTCGGCGTCCTGTACGGTGCCATAAGCCTGTGCCACCAGGCTGGCCGCGAAACGGTGCGGCGGCCACAACGCGAACTCGCGAATGGTCTCGACGCCCATGCCAGCCTTCAGCGCCGCTACGTTCGCCGCATCGATGCCACGCAGATTCTCGACGCCAAGGGACGCGACCTGTTCCGGATTCACCGCTGGCGCCGACGTACCAAGCCAATCGTTGGGAGAAATGCCAAAGCGTGTGACGCTGTTACCAGGATCGTCGCGGGTGGACGCGGCTTTTGCGTTGGCGAAGAGCCAGGAGCATCCCAGGTCGAAGACCGAGATGATGCCCAGCTTGCGCAGCTCCGGAACCACGGCAGGCTGGATGTCGATCAGCACGCTGATCGGGCTTCGCAGCAAGTCGTGCGTGTCGAGTCCCTCGTAGCCACTGCGCAGGAACTCCGCCTGGTCCCCGGCCACCTTAGCGCACTCCGTAGTCGCGTAACGAAATGGCCCAGGTGTACGTAGCCGTGATCAGCGCCGTCAGCGTGTCGCCGGTGGGTTCCGGGTTGGCGACGATCAGCTTGATGGCCTCGCGACCCTGGTGTGCCACACGGCGCAACCGCTGGAACTTTTCTTCGTTGAGCACATACTGCGCCCCCAACTGCAGCTTTTCGCCAACTGCACGTACCAGCAACGCACCATTGGTGTCGTTGGCATGAAGTGGCCATTCCTCGCCGGGCGGCGGATTGACACCAAAGACCTGCGCAATGCCCGGGCTCCTGAGCACTGCATACGCCAGGTTCGACACCGACACCATCTGCTGATAGCTGCGCTGGATCGATACGCCATGAAAGCTCATCAGATAGGGCTGGAACAGCTGCAGCGCGGACAGGATCGCTTCGCGCATGGAGATACCACTGTCGGCAATCGAGCGTTCGGAGAATACCGACACCGCCTCGAACAACGGCTTGCGCAGGCTCTGGAACTTGTCGGCGGCATCGGGCGCATAGCCTTCCGAAGCGCCGAGAATGGGAAGCGCCATATCCTGGCGCTGTTCATGGTTTGGCAGCGGCGAAGTGGTACCGTATTCCATCCGCAGGTCGACGATACTCTCCGCCACTTCACCCGCCTTGTAGAACTCCGGGCGGCTGACAAAGTCCTGGGAAATCGCGTGGGCCATCTCCACCAGGCAGTCCAGGGTCCATCTTGCGTAAAAATCGCCAAGCAGGTCCGGATAGCTGGTGGCTGCATTGTCTCGTGGCATGAGCTGCCTTTCAGCGCGTACGGTGCTGACTTTGCCCCGACACGCAAGCTGTTTCTCAGACCCCGCTACTCCAGCGGGCGGTGAAAGGCAGAGCGATCGCCGCCGCGGATCGCCGCGACGGCGCGCGGTGTCACCGCGCTCCCGTTGCGGAACGCACTACGGAGGATCCCCCAACCCGGCGCATCATTCTTGATGGCATAGTGCCGAACGACCTCCTTCGCATCACTGCGGCGTCGCCAGGTAACCGGCGAATGCAATCATCCTAGTGGACGCCAATCAAAGCGCAATTGCGTGCCATTTCAATCTGATCTGTGCTGGGCTGAAGTCTCGCGACCCAAACGATGGGAGCAATGAGAGCGTTAACCGGTAGGGGCTGCCTACCTCACAACCATGGCCGCCCCCGACAGCGCGAGTAACGCCGCGACGACCGAGCGCATCAGGTTCGGAGGCAGCGGAGGCGGCGCCTTCATCGTCAGCCGGGTGGTGATCTGCACGATCGGCACGGAAAGGACGCAGAGCAGCAGCGCACGTGGCGTGATGCCCATGGAAAGCCCAACCATGAGCAGCCGCATGCCGGAATTGCTTGCGAACATCACCAGCAATGCACGTCGCACGACATCGAGCGCCAGCGGTTGCCGGTATAGATAGAACACGATGGGCGGTCCGGACGTACCGAACAACCCGCCCAACAGACCGGACAGCGCTCCTGCTATCGCAAAACTGCGTGGGGGTCCTACCCGCGCGGCCTGTTCCTTGCGAACGACGAGGCTGACCGCGCAAACGATGATGACAATGCCCAACCCGGTTTCCAGCCACGACGCGGCATGGTCATGCATCCAGCGCAGCGACAGCACACCAAGCAGCACCGTCAACAGGCTGGCCATCAGGGCTGGACGCATCATCTTCCACGGTGGCGCCTGTCGCTCGGCGCGGAAGAATGCCACCGCATTGATCAGCGTAAGCACGCTGGAGATGTTGGCCGCGTCAGCCACCGAAGCCAGGTTGAACGTGGTCACCAGGCTGAGCAGCACCAGGCCGAACGCGAAGCCGGTCAGGGTCTGCACATAGGTGGCCACCGTTACGCAGAGCAGGAAGGACAGTAAGGTCACGGGAGTCTTGACAACTTCCGCAACCGGGGCGAGTGCGAGAATATCCACCAGGGTCTTTCGTTTCTCCGGGGCGCCTGCATTTCTACTATCTACGCCGGCACGGCGTCAAGCATCCCCGCGCTGGCCATCAGTGTTGCCAGGCCGGTCTCCTCGAGCGCATAGACGCCACGGGCTGCGCGCCACACGAGTGCCTTCTCCTGCAAGGCAACAAGCGCCTGCTGGGCGCCTGACACATCGATCCTTGTGCCAACGTTCGGTGAGGTCGCCTGCAACACGGCATTGTAGGCCTCCATGGTTGCTGCTTCGAACGGCGCGAATTTTTCGCCGCGGACGGCCATGACGCACAGCACGGTTGATTGCGGTGGCGTCAGACTGTGCACCACGCGCAATTGCTCGCGATCGCTCTCCGCAATCTGCTCGTCAATGGCTTCGGAGAACCGTGTGCCGAGCAACTCCGGTGGCAAACCGAAATCAAAGCGCACCACATCCGCGGCGGCTCCCAGCAGCTCCGGGCGGAACGACGCGCGCTTGAAAACTTCGTAGGCCAAGACCGGGTCGAGGGTATTGCCGAGATCGAGCCGGTTGCAGAACCATTGCACGAAGTCCATTCCGAGGGGCGGAAAGCCAATCAGCGGCGCGCCCATGAAGGCCTGGTCGCGGCCGGCACGCAGCATCGCCAATTTGTCGCGATTGGAGCCGGTAGCCACGATGCGCAGCCCGAAGTGACGGCTGCTGTTGAGTTCGTCACGCGCCGCCTTGAGCGCGAACAATGCATCGTTGCCCTTCTCGCTCACAATGGCTTGCTGTGCTTCGTCGATGATCAGGGCGATGGGTCGCTTCACCTCATCAGACAGTTCGGCCAACGCCGCCGACAATGAAATGCCATTGCCCAGACCGACACGATCCAGCGAAAACGACATTCCGCCGACGGTGACCTTCTCCATGCCGGCAGATCGCGCAAGTCGCGTGACAACGCCCTCGTGCCTGGCAAGCGCTGCGCGTACCATGTGCACGATGGTTTCGCCGGGATCGGCGTTGCGGTCTTCCCAAAGATCGACATACAGAACCAGGGCACCTTCCTTTTCCAACGCGGGCCGCAGATCCTCGCGCAGGAACGTCGACTTGCCCGTACGCCGCGGCGCCGCCAGGAACAACCCCGAGCTCGAGGCGGATGTCGGCGAGACTTCCAGGATGTTCTTGGCAAAATTGGCTGCAAGTGCCTCGCGACGGAAGAATTCCATGTGATCTTATATGCTCTATTGTCGATTATAGGGAATTATAGACAACTATAGAGCCTGCCGGCAGGCCATTGCTGACGCCGGTCGATGACCAGGCAAAACCTGTTGAGCCGGCGGTAGGCAGCCGACATAAAGTGTAAGGTTTTGGCCGGTTTGGCCAATTTGTCCGATACATCGATGTCGGATAGCATGCCGGAAACACTCACAACAACACACCGGGGTAACAGGTTGAACGAAGACGAACGCGGAACTGGAACTGGAGGTTCCGTAGCGATCTACTGGGATTTTGAGAATCTTCACGCCGCACTTGTCGAGGCAAAGTACGGCGAAGGCACCTATGCCAAGCAGGACAACCGCTTCAAGGCACAGGAGCCCCTGGTCGACGTGCAGGCAATCGTGGAACTCTGTTCCGCGTTCGGGAACGTTGCCATCAACAGGGCATATTGCAACTGGCAGTTCTTCGGCAGGTACCGGGATGCGCTACTGCAAGGATCCGTCGAATTGATCCAGCTTTTCCCGCCAGGCGCGTCGGCCAAGAACGGAGCCGACATCAAGCTATGCCTGGATGCCGCCGAAGACATCAGCCGATTCAGCCATATCCGCACCGTCGTCATCATCGGTGGCGACAGCGATTTCATGCCGGTCGCACAAAGGATAAAGGCCGCGGGCCGTACCCTGATCGGAATCGGCTATCGCAAGAACACCAATCGCCACTGGGCAAAGTCGTGCCACGAATTTCGGTACTACGAAAGCCTGGTGGAACCGGTTGACGCAGGGAATCCCACATCTGCAGAGAATGCTTCGACTTCGCATGGGCTGGCGGCGGACATGCTCCGGCGTGCGGTGCGTCTGCTGGCGGAAGCGAACGGCGATACCTGGGTCAATGAGGCCAGCGTGTGGCCGATGATCAAGCGCCTGGACCCGACGTTCTCCATCAAGGAGCATGGCTTCGCCAGCTTCGGCGACATGCTGAAGACGCTGGATGCAGTGGTCGAAGTCAAGAAAGGCGCCAAGGACCACCTTATAAAACTGCGCTAACGGGACCAGCAAACGTTGCCGGCAGAAGGGGCGCCACGTCGCGGCACCCCTTGCGTCATCAGCTCGCGCTGATGTTCTTTTCCTTGACGATCGCACTCCAGCGGTCGTAGTCCTTGTTCAGGCGCGCCTGCATCTGCTTGCCGTCCTGGAACGACGCAATGGCACCCGCGCTGACCAGTTTCTGCTGCAGTTCCTTGTCATTGCTGACGATTGCGCGGGTTTCAGTCGCAATACGGTCGACGATGGCTTGCGGTGTGTCGAGCGGAGCGATCAGGCCACCCCATGAATCGAAGTCAAACCCCGGGAAGCCTTGCTCGGATACGGTCTTCACGCCCGGCAGCAGCACGCGCGCGTTGGGCGAACTGAGCGCGATGGCCTTGAGCTTGCCCGCACGGATATGCGGCAGCGCGGCCACCACGTCGGCGAACATGATGCCCACCTGTCCGCCCAGCAGGTCGGCCACGGCGGGCGCGCTGCCACGGTACGGCACGTGCAGCATGTCGAAGTGCCCCAGGTCCTTGAGCTGTTCCATTGCCAGATGGCCGAAGCTGCCGGTACCCGAGCTGGTATAGCTCTGCGGGGTCTTGCTGGACTTGGCAAAGCGGATCAGGTCAGGCAACGTTTCCACACCCGGAACCACCTGCGGATTGATGACGATGGCCATCGGCAACACGTAGACTGTGGCCACGGACAGGAAGTCCTTTTTCACGTCATACGCATTGGTCTTGTACATCAACGGTGCCAGCAGCGCCGGCATGCCGAACATCGACAGGTTGTAGCCATCTGCCGGGCTCTTGATAAAGCTGGCCGTGCCGATAGAGCCCGATGCGCCGGGCTTGTTCTCGATGATCACCTGCTGGCCCAGCCGCTCGGACAGCTTTTGCGCCACGATGCGCGCGGCGGTGTCGGTCGGGCCGCCCGCCGGAAACGCCACCACCATCTTGATGAACTTGTCGGGCCAACCGGTCTTTGCCATTGCGGATGGCAGCATGGCGGCCAGCGATGCGGCGGCGCCCGCCTTGAGCACGTGGCGGCGGCTCAGCAGTGTGGTCATTGTCTTGTCTCCTGGATTTCGAAATTGGGATGAATCAGATCACGCCGCGGGACCGCAAGGCCTCGATGGCGTTGTCGTCGAGTTGCAGCAGATCGCGGAACACCTCACGCGTGTGCTGGCCCATATGTGGCGGCGGCATGCGCACCGGCATGCGCTGGCCGTCGATGGCGTACGGCGGCGCCAGCACGGCTTGCGGGCCGGCCTCGCTGTCGTCGAACCGATGCAGCAGGCCGGCCTGTGCGGTGCGCTCGGACTGCAGCGCGTCAAGCATGCCCAGCACCTCGCCGCATGGAATCTGCGCTGCCGTCAGCCGTTGCAGCAGGTCGGCACGGGTAAAGGTCCGCAGCACTTCACGCACCTGCGTCAGCAACATGTCGCGATGGGCGGAGCGCGCCGTGTTCGTGGCAAAGCGTTCGTCTTCGGCCCATTCGGGACGTCCGATCACTTCACGGCAGAAACGCTGGAATTGGCCGTTGTTGCCTACCGTAATGACCAGCGGGCCGTCGGCGGCTTCGAATACGCCGTATGGGACGATCGAAGGATGGGCGTTGCCGAACTTGGGCGGATCGCCGTCCTTGAGCAGTGCTTCCATGCCGTAGTACGACGTAATCATGAGCCCGCAATCGTATAAGGCCATCTGTACATGGCGGCCCTTGCCGGTCGACTGGCGCGCAAACAGCGCGGCCAGGATGGCCTGGGCCGAATACATGCCGGTGAACATGTCGACGGCGGCCACACCGAACTTGAGCGGCCCTTGCCCGGCCTCGCCGTTGGTAGCCATCACGCCGGACTCACCCTGCACCACGAGGTCATAGCCAGGACGCTCCGCTTCGGGCGTGAAGCGCGCGTAACCGGAAATCGAGCAATAGACCAGGCGTGGGTTGCTGGCGCTGAGCTGGTCGTAGCCAAGCCCAAGTTTTTCGGCGCCACCAACCTTGAAGTTCTGGATCACCACGTCGCTTTGCGCTGCCAGCTGGCGGGCCAGTGCCGCGCCCTCCTCGCTTTGCAGATCGAGCGTGACCGAGCGCTTGTTGCGGTTGGCGCTATTGAAATACGACGTATTGCGTGTGCCGATGCGTACACCCCAGTCCCGGGTATCGTCGCCGCGCGCCGGGTGTTCGACCTTGATGACATCGGCGCCCAGATCGGCCAGTGCCATTGCGCACATCGGTCCCGCCAGCACGCGCGACAGGTCCAGCACGCGCAAACCGGCCAGCGGCAATGGCGCCACATTGTTTTCTTGATGCATCTTTAGCGTCTCCTATGGACGCCGATTGTCCATATGTTCTATATGCTTGACAATTGCAACCGAAATTCAACAGATATGACAACTGGGAGTTGACAATGGATCTGGGCGCGCTGTCCTTGCTGGTGGACATCATCGACGCCGGCAACCTGAGCCGTGCGGCCGCGCAATTGGGCATGAGCCGTGCGAACGTCAGCAAGCGCCTGAACCATTTCGAGCGGCAGCTCGGTGCGGAACTGCTCCGGCGCAGTACGCGGCAGCTGGAGCCAACCGAGCTGGGCAGGCAATTGTATGAACATGGCCGGGCCATCCGCCACGTACTGATCGCTGCGCAGGAGTCGGTGCAAAGCCTGGGCAAGCAGCTCAGCGGCACGGTACGGCTCAGTGTGCCGAGCGGGTTCGGACAGCACACCATGTCGGCGTGGTTTGTCGAGTTCATGCGGCGGTACCCGGCCATCACGCTCAATGTCATCTTCGACAACGACATCGAGGATCTGGTAAAGGGCGCGGTGGACTTCTCGGTGCGTGTCATGGGCGAGGCGCCGTCCAATGCCATTTCCCACAGCCTTGGCGATGTCGAATACGTGGCATGCACCACGCCCCAACTGGCCCGCGAACTCGGCATGCCGCAGACGCTGGACCAGTTCAAGGACTTGCCGTTGATCACGTCGGAGCTCACCGGCCAGAAGCTGCTCGTGGCGGGACGCGCGGGCACGGCGGGCGCGCAATCGCAAATCCGCCCACGCCTGATGTCGGCAAACTTCTTCTTCCTGCGCGACACCATTCTCCAGGGCCTCGGTGTTGGTCTGGTGCCGCGCTATATGGTCGACCGGGAACTCGCGGCCGGCACGCTGTTGCAGTTGCCGCTGCCGCCCGAAGAGCTGGCCTTCCTGCGCACGACAATGTACCTGCTCTATATGCCCGCGCGGTACCAGACACGCGCCGTCAGCACACTGATTGCGTTCCTGCGTGACAAGGCGGCGGCCCGGCAATGAACGCTTCCGCGCCAAAGATCGCTGTATAGTGCCTGCGCCAATCGTTCTCCGTTATCTGTCATCCCCCAGGAAGCTGCATATGCCGTTCATATCCCTGAAGCCCTTCGTGGCCTCAATGTTGTGCGCCCTGTGCGTGATGCCATCGATTAGCCATGCAACCGAGATATCGAATGATCAGGTCCGGCGGGTCGTGGACAAGGCAATTCGTCCGTTGATGGCCAGGGACAAGATCCCGGGCATGGCCGTAGGCGTGATCGTTGAAGGCAGGCGCCATGTATTCAACTACGGCGTGGCATCGACAGAGACCCGCGGGCCGGTCACCGACCATACGCTATTCGAGCTTGGATCGGTCACCAAGACATTCACAGCCACCTTGAGCGCGTGGGCACAGGAGCAGAAGAAGCTTTCCCTGTCGGACGACGTCGCAACACACTTGCCGGCATTGCGCGGCAGCCCGTTCGGCAGCGTCAGTTTGCTGAATCTTGGCACCCATACCCCAGGCGGCCTGCCGCTGCAGGTGCCGGACGACGTACGCAATGAAGAGCAGTTGATGGATTACTTCAAGGCATGGCGTCCGACCTATGCAGCCGGCGCGTATCGAACCTATTCCAACCCCGGCATTGGCACCCTTGGCCTGATCACTGCCAAGAGCATGGGCCAGGACTTCGTCACCCTGATCGAACAGCGCCTTTTTCCGGAACTCGGACTCAAGAACAGCTATATCAAGGTTCCCACCGAGCGGGCGGGCGACTACGCGCAAGGCTATACAAAGGAAGGCAAGCCAATCCGCATGACAGATGGCGTGCTCGGCGCGGAGGCTTACGGCGTGAAATCAACCGCTTCCGACATGCTCCGTTTCGTCGAAGCCAATATGCAACTGGCGAGCATCGACGGGCAACTGCAACGCGCCATTACGAACACTCACACCGGATACTTCACCACCGGGCCGATGACCCAGGATCTGATCTGGGAACAGTATCCGTACCCGGTTACGCTGAATGCGCTGCTGGAAGGTAACGCGCCCAGAATGGCGTTCAATGCAACGCCAGTGCAAGAAATCAAACCGCCGCTGCCGCCGCAGGCCAATGCCTGGATCAACAAGACCGGCTCGACAAATGGTTTCGGGGCTTATGTGGCGTTTGTACCGGGGCAACGAATCGGTATCGTGATGCTGGCCAACAGGAATTTCCCGATCGAGGACAGGGTCAGGGTTGCATACGGGATTCTGTCCGCGCTCACCTCGCCAGCATTGCGCCGCTAATCAGCGCTCGCCTGCTGCATCTGTACCTGTGCGAGATTGACGATCCGCAACGCTTCCGCAAAGACTCCATCAACATTCGCCGTGGAGGCAGCGGTTCGATCTGCCGAGATACCTTGAACCAATTCCTGCAACATGCCCGGGCGCTGCAGTTCCATGCGCTGCAACAGCATGTGCAGAATATAGATGCAGGCGCCGACTTGGTCGTCTTTTGATGGATTCAAGGGGTCTCCCTTCATTTACAGGATAAATGCCGATGCGAATCGGTATCGGGTGGGGCAATATCAGAGGGGAGAAGACGCAAGGTAAATGACGCTGAGAGCCAATAGCACAAAGCCGACGAACATGGCGGCCAGGCAGTAGTCTCGCGAAACTACGCCAAGCCAGGAATGCTGTGCATTACGCCGTTCCTCATCCGTATCGAAAGTGCTGTTACCCTTTCGATAAGCGGCGTACCTGGCTGCGTCCTCATTTTGCTTTGCACTTGGGAACGGCGTCGCAATTTCAAACATCCCGTAGGTCCCGCCTAGAAGCAGGAAGGCTCCTACCATCATGATTGCATGAACCAAAGCGAACCCTCTTCGATTGCGAGATTGAGATGGTGCGGTTGATCGGGATGGCTCAGCGCGCAGGGCTAGATTTACCTAACCACTTCTCCCGAACCGCGCCAAATTCTCCGTTGGCCTGCGTGAGATGCAGCCACTGGTCAACGTAGCGCTTGAACACTTCATCGCCACTGGGCAGCAGATAGGCCATTTCCGCATACTGCAGCGGCTTGTCGGGATTCACTGCGCATAGCTCGGGATGCGCCCTGCTTTGCACGATGGCTTCAGCAGCTTCAGTGACGAAGACATCGGCACGGCCCGCGATGATTTCGTCGAAGATTCCGAGATTGTCCTTGTGGATGGTCAATTGGGCATGCGGTAACCGTGCCTTGGCGAATTTCTCGTTGCTGCCACCGGGATTGGCCACTACACGCACCCCCGGCTGATCGATCGCCTCGACGGTCTGGAACTTGGCCACGTTCTCGCAGCGCGTGATCGGCGTCTTGCCATTGACCATGTAAGGCATGCTGAAGTACGCCAGCCTCTGCCGCTCCAGCGAGACGGAAATGCCGCCAGCCGCGATATCGCATTTACCGGCCCCGAAATCGGCCATCAGCGTGGCCCAGGTGGTCTTGACCATTTTGGGCTCGGCACCCAGCGATCGCGCCAATGACGTCATGAGATCGACATCAAGCCCCTCGAACGTATCGGGTGCCTTCATGAAACTGAATGGCTTGTAGTCACCCGGGGTGCAGACCCGCAATTCGTGCGACTCGGCGATGCCCTTCATGGTTGCCGACGCGGGCGGCCTTGGATAGCTGGCAGGTGGCTGCGGGGACAAGGCAAAGGCAGGGAATGCGACCAGCATGCCAACAACGGCGAGCTTCGCTTTCATTAGGGCGTCTCCAATTGACGATCGAATTCGGTTGGCATTCAGGCTGCGCTTCGCAGGATACAACAGCCGATGCACCGCCATCCATCGGCCATAATCACCGATTCGACACTTGCCCCTGATTTGGTAGATAGATGATGATCACCGGACACGTCTTTATTGCCACCAGCCTTGATGGCTATATCGCCCGCCCCGATGGCGACATCGGCTGGCTTCTGGAGCGGGATGATCCCGCGGAAGACCACGGCTACCCGAACTTTATCGCCGACAAGGACGCGATCGTAATGGGTCGCGGCTGTTATGAAAAAGTGCTGACGATGGGCGAATGGGCCTACGACAGGCCGGTGCTGGTGCTGTCCCGGCAATTGGCCAACATGCCGGTTCCCGTGGAACTGCAGGGGAAGGTTCGTTTTTCAGACCGTTCGCCCGTCGAGGCAATGGCGCAACTGGAGGCCGAAGGTATGCGCCGCGTATATGTCGACGGCGGCCAGGTAGTCCAGTCATTCCTGCGCGAGGGTTTGATCGCCGATCTGGTTGTCACCGCGGTACCGGTGTTGATCGGGGCCGGCCGGCCGTTGTTCGGCACCCTGCCGCACGACGTAAGCCTGGCGCTCGAATCGAGCCGGCATTTTCCGTCGGGACTGGTGCAGTCGACTTATCGGGTGTTGGGGAATTGACCAAGTGCGCGGCCAAATCATCGCTCATGGATGAAGTTCGCGAATGGCATGAGATGAACGCCCCCCCTTGGTGGGGGTGAAAAAGGAGCGAGCGGCACGCGGGGTGGTGCTGCTCGCCCACGCAGCTCCTGAATCAGGCGCCCTTGCAAAATTGTTTTATCGGCATAGGAATTGGCTTGATTAGTCAACCCCTGGCCGCAACGATTTCGCGCGCCTGCTTGCCCGCCAGCCAGTCCGTTGAGGACTCCGGCAACGACAAAAAGGGGCGCAAGCGCCCCTTTTTACGCCCTGTTACAGATGCGCAGCGATCAAGCCATCAGCCCGATCACAGCCCTCACAGGACGCGTTCGCAGCGTTGGAAACTCGCAGCCTTACAGCGGCTTGATGCTTCCTGCCTGCTTGCCCTTCGGGCCTTGCTTGACTTCAAAGCTGACCTTCTGGCCTTCCTGAAGGGATTTGAAGCCGTTGCCCTGCACTTCGGAGAAGTGCGCGAACAGGTCCTCGCCGCCGTCGTCCGGCGTGATGAACCCAAAACCCTTTGCATCGTTAAACCACTTGACGGTACCTGTTGCCATGTTCTGAATAATCCAAAAAAAACAATATGTTGATGACGCCGCCGGCTTGCGCCAGGCGTGCGGCCATTTTGTATCATAGTCCAACCGCTTCCGACAATCGGGATTGGACATGACTGTGCCTGCGACGTAGTGTCCGTGCACGACGGGACCTGCCGAGCCTATGATCGCCAGGCTCGCCCGAGTCCGCACCGGCCGTACCCTAACACTAAACGCTCGATAACGCCTTACAACCGGAGAATGCCCCATGGCAAAGCTCATGGCGCTGTACAAGAAGCCCGCGGACAGCGCAGCGTTCGATTCGCACTATTTCGCCAGGCATATCCCGATCGCCAAGAAGATCCCTGGTCTACGCAGTTACGAGGTCAGCAATGGCCCGGTAACGACGCCCGCTGGGGAGTCGCCATTCCATCTGGTGGCGCTACTGGGCTTCGATTCCCTGGCGGATATCCAGAAGGGGCTGGCTTCGCCAGAAGGCGCCGCAGCGGCGGCGGATTTGGCAAACTTCGCCCAGGCCGGGGTGGATCTACTTATTTTTGACACCAAAGAGGTTTAGGATCGACCGTTTTCGGTCGCATCCTGTCGCGACTAGACGTGCCTGCAAACGCTTCCTTCCCCCAACACAAAAGAGCCCCCAACATGCCGCGCAGACGACAGTTCCTTGGCTACCTTCCGCTCGCACTGACCACCGGCATGGTGGGCACCGCGGTCTTCGGCAGCCGGCAAGCCTACGCCGCCGCCTTGCTGGACGAGCAGGATCCGCAGGCGCTCAAACTGGGCTACAAGGCTGATTCCTCCAGGGTCGATTCGCGGAAGTACCCCAGCCACAAACAATCCCAGACGTGCGGGAACTGCCAGCTTTATCAGGGTGACGCAGGCAGCGCTGCCGGGGGCTGCGTGCTGTTTGGCAGCAAGGAGGTTGCGGCGAAGGGGTGGTGTAGCGCTTGGGCGCAGGGGTGACGGAGGGCTGACGGAGGGCTGACGCAGGTCTGACATGCCGCGCAGCACTCCGGATCCAGCCGCTGCCGCAGATTGCGACCTCGCTTCTACGGACCCTTCGGCAGCAAAGACTGCAGGCTACTACCCCTGCGCGGTTTCGGCTCGACCCCGACACGCGGATCACGCTTTAGCACGAGCGACGTGACAGTCTGCGCGGTCTCCTCGAATGCCGGATCGTCCTGAGGGACGTACAGCCACTTCCGCAGTACGGGATGCGGCGCCAAGGCCGGCATCTCCGCAATGAGCGCCGGATGTCGGTCTTGCGACGTGCATACCAACAACCCGCTCCATGGCGCTTCGCGATCTGCAGCCACCAGGCACAGCAGGCCATCAACATATGCGGCATCGGACCCGAACATCCGCTTTCGGACGTAGCTTCGCTCCCGCTCAAATGCTTCGAAGATCCAAACAAGCGAATTGCTGACGGTAGCTGGCATCGGTAGTGGTCGATTGGAAGGCGTTCTGCCGATGATCGGCCGATACCCCACGTCTTGACAAGAAGATAGGGTAATTTCCCCATCCCGCCAGCCGGTTTGCACCTAACCTTGGGTAAGCGATGAGGCTCCTGCGCCGTCGCAGTCTTGTCATCAGCCACAGGGAGGCGAACCAAATGTCCAAAGCGGAGAATAAGAAGAGCACCAAGCAAGCAGACGAGCAGGCCTCCCGGTCGACCTACCTCACGCCCGACGAACGCGCCGCGAAAGGCCGGGCTCTACGCGATGCCGTGCCGCGGTCCTCCCAATCCGGATGGAGGCCTGCCGACAATCGCCGGGACCCCGTGGCACTACTGGACGAATCCAACGCCGGGCGAATTATGGAACTGGTCCCCATTCGATTCGGCCGCATGTCTGCCTCGCCGTTTGCCTTCTATCGCGGCGCCGCCGCAATCATGGCCGCCGACCTCGCCACAACCCCGTCCAGCGGCATCCGCGTCCAGTCTTGCGGCGATGCACACCTGATGAACTTCGGTGGATTCGCCACGCCAGAGCGCAACATCATCTTCGACATCAACGACCTGGACGAAACCCTTCCGGCGCCCTTCGAGTGGGACCTGAAGCGGCTCACCGCCAGCATCGTGATTGCCGCCGACCATCTGGCACTGCCCAGGAGCGACGCAGCGCGCGTCGCGACCGATTCCGTGCGCGAGTATCGGGAACGCATGCACAACTATGCCGGGATGCGTGCGCTCGATGTCTGGTACGACCGCATTGACCTGCAGAAGTATGAAGACCGCACGGGTGACCCCAAGGTCGTGGAGGCGACGCGCAAGCGACTGGCCGAACGCATCGAGGCGGAACGGCGTAAATCGGTGCCGGACCACATGTACCCGAAGTTTGTCGCCGAGGCAGGCCTGCATCCGAAAATCAAGGACGAGCCGCCGTTGATCTTCCATCCATCCGAAGACCTTGCGCCCGGCCTGTCATCAGGCTACGAGGCGGCAATCGAAGGGTATCGGGCGAGCCTGGCGGACCATACCCGGGTGCTGTTCGATCGCTTTCATTTTTTCGACATGGCCATCAAGGTAGTCGGCGTTGGCAGCGTCGGCACGATGTGTGCGGTGTGCCTGTTCATGGCAGCGGACAACGATCCCCTGTTCCTCCAGGTAAAGGAGGCCCGGGCGTCGGTGCTGGAGCCCTATGCGGGCAAAAGCGTCTACGACAATCACGGCCAGCGCGTCATTGTTGGGCAACGGCTGATGCAGGCCGCCACAGATGTGTTCCTCGGCTGGACCCGCGGCAGAAACGGCAAGGACTTCTATATTCGCCAATTGCGCGACATGAAGATGTCCGCCCTGATCGAGGACTGGGACAGCGGCTTGCTTCGGCAGTACGGCAGGATGTGCGCCCACGCCCTGGCCCGTGCGCATGCCCGGACGGGCGATGCCGCCATGATGGCGGGATACATGGGGTCAGGCAGGACGTTTGACGATGCGATTTGCGAGTTTGCCACCGAGTACGCGTCGCAGAACCGCAGCGACTTCCGGGCCTACCTGGCCGCCATTCGGGAAGGACGCATCCAGGCGACGATTGAAGATATCTAGTCTTGCGGCGCACCACAAGCATTGACCCTGCCCTTGGTAGTCTCCCCTCTCCCGCACGGCGGGAGAGGGGAGCAAACCACGGGCATTTCAGATACTTTCGGTGGTCTCCCCTCCCCGCTCCATCGCTGCGCCACTATCGACATGCGGTATTCGTGCTTAGCCGGAAGTCGGGAATTCGGTACGCTCGGTCTGATTGTTTATCACGCCAGTCATCGAACCAAAGGACCGCTGCATGTCGATCCCCGACACCGTTACACCCATCACTGCCGCAGACGCCGCGGCGCTTCGCGATGCGCCGCAGTTGCGCCCCCTACCCGTCGACATGTCGGTACTGCGTCAGCGGGCCCAGGCGTTGCTGCCTGACATCGCGCTTCAGGCAGCGCAACGCGAAAGCCGGCGGGAACTGCCATTTGACTTTGCACGCCAGATCGCCGATGCCGGTCTGCTGACCATCCGCATTCCCCAGGCCTATGGCGGCCCGGGTGGAAGCGTCCGTGACGCTATCCGTTTCGTGATCGAACTGGCCTCCGTGGACGCCAACCTTGCGCAGGCGCTGCGGCCAAACTTCGGTCTTGTCGAAGGCTTGCTCGCGGGAAGAGACAACGAAGCAGAGCGGCAGCGCTGGTTTGATCGCCTGCTGGCGGGCCAGATCATCGGCAACGGTGGCGTGGAGCGTGGCGGCAAGCATGGCGCGATCCAGGCGACGATCGTGCGCCACGATGCGGCCGGGACGGCGGCAGCCCATTTTGTGGTCAACGGCACCAAGTACTACAGTACGGGCGCCCTGTATGCCGACTGGATCAGTTCGATCGCGCTGGACGAAGACGGCAGGGAAACGCATTTCACGGTGCCGCGTGATCGCGCGGGCATGGAACTGCTGGACGACTTCGACACCATCGGGCAACGGCTGACTGCCAGCGGGACGACTCGCTTCACGAACATGCGTGTTGAAGCCGATGAAGTCCGCAACGGGTATTTCCCGCGTGACCGCCGCAATGCCGTGACGCCCGTATTCCAGCTCTATCTGGCGGCGACCGAAGCGGGCATCGCGCGCAATGCATTGAACGATGCGGTCTGGTTTGCTCGCAACAAGGCACGGCCGATCAAGCACAGTTCGGCGGACCGTTCGGTGGACGATCCGTATGTGCAGGAAACCATCGGCAAGATTGCCGCCGAAGCGTTCGCGGCGGAAGCCGCCACGTTGCGCGCCGCCGATTCCATCGATGCGGCGTGGGCCGACAATCTCAGCGATGCATCGCTGACGCAGGCGTCGCTGGACGTGGCGCAGGCGCAGTACTTTGCCGTGGCGGCGGCTCTCGAGAGCGCTGAACTGGCTTTCGACGTGGGCGGCGCCTCGGCATGCGACCGCCAGTACAACCTCGATCGCCACTGGCGCAATGCACGCACCGTGGCCAACCACAATCCGCGCCAGTGGAAGGCGGCGGTGGTTGGCGCCTGGCTGCTCAAGGATGAACCGCCGCCGACTACCGGCCTGTTCTGACCGACGGACGAACAACAGCCAGCGCCAACCGGCGCTGGCGCTGCCTACCGCCGATGATCGAAGCGGCGGGCCAGACGTTCCCCGCCGAACTGCACGAGCGTAACGAGCGCTATGAGAATCGCGATCACGTTGAACATGACCTCGGTTTCATAGCGTTCGTAACCGTAGCGGATGGCGAGGTCACCCAGCCCGCCAGCGCCCACGGCACCGGCCATGGCTGACGCGCCGATCATGGCGATCACGGTGACCGTGGCGCCGCCGATCAGCGCCGGGAGGGCTTCCGGCAACAACACATGCCGGACGATATGCCAGCGCCGGCACCCCATGGCGCGCGCCGCTTCGACCAGTCCGGCATCGGTCTCGTTGAGCGCCACTTGCGACACGCGGGCAAAGAATGGAATCAGATGCGCGCTTAGCGGCACCACCGCCGCCCACGTGCCCATCGTCGTGCCGACGATGATGCGCGTGACCGGCAGCATGGCTACCAGCAGGATGATGAACGGGATCGAGCGGAACATGTTCACCAGCACCGACAACACGCGGTGCGTGCGCGGCCTGGGCGCGAGGCCGGTGGGCGCTGTGACGGTGAGCACGATCGCCAGCGTCAGGCCGGCAACGAACACCACCAGGCAGGCGCTGCCTGTCATCAGCAGTGTTTCGCCAAATGCCTTCAGGTACTTCTCAGCCATTGGCAACACGATGAGGTATCTCCGTAGGTCCGACATGCCCTTGCAGGCGTCCGCGCAGCGGCTTTAGCAGCGCCACGGTAGCGTCGGCCTGTGGCTCGGAAAATATCCGCCATACCGGGCCATGCTCCATCATGCGGCCGTGGTCGAGCACCAGCACGCGGTCGCACACGGCCTCGATCACAGCCATGTCGTGCGTGATCAGCACTACCGTCAGGCCAAGCTGTTGGTTGATGTCGCGCAGTAGCGCCAGGATCTGCTCGGTAGTCTCCGGGTCGAGTGCTGACGTGGCTTCATCGCACAGCAGGATTTCAGGCCGGTGTACCAGTGCGCGCGCAATGCCTACGCGCTGCTTCTGGCCACCGGACAGCATTGCCGGGTAGGCCTGTGCCTTGTCTGCGAGCCCGACCATGGCCAGCAGTTCGTTCACCCGTGCCTCGATTTCGGCGCGTTTTACGCCGGCCACGCGCAGTGGCAGCGCCACATTGTCGAACACGGTCTTGGCCGACAGCAGGTTGAAGTGCTGGAAGATCATGCCAATGCGCCGGCGCAGCGCCACGAGTCGATCCTCATCGAATCGCCCGATATCCGCGTCGTCTATCCACACGTGGCCCAGGTCGGGCCGCTCCAGCATGTTGATGGTGCGCAGCAACGTGGACTTGCCAGCGCCGCTGCGGCCGATGATGCCGAACATTTCAGCGCGACTGATGGAGAACGAGATATCGGCCAGTGCCGGCGCGGTCGCGCCTGCGTAAGTCTTGCCGACCTGCTCGAAGACGATGTGCGGATCGCGCGCGGGCAATTGCGAAACCGATTGCATGTCCGAGTCTCCCATTCTCAGAACGCGGGGATCACGGAGCCCTGGTATTTGGTCAGGATGAACTTGCGTACCGCCTCCGAGTGATAAGCCTTCACAAGGTGCGGCACCCACGGGGCATTCTTGTCTTTCTCGCGCACCGCAATCACGTTGACGTACGGATTGTTCTCGCGTTTTTCCACGGCGATGCCGTCGCGTGTGGCGACCAGTCCCGCCTGATAGGCGAACGTGTTGACGATGGCGGCCGCGTCAACATCCGGCAATGCGCGCGGCAGCACCACCGATGCACTCTCGATGAACTCGAGCTTGCGCGGGTTGGCCGTGATGTCCGCCAGTGATGCCGTGCCGGTAAACGGATCGAAGCCGTCTTTCAGCTTGATCAGGCCGTGGTCGCGCAGAATTACCAGTGCGCGGGTCTGGTTGCTTGGATCATTGGGGATGCCGAGGCGTGCGCCAGTCGGCAATGCCTCTAGCGACTTGACCTTGCGCGAGTAGAACGCAATCGGCGAGATCAGCGTATCGGCCACATTAACGATCTTGTAACCGCGTTGGCGGATCTGGTCGCGCAAGAATGGAATGTGCTGGAACGCGTTGGCGTCGAGATCGCCATTGTTCAGTGCTTCGTTGGGGCTGGCGGTGCCCGTAATGATCACCGGCTCGACCTTCAGCCCATGCTTCGCCGCTTCGCGTGTGACCACTTCCCAGATTTCCTCGTCTACTCCGCCGCGCACACCCACCTTCAAGGTCTTGCCGGCCGGCTCGGCATTGGCAGTACCTAGCGAGAAAGCAGTGAGGGCGAGTACGAGCGAGGCAAAGACACCGAAAGCGGAGCGTCGTTTCATGATGACTAATGCAGAAGTTTGGGAAGCACCAGTCTATGAAGCCCACCGCCACGGGTCCACGAAGTATTACGAGGTAGCAAATGCAGTCTACGCCGCTACCCTGGCGGCCGCCCTGCCCGCGGGACGTGCCAATCCCATATGCTCGCGCAAGGTACGCCCGGTGTATTCGGTGCGGAACAGTCCGCGCCGCTGCAGGATCGGCACCACCCCATCGACGAATTGCTGCACGCCATCCGGCAGTACATCCGGCATCAGGTTGAAACCATCGGCAGCGCCGCCGCGGAACCAATGCTCGATATCGTCGGCAATCTGCTCGGGCGTGCCCACGATCACCCGGTGCCCGCCGCCTCCGGCCAGTTCGCGGATCAGCGCACGTACGGTCAGGTTCTGCCGCTGGGCCAGGGCGATCGTGGCGCGGAAGAACGTATGGTTGCCGTTGGCTGGCAGCGCCAGCGCCTCGGGCAATGGTGCATCGAGCGACAAGCGGTCTGCGGTGATGCCTAATGTTCCTGCCAGCCGGTTGAGGCTGTAGTCCCATGGGATCAGGTCGACCAGTGCATCGCGACGCTGGCGCGCCTCGGCTTCGGTCGCGCCAATGATCGTGGTGAGTCCGGGCAGCACCTTGATGGCGCCCTCGCCTCGTCCAAGTGCTTCGGCACGCTGGTTCAGCGCGCGGCGGTATTCAAGCGATTCCTCGAACGATTGCGACGCCGAGAACACGGCTTCCGCATGCCGCGCGGCCAGTTCGCGTCCGTCTGACGAACCGCCGGCCTGGAACAGCACCGGGTAACCCTGCGGCGCGCGTGGCAGGTTCAATGGTCCCTGCACGTCGAAAAACTCGCCGTGATGGGCAATGGGCTGCAGCTTGCCGGTATCGACGAAGCGCCCCGATGGCTGGTCGCCGATAAAGGCATCGTCTTCCCAGCTGTCCCATAAGGCCTTGGCAATGCTGGTGAACTCATCGGCGCGCGCATAGCGCTGCGCATGGTCGGCAGGCGCGGTGCGCCCGAAATTTCGTGCGGAGCCGGCATCCGCCGTGGTCACCACGTTCCAGCCCGCGCGGCCGCCGCTGACATGATCGAGCGTGGCGAAGCGGCGGGCGATATTGTAGGGCTCGTTGTAGCTTGTCGATGCCGTTGCCACCAGTCCGATATGGGTAGTGGCTGCCGCCACGCAGGCCAGCAGCACCGTTGGCTCCAGTGCGGTGATCGGCCGGAAATTGATCTGGTCTGCAATCGACGCATTGTCGGCCAGGAAGATCGCATCGAACTTGCCGGCTTCGGCAACCTGCGCCAGCCGCACGAAATGCTGGACATCGATGAATGCACGCGGATCGCTGTCTGGGAGCCGCCATGCGGATGGCACGAAGCCGGAATGCAAGGCGTTCAGGTTCAGGTGAAGCTGGCGGGGTGGCGTGGCTTGGGTCATGGTGGCGTGGGTCGGGGCGCCGTCGGTGAGACGGTCCAGCGGTCGAGCATAAGGAAATCCGCTCTGGACGGGAACGAACGAAAGCCGATATCGATATGCCACGCGCCATCACGCAGCATCACGCAGCATTACGCGATATCGGCGTCATATCGACGTGCCGAAAGCTTCGTTCCGTTTGCGGACATGGTGGCGTACGGTCCGTTGGGATCCACTTCCCGCACAAGGACCCGCAATGAGTTCCGTATTCCCGTTCGAGCGCCCCGCCACGCCCGCCACGCCCGCCACATTTACGCCGAATCCCGCGCCGAAGCAGAAATTCTGGTTCGACCCCCTGCCCCAACGACCCAGTATCGAGGCCGAACGCCGGCACCGCCAGGAACGGCTGGCCGGCGCTTTCCGCATCTTTGCGCGACAAGGTTTCGACCTCGGGCTGGCCGGCCATATCACGGCGCGCGACCCCGAGTTTCCCGATCATTTCTGGGTCAACCCGCTCGGGGTGCATTTCTCGCGCATCCGCGTATCGGACCTGCTGCTTGTAAATGCGCGCGGTGAAACCGTGGTGGGCAATCGCCCGCTGAACAAGGCCGCGTTCGCGATCCATGCCGCCATCCACGAGGCGCATCCGCATATCGTAGCCGCCGCGCACACGCATTCCACGTACGGCAAGGCATGGTCAACGCTGGGACGCAAGCTCGATCCATTGACGCAGGACTCATGCTCGTTCTACGAGGATCACGTGCTATTCGATGACTTCACCGGCATGGTGGTCGACAACTCGGAGGGACAACGGATTGCCGACGCGCTCGACAAGGGCAACGGTCACACCCACAAGGGTGCGATCCTGAAGAACCATGGCATCCTGACTGCCGGGCCCACCGTTGAAGCCACCGCCTGGTGGTACATCGCATTGGAGAACGCGGCGCACACGCAGTTGTTGGCCGAGGCAGCAGGCACGCCCCAGCCCATCGACGAGGCCACCGCGCGCCACACTCACGGGCAGGTCGGCGGCAACGAGGGATCGTTGCACGCATTCGAAAGCCTCTACGCGGGACTGGTGGAAGCAGAGCCGGATCTGCTGGACTGACGGACTTCCATACCGACACCCGTGCTTGACATCCTCCCCTGCCTGAAGGCAGGAGATTCCTTCTGCGTCTGAAACGATGA
>NZ_DBHKYV010000030.1:0-101409 GCF_057315035.1 Cupriavidus sp. | reverse complement strand
GCCCCTCTCCCGCACGCGGGAGAGGGGAGAACACCACGGGCAAGACCAGATCCGCGCGGCGAAAAAAAACCAGGCAAGATGCCTGGTTTTTTCGTCGCGCGTTTCGACCCGCTTTTAAAGAATCTGCTTGCCGATCCACCACGCAATCGCCGACATGAACGCCGATGCCGGAATGGTCAGCACCCAGGCCCAGACGATATTGCCGGCCACGCCCCAACGCACGGCCGACATCTTCTGTGCCGAGCCCACCCCGACGATGGCGCCGGTGATCGTGTGCGTGGTCGACACGGGCACGCCCAGTGCCGAGGCAATGAACAGCGTAATCGCGCCGCCGGTTTCCGCGCAGAAGCCACCCACGGGCTTCAGCTTGGTGATCTTCTGACCCATGGTCCGCACGATCCGCCAGCCGCCGAACAGCGTACCCATGCCGATAGCGACATAGCAGCTTACGATCACCCACATCGGCGGCTCCGCACCGCCCCCGGCCACGTGGCCGCTGGCGATCAGCAGCATCCAGATGATACCGATGGTCTTCTGCGCGTCGTTGCCGCCATGGCCAAGGCTATAGAGCGATGCCGACACCAGTTGCAGGCGGCGGAACCAGCGGTCCACGCGCGACGGCGGCGTACGGAAGAACGTCCAGCCCACGATCACCATCATGATCGAGCCCAGAATGAAGCCCAGCAGCGGCGAGATCAGGATAAAGGCGACCGTCTTCAGCAGACCATTGCCAACCAGCGCGCCGGTACCTGCCTTGGCCACCGCGGCGCCCACCAGGCCGCCGATCAGCGCATGCGACGACGACGATGGAATGCCGTAGAGCCACGTGATCACATTCCATGCAATGGCGCCGACCAGCGCGCCGAATATCACGTAGTGGTCGACGATATTGACGTCGATGGTCCCGGTACCCACCGTGGCCGCCACCTTCAGGTGGAAGATGAAGATCGCCACCACATTGCACATGGCGGCCATGGCCACCGCGTGGTGCGGCTTGAGCACGCCCGTGGAGACCACCGTGGCAATCGAGTTCGCCGCGTCGTGGAAGCCGTTCATGAAATCGAACAGCAACGCCAGCGCGACCAGCAGGCCGATCACCCACAAGCTCATTTGAACAGTATGCATGCCGGTGCGGACCTCAGGCGTTTTCCAGGACGATGCCTTCGATGATGTTGGCCACGTCCTCGCACTTGTCGGTGATCGACTCGAGCTGTTCGTAGATTGCCTTCAGCTTGATCAGGCGCTTGACGTCGGTTTCCTCGCGGAACAGCTTCGACATTGCCGAGCGCATCACGCGATCCGCTTCCGATTCGAGCTGGTCGATCTGCTGGGCGGTCTTCAGGATCGTGCTGGCATTGCCCATGTCCTCGAGCAGCGCCACGGCAATCTTGACCTGGTCGCAACACTGCACGCAGATCGTCGCCAGGCGGCGCGCTTCGTCGGTCAGATGGGTCACGTCGTACAGCGAGATCGTTTCGGCCACGTCTTCCATCAGGTCCAGGATGTCGTCCATGGTCGTGATGAGCTTGTGGATCTCGTCGCGGTCGAGCGGCGTGATGAAGGTCTTGTGCAGCAGGTCGATCGTGTCGTGCGTGATGCGATCTGCCTTCTTTTCGGTGGCCTGCACGCGACGTGCGTGGGCTTCGGCATTGGGCAGGTCATTGACCAGCGTTTCCAGCTCGTGCGCGGCGGCCACCGCGCAATCGGCGTGCTGGTTGAAGTATTCGAAGAACTTGCCCTCAGTGGGCATGAATCGACCGAACATGAAATGTCCTTGTGGCGCGCCTCACGGCAGCGCTCGGTTGTGTTGCAAATGAAAGTCTGGGCAATCGCACGACAGCCGCCTCATTGGGCGGCTGTCATCAAAGCGCAATATTTTACAGGGTTGCACCGTCCTGCGGTGTAACCCCTGGGCATCAGTTGTCGTTGTCGAAGAACGCCGGCCCACCACTGAAGTTATCGAACTTCGTGAATTGCCCCAGGAATGTGAGGCGAACGGTGCCGATCGGACCGTTACGCTGCTTGCCGATGATGATTTCGGAAGTCCCCTTGTCCTGCGAATCGGGGTTGTACACTTCGTCGCGATAAATAAACAGGATCACGTCGGCATCCTGCTCAATGGCGCCCGATTCACGCAGGTCGGACATCACGGGACGCTTGTTCGGGCGCTGCTCCAGGCTTCGGTTCAGCTGCGACAGTGCAATCACCGGACAATTGAGCTCCTTGGCCAGGCCCTTCAGCGAACGCGAGATTTCCGAAATTTCGGTCGCGCGATTCTCGCCGCCACCCGAACCCGACATCAGTTGCAGGTAGTCGATGATGATCAGGCCAAGCTGACCGCACTGGCGCGCCAGCCGGCGCGAGCGCGCGCGCAGTTCGATCGAGCTCAACGCAGGCGTCTCGTCGATGAACAATTGCGCATCGTTCATGCGCTGGATCGAATGGGTCAGGCGCGGCCAGTCTTCGTCGAGCAACCGGCCGGTACGCAAGCGGTGCTGATCGAGGCGCCCCACCGAACCCAGCATACGCATGGCCAGCTGCACACCGGCCATTTCCATCGAGAATACGGCGACGGGCAGGCCCTGCTCCACCGCGACGTGCTCACCGATATTCAGCGAGAAGGCCGTCTTACCCATCGACGGACGACCCGCCACGATGATCAGGTCACCCGGCTGCATGCCACTGGTCATGCGATCGAGGTCGATAAACCCGGTCGGAACCCCCGTGACATCGGTTGAAGCGTCACGATGGTAGAGCTCGTCGATACGCTCCACCACCTGCGTCAGCAACGGCTGGATTTCCTGGAAGCCCTTCTGGCCACGCGACCCTTCTTCCGCAATCGCAAACACCTTGGATTCGGCTTCGTCGAGCAGTTCGCGCACTTCGCGACCCTTCGGCGCAAAGGCCGCCGAGGCGATATCGTCGGCAGCAGTCACCAGCTTGCGCAACACCGAACGCTCGCGCACGATCTCCGCGTAACGGCGGATATTGGCCGCGCTCGGCGTGTTCTGGGCAAGTGAGTTCAGGTAGGCAAGCCCACCCACTTCCTCGGCCTTGCCAGATACCTGCAGCGTTTCATAGACCGTGATCACGTCCGCCGGCTTGGTGGCGGAGATCAGGCGCGCAATGCTCTGGAAGATAAGACGGTGGTCGAAGCGATAGAAATCGGCTTCCGACAGGAAATCGGCAATTCGGTCCCAAGCGGCGTTATCCAGCAGCAACCCGCCGAGCACCGATTGTTCGGCCTCGATCGAATGCGGAGGAACCTTGAGACTGTCTAGTTGGGGGTCTGCGGCGGGCGCGTTCATGGGGGGCAATTATAGCGGCGCCGGGCGGCGCGCAAACAAAAAAGGCAGGAGCGCGGCTCCTGCCTTTTTCTGCATCGGACATGCCAGCGTGCGCCGGCACATCACCCGCGGGTACGACTTAGACGTGGTCGCCCAGCACGGACACGGTTACGTCCACCACCACATCGGTGTGCAGCGCAACGGTGATCGGGTGGTCGCCAACGATCTTCAGCGGACCGTTTGCCAGACGCACTTGCGACTTTTCCAGCTTGTAGCCTTGGCCTTCCAGGGCTTGGGCGATGTCGGCGTTGGTCACCGAACCGAACAGACGGCCGTCCACACCCGACTTCTGGGTGATCTGGACGGTCAGGCCGTTCAGCTTCTCGCCTTCGGCTTGTGCAGCAGCCAGCTTCTCGGCAGCGGCCTTTTCCAGCTCGGCGCGCTTCACTTCGAATTCGGCGATTGCGGTTTGCGTAGCGCGACGAGCACGCTTCGACGGGATCAGGAAGTTACGTGCGTAACCGTCCTTCACACGAACGATCTCACCCAGGTTGCCCAGGTTGACGACTTTTTCCAGCAGAATGACTTGCATCGTGTATTTCTCCTTGCGGTCCCGGGACTATCAGTTCTTGTGCAGGTCGGTGTACGGCACCAGCGCCAGGAAGCGGGCGCGCTTGATAGCCGTGTCGAGCTGACGCTGATAGTGCGCCTTGGTACCGGTCAGACGAGCCGGCGTGATCTTGCCGTTGTCGCCGATGAAGTCCTTCAGCGTGTCCAGATCCTTGTAGTCGATCTGTTCGACGCCAGCCACGGTGAAGCGGCAGAAGCGCTTGCGCTTGAACAGAGGGTTCTGTTGCTGGAAGCGCTTCTTGTTCTTGTTGTCACGTTTGACGAATGCCATGATTCAATCCTTTTCGAATGCTTTACATCGAGTGATGTGAAAGACCAGTGTCTTGCTGTTGCGGTGCTTGCGCGCCAGGAATCCTTCGCAATCAAGCAACGTGCCGAGCGGCAACCGCTCGAGTCGCTGGCCGATGGCGCCAATGGCCATGGCCACGACCGCAAACTCCACCTGCCGGGGCGTTTCCGCCTCCAGGACCTCGCCGGCATGCTGCAGGATGCAGTTGACGACGGGTACTCCGGCCGGTGTGTAGCGCAGCGTGTCTCGTTCGGCGAGGGTGGCGGTCAGCCGAAGCTGGTTCACCGCGACACAGCAGTCCGCACTTAGGCGGCCTGGCCTTCCGTGGTCGTTTGCGCGGCCTTGCGGGCTTCTTCGCGCTGCACTTCCTTCATCATCGGCGAAGGAGCAGTCTCGGCCTTCTTGGTCTGGACGATCAGGTGGCGCAGGACGGCGTCGTTGAACTTGAACGCGTGTTCCAGTTCAGCCAGCGTTTCCTTGCCGCATTCGATGTTCAGGCAAACGTAGTGAGCCTTGGCCAGCTTCTGGATCATGTAGGCCATCTGACGGCGGCCCCAGTCTTCCACGCGATGGATCTGACCGTTCTGCGAGATCACGAGCTGCTTGTAGCGCTCGATCATCGCCGGCACTTGTTCGCTTTGGTCCGGATGGACGATAAATACGATTTCGTAATGACGCATTGACGCTCCTTTTGGATGAGCCACCCGGGCGTCAAGTCCGGTGCGGCAAGGTTGAATAGCCCGCGAGTATAGCCCGTAACCAGGCGACCCGCAAGCAGGCCGACCGTAGCCTACGATCGGGCGTAAAGATCCTGCAGGCGCCCGGAATCGGCGCCAAGACCCGGGTCGGACGCCAGGGCCAGCAACAGCAACACGCGCGCCTTGTACGGGTTCAGGTCGGCGGCCGAGGCGAACAAGCCGGCGGTGGGCGCCGGCTTGGCTGCCAATGCCACGTGACCGGCACCGGTGCGCGAGCTGCGTACCACCGCCACGCCACGCGCCGCGGCATCGGCCAGCGCGCCCGCCAGGGTTTCATGCACCGAGCCATTGCCTGCCGCTGCCACCACCAGGCCCTTCACGCCGGCCGACACCAGTGCATCGACAGCCACCCGCCCTGGTTGGGCATAGCTGGCCACGATCTCCACCATCGGCCAGCTTGCGGGCACCGGCAGGTACGATCTGTCCGCACCCGCCGCCAGCGGCGCCCGCGCAAACCGGATATAGGTGTCCTGCACGAATCCGAGCGGACCGGCAACCGGCGAGACAAAAGCATCGACCGCCGAAGTATGTGACTTGGTGACATCGCGCGCGGCGTGGATCTGCTGGTTCAACACCACCAGCACGCCCTTGCCGCGCGCCGCCGGATTGGCCGCTACGCGCACCGCATCGAGCAGGTTCAGCGGGCCATCGGCGGACAGCGAAGTCGAGGGGCGCATCGCGGCGGTAATTACCACTGGCACCGGCGTAGCCTGCGTCAGATGCAGGAACATCGCCGTTTCCTCAAGCGTGTCGGTCCCATGCGTGATCACGATACCGGCCACATCGGGCTGCGCCGACCAGTGCGCCACGCGCGCGGCCAACTGCTGCCAGAGACTGAACATCATGTCCTTGCTGTCGACCTGCGCAACCTGCTCCGCCTCGATGCGCGCAACATCGGCCAGGACGGGCACGGCCTGCACCAGTTGCGATACCGGCACGGTGGCGGCCTGGTAATGGGCACTGCTGGCAGGACTTCCGGACGATCCGGCAATGGTGCCGCCCGTGGCGAGCACAACGATTCGAGGCAAGGAAGCGGTCATGTCAGCGCTGATCAGTCGATGGATCCGGGCGCCGATTGTAACTGCCGCGCCGCGCCGCTCGCAGCCATGGCAAACCCGTGGACCGCAATCCGGTGCGCCATCCAGTGCACCAGCACGCCAGGCCCGCATGTTGAGCCCACAGCGCAAATTGTGCTTGCACTTCACTCGATACTGTATAAAATCACAGCATACTGTTTAAACATACAGTGCTTCGGCACTGAGACCGGCGAACCATGGCGACCCTGACACCCCGGCAGCAGCAGATCTTCGATCTGATCCGCAATGCGATCCGAAATACCGGCTTTCCGCCGACCCGCGCAGAGATCGCTGCCGAATTCGGCTTCTCCTCGCCCAATTCCGCCGAAGAACATCTGCGTGCGCTGGCTCGCAAGGGCGTGATCGAACTGACGCCAGGCGCATCGCGCGGCATCCGGCTGAAGGTTTCGCGCAGCGACTCGGAGCGCGAAGACCAATTCTCGCTGCCGATGGCTGGCGTGCTGCAATTGACGTTGCCGCTGGTCGGCCGCGTCGCAGCTGGTAGCCCGATCCTTGCCGCGGAACATATCGATCGCCAATACCACGTGGATGCCTCGGTCTTCGACGAGCGCCCCGACTACCTGTTGCGCGTACGCGGCCTGAGCATGCGTGACGCGGGCATTCTCGACGGCGACCTGCTGGCCGTGAAGAAGGCCAGCGAGGCCGCTAACGGCAAGATCGTCGTGGCCCGCCTCGGCGAGGATGTCACCGTGAAGCGCCTGAAGAAACGCGGCGACACGATTGAACTGATCGCCGAAAACCCCGATTTCCAGAACATCGTGCTGCAATCCGGTCGCGATGAGTTTTCGCTCGAAGGTATCGCTGTAGGCCTGATCCGATCATCAGGTTTTTAAACCGGGGGAAGAGACTCCACGCGGAGTCGCGAGAAGTCGCACAAAGTCTCTGACCTCTAGTCCCCGCGACCCGGCAGCACGGCCGTCTGCCCTGGTCACCCGCTTTGCTTTGCCCATGCCGCCCCGTCCTCCCTGGACGGCGGGCGCGGACTTCTGCTGAACGCAAATTACGAGGTGCTGCCATGCTGCCATCCAACTCCATCGCCCCCCGCCGCCCGGTCAAGCCGGTACCGTTCCGACAAATCAAGGGCGTTCGCGTCTACCAGGGTGCCCAGCGCCGCACGATGGTCGGCAACATGGCCGCAATCTGCCGCATGCTGGAACTCGACGAACCGACCTCGAAACTGCACGCCTGAACTCGAGCTCGACGCGTTTTCCCAACCCTCTATCAGCATTGCGGGCCGCGCTTAACGGCAGCAAGTCGCTAACCCTTGAGCGATTGTAAAAAGTGGAGTCGCATGCTCACAACGTGTAATTAAGAGCACGTTTAAATCTGTTGAAAGACTGATTAAACTCACTAGCGCGCAATGAAACACTGGCGCATTGGCGTCATGCGCAGACCCGGACCTTGACGGCCCCGCCGAGGTCCGGTTTTTTTTGCCCTGCGCCAAACGCAACTTGCGATGTCAGTCGGCCAGCGGAAATCCAAACCAGTCCGCAGCCAGGTCGGCTTCGAACGGCACCATCCACGCGACACCGTTAGCTGCCTGGTATTTCTGGAACTGACCACCAACCAGGCGCTCCACCGCAATCGACTTGCGCCCCTCGCCACCCCTCTCGACCTCGATCACAAACTCGAAGTCGTCGGGAACAAACCCATGCTTGCCGCAAGCGGTTGCCACCTCGTCCTGCTCCTGCCGTGAAAGATCATGGAACCGCAGCGTCATGACTCACCCCCACCGAAGCGCTCAATGGCAATGAGTACAGCATAGTCATTCGGCAAGGATCGCCGTCGGCGACTGAGGCGCGGACCCGTACCTTGAGAAGTCAGACGTTGGTGGAGGAGATAAACGGTGAGTGCGGAAAGCAAAAAAGCCGCTTGGATAAGCGGCTTTTCTGGGAATACTTTGGGGTGGCTGACGGGACTCGAACCCGCGACAACAGGAATCACAATCCTGGACTCTACCAACTGAGCTACAGCCACCGTAGTGATGTTTCGCCAACCGATGCGTCGATCAGCGAAGAACAAGACTATACAAGGATTCCTGATGGATGGCTAGTATCCCGCACAAAAAAATTCAAGGAAGCCTGACAGACTTCATCGGCTTCCAACCCACTTCGCTTCCAGCAGCACAGCATTCTTGATTGCATCAATCGTATCGGCCTCGCTTGGAAACAGGCCAAGCAAGCGTTTCGATTTGCCATTGAGTACATCGCGTTGCAGCGCCTTGCCTGCTTCGACCGACGTACCCGCGTGCCAGCAATAGCGCGCGGTCCATTTGCCGTCCTGCAATTGCTCCGCAACCCAGATCACCCGGTAGTCTTCGAAGACTTCACCGAATGGTTGTTCCGTTTCCATTTCAGTTCCTCAGGGCTTGCTTCCGATCGCTGGCGGCGGCACCAATCACTGCAGTGCCGCGCCAGGGCTTGGCCAACCCACCTGCTTTTATTCCCCACTGAAATCGCGCCGATTCACCATCCATGCGCGACTCACGTTCCACACGTCGTCGGTTGCGACGTTGGGCGAATCCTAGCATGCCCCCTACCCCTCCCCGCGTCGCAAGCAATCGGGTCCGGTTATCGAGACAGAAGAAGCGACACAGAATTCACCACCAGAACTGAGTATCGGCATATCCACCAAAAAGAGGAGTCTGTGCCCCTCCAAGGCAGGGTTTTTCTGCAGTTGGTGCTGTTGGATACTCTTTCCCAGAGGGACATTGACCCCCCTCGACATTCCCGACAGGCGATCACTCCCGACGAGCATCGCCTGCTTTTTTTGGTCACGGAACTTCTTCGTCACATATCACTCAGAACCTCGGTTCCGAGTGCAAAATCCGCGCAAAAAAAAGAGCCCGCCGTAGCGGACTCTTAAATATAGCGATCTCAATGCCCTGAAGGCAGAATCAATGTAGTCCGCAAAGTCGTGGTCCACCATCCGGGCAAACCCACGGTCGGCGTACCCACGACGAAACGCACAAAAAAAAGCCCGCACACGGCGGGCTGAATAATCAGTTGAAGAAAGCCCTGTATTCGAGGGCAGGCACAGTGTAAGAACATGGCATGCCACCGGCGAATTAGGGGAATCCCTTTGCTGGTGCGGGTCTCCGGCATGCCCAACTGTCGCAAACGCCCTTGGGGCATACATTTGCGCGGGACTGCATAGAACGATCGTTCGAAATTAGAGGCTTTCTTCAGCCCTCGTCGACCGCCGCAGCACCCCCGCACCCGCCCTGTCAGCGCTCAAGCAGCCTCAAGAAGATCCGGCCTCAGATGGGACCGGGCTTCCACAAACAGGGCATCGACCTCCGCACGCGTGCGCGCTGCATGCATCCTGCGGGCATCCGAAAGCACTCGGCGCCAGCCCCGGCCGCCATGGATACCCCGGTGCAGGCCCAGCATATGGCGGGTGACGGCCCCCATATAGCCACCCTTTTCCACGTGGCTGCCGATATAGCTTTGCATGATCAGTTCGACGTCTTCACGCGAAGGACTCGGCGCCGTGCCGTGATAAAACCGCGCATCCATCTCCGCCAGAAAATACGGCTCGTGATAGGCCTGACGCCCGATCATGACGCCGTCGACGTGCTGCAAATGCGCTTCGATTTCGCTGTACGAAACAATGCCGCCATTAATCAGGATTTCCAGATTGGGAAACTCCCGTTTTAATTGATACGCCACCTCGTAACGCAACGGCGGAATCTCGCGATTTTCCTTCGGACTCAGGCCCTTGAGAATCGCATTGCGCGCATGCACGACAAAGGTTTCGCATCCGGCGTCAGCGATGGTGCCGACAAAATCGCGCACGAAACCATAATGTTCGACCGTATCGATACCGATCCGATGCTTGACGGTGACCGGCACCGACACCACATCGCGCATCGCCTTTACGCAGTCCGCCACCAATTGCGGCTCAGCCATCAGACACGCGCCAAATGCACCGCGCTGCACGCGCTCGGAAGGGCAACCGCAGTTCAGGTTGATCTCCTTGTAGCCCCACTGCTCGCCAAGTTTTGCCGCCTGTGCCAGGTCGGCCGGTTCGCTACCACCAAGCTGCAGCGCCACCGGTTGTTCCACCGCATCGAAATCAAGGTGCCGAGCTACATCACCATGCAGCAGCGCACCGGTGGTCACCATCTCGGTGTAGAGCCACGTGTGTTGGCTTAGCGCACGATGGAACATGCGGCAGTGGCGGTCGGTCCAGTCCATCATCGGGGCAACCGAGATGCGGCGCGGATTTACATTCATTGGGTATGGCGATGTGCGTGCGCCCGCGGCTTTTACCAGTCCACGGGCAGAAGAGAGCCGGAAGTATACGCGAGTTAGCCCTCGCCAGCAGAATCAACCCGAGTCGCCCGCGCTCCACATCGCGTCTTCACAACGCACCCTAGTCCCGATAAGACGCGGAAATGAAAACGGCGCCCCGAAGGGCGCCGCTCACTTCGACCCGGACATTCATCTCAATGCATGAACAGCCAGATCAGGATCAGTACAAATGCCGGCACGCCAAGCAGCCACGCGAGGATATAGGGCATGGTATTCCTCCTTGTCTATGTGTGTGGTGGGTATGAATCCACTATAGAAAGGAGCGTACGGCGGCGGTGTCAGGTCAGTTCCGCGTTGCCTTGTAGGACGCTACTGACCTCCGTTTGAATTCAGCTTGGCATCAGCCTGCGGCGTTCTTGTCGATCCAGCCGGCGAACGTCGTCAGGTATTTGCTCAGGAAGCCGCGCGTCGATTCATTGGCGATGGCACCTTGTTCGTCGAACAGCTTGTCGACCCCACTGAGATAGGCCTCGGGCTGCTGCAGTACCGGGATATTCAGGAACACCAGCGACTGGCGCAAATGGTGGTTCGCGCCAAACCCGCCGATATTGCCCGGCGAGGCACTGATCACGCCGCCCGGCTTGCCATCCCAGGCGCTTTGGCCATAAGGCCGCGAACCAACGTCGATCGCGTTCTTGAGCACGCCCGGCACGGAGCGGTTGTATTCGGGGGTGACGAACAACACCGCATCGGCGCGACGAATGCGGTCGCGAAATGCCACCCACTCCGCAGGCGGATTGGCGTCGTCGTCCTGGTTGTAGTGAGACAGCTGGCGAATCTCGACGATATCGAGCTTGATCTGCGGCGGTGCGAGCGCGGCAAGGGCCTTGGCCAGTTTCAGGTTCAGGGAGTCCTTGCGCAGGCTTCCCACCAGTACGGCGACATCACGAGGATTGCTCATTACGGTTCCTTTCACTGTTCACACGGGTTCGAGAATGGCGATGGCCGCCCGACACTCGCTCCAGAATGCAGGGCCAGTCCAGCCGCCACTCTACTCGACTTGCACGGCGCCCGCTTGCACGCTACTGACCCAACCCGGCCAGCGGATGCTCCTCACGGCGCCACTTGCTGTCGAAGAATGCGCGCACGCGGCCGGGCGTGACTTCATCGAGCCGTGCCGGGTTCCACGTGGGTTGATGGTCCTTGTCGATGACCAGCGCGCGGATACCCTCGATGCCGTCGCCATGACGGAACACGTCATGCATCATGTCCAGCTCCATGCGCAGTTCGTCTTCGAGCGACATTGTGCGGGCACGCCGGATCTGCTCAAGCGTGACGCACAGCATCAACGGTGACCGGCTGCGCAACGTGGCCGCGGTCTGCGCAGCCCAGTCGCCTTCGCCATCGCTGACCGCAGCCAGAATCTCCTGCACGGTGGCACGCGCGAAGATGCCGTCGATCAGGTCCGCGTTGCGGGCCAACTGGCTGTCGTGCGGCACGCAGGCGCCGGCATGCTGCCGCGTAAAGGTATCGATGTGCGACAGCACCGCGGCACCGTTGTCGAAAGCCTGTGCCTGGAGCGACGCGACCATTTCGGCAACGGCGTTTGCTGGCAGGTAGGCGTCTGCGAGCTTCGCAAACAATGCGTCGGCAGCGTGGATGACCACGCCGGTCATGCCGAGATACTCGCCGATGTGGCCTGGCGTGCGCGCCAGGAACCAGCCGCCCCCGACATCGGGGAACAGGCCGATATTGGTCTCCGGCATGGCCATCTTCGTGCGATCGGTGACGATGCGCAGCTTCGCACCCTGCGAGATGCCCATGCCGCCGCCCATCACCACGCCATCCATCAATGCGATATACGGCTTGGTGTAGCGGTGAATCAGATGGTTGAGCGCATACTCCTCGACAAAAAACTGGTCGAGCAGCGGATCGTTGGCGTGGTACGCCTGGTGGAACCAGCGGATGTCCCCGCCGGCACAGAATGCCTTGCCGCCCGCACCGGCCACCACCACCGCATGTACGGCAGGATCCTGCTCCCAGCGCCGCAGCGTTTCGGTGATCGCGCGAATCATGTCGAGCGACAATGCATTCAATGCCTGCGGGCGGTTCAGTGTCAGCCAGCCCACGCCGCCCTGCACCGCCGTCGATACAAACTCCGTCATGTCTACGTCTCCGTTCTTGTAGCCGGCAATTTTACGCCAGCTACCTTGCCGGGATTCCGTGACCGCGTTTTTTCAGAATCGGCTTAAGCGTCTCATACGCGCCTCATACGCGCCTCATGCCAGACGGAATGCCGCCATCAAGCCCTTGAGCCGTTGCGCCTGGTCTTCCATCGATCCCGCCGCAGCCGCGGCCTGCTCTACCAGCGCCGCGTTCTGCTGCGTCATGCCGTCCATGTGTGACACCGCCACGTTCACCTGCTCGATGCCGCGCGACTGCTCGTCGGAGGCCGCGCTGATGCCGCCAATGATGTCGCTCACGCGGTGCACCGCGTTGACGATATCCTGCATCGCGCGCTCGGCGCCGTCCACCAGCGACGTCCCCTCGCGGACATTGGACACCGACGCGCTGATCAGTGTCCGGATCTCCTTCGATGCCGATGCGCAGCGCTGCGACAGGTCACGTACATCGCCCGCCACCACTGCAAAGCCGCGACCGTGCTCGCCCGCGCGCGCCGCCTCGACCGCGGCATTGAGCGCCAGGATATTGGTCTGGAACGCGATCTTCTCGATCACCGCGATGATGTCGACGATCTTGTTGGCACCGGTGTCGATCTGCTGCATCGTGGTCTGCACGCGTGCCACCGCCTGGCTGCCGTGCTCGGCCAGCTTGCGCGCATCCACGGCCAGCGTGCTGGCCTCGCGCGCGCTGTCCGCGTTGTGACGCACGGTGCTGGTCAGCTCTTCCATGCTCGATGCGGTTTCCTCGAGCGAGGCGGCCTGTTGCTCCGTGCGCTGCGACAGATTGGCGTTGCCGCTGGCAATCTGCTGGCTGGCCGCCGCAATCGAATCCGCGCCGCCGCGCACCTCGCCCACCATCTCCGCGAGGCGACCCTGCATGCGTCCAAGCATGCCCAGCATGCGAGTGGTCTCACTACGCGAATGCTCGTCCGCCGCAGCACCTGCATCGCGCGCCGATGCCGCGCCAAGGTCGCCGTCGGCCATGCGTGCAAAGCGTGCAATCGCAACATCGAGCGGCTTGACGATTGACGCGCGCAGGCGCCACGCCACCACGGTGCTGAACCCCAAACCGAGCAGCAGCACACCGATGGAAAGGGTCAGTAGCGTGTCGTAGCGATGCTGCGAGGTCTCGTACACCGATTTCGCACTGGCTACCTGCAGACGGGCCAGTTCGGTATTGACCGCCGTGAACGCGATATCGAGCTTGGGAATCGTCTCCATCACGGCCTTCATCATTGCCTCGCGATCCCCGGCATGCAGCGCGGCGATCATGGGCGCCACGCCCTGCCCGAACAACGCCTTGCGTTTCTCGGAAACATTGTCCGTGGCACTGGCCTGCTCGGGCGTACGCGGGATGGCCAGGTACGCTTGCCACGCGGCATCTGATAGCCGCGCAAAATCCTGCGCGGTGGCGGCGCGAGCCTTGGCATCGGCAGGGTCCGTGGCAAACGCGGCCTGGTCCAGCAGCACGCGCACCAGCAACTGGTTCGAGCGAGCTTCAGCCAGATAGCTCGCCGCCGACAATTGCTGCTGATAGATTTGTCGCGTTGCATCGTTGCTGCGCGACATGCCGATCCAGCCAACCGCTCCAACAATCAGCAGCAACAAGTTAGTGACAATCGTGAGGAGCCACAAACGGGCTCCGATCGTAGTGTTGTGAAACATGGGGGCAGTCTCTCCGTGACGTGAAAAACGGCCACTCCTCCATGGCCGTCGTTCCATTGACGGCAGCGCGCCAGCGCACTTGATTGCACGCCAGTGATACTCTGACTTGCATTTTCGTGATGGGATCGCTGGGCGAGCTGGGCGAGCCGGATGCGCCACCCGCAACACTTTTAACGTTTGCGAGCGTATGGAGGAAATCCTCGACACGTTGCAAGCGCCAATATTGGCGAGAAACATGCACACTGCGTCCATGACAAGCCACGGTCCTACCCCCAACAGCGAAAATTTCGATCCCGGCCTGATCCTGCTGGCCTTTGCACCGGTATTCCTGCTGACAATTGGCTGGGAGGCCTGGTACTGGTCGAAACGCGACCGCACCATCTACAGCTGGCGCGACACGTTGTCGAACGCCACGCTCGCCCTGATGCATCAGGCGTCGGATGCCTTCTTCCTCTGGCTGATGATCCGCACGGTCTACACCTGGTGCTATGCGCATGGCCTGCGCGCGGTGCCGGAAACGTGGTGGTCGTTTGCGCTATTGCTGCTGTTGCAGGATTTTCTCTACTACTGGTTTCATCGCGCCAGCCATCGCGTGCGCTGGCTGTGGGCATCGCACGTTGCGCATCATTCGTCGGAGGGTATGAATTTCTCCACCGCTTTCCGGCAGAGCCTGACATACCCGCTGTCCGGCATGTGGATATTCTGGATTCCGCTGGCGTTGATCGGCTTTACGCCGGACTGGGTAATCCTTGCCGTGGGGCTGAACCTGGCCTTCCAGTTCTTTGTGCACACGCGGCTTGGACAACGCTGGCCTTTGGTGGAAAAGCTCGTCAACACTCCGAGTGTCCATCGCGTGCATCACGCACGGAATTCGCAATATATTGATCGCAACTATGCGGGCGTGCTGACCGTGTGGGATCGCATGTTCGGCACGTTCGTGCCAGAACACGAGCCCCCGCTGTATGGCATCACGCGGCAGATCCGCACGCACAATCCCGTCACGTTGACCTTCCACGAATGGCATGACATGTTTGGCGATGCGTGGCGCGAGCGGGATTTGCGGTATTTGTGGAAGCCGCCGGAATGGCGGAGTGAGAAAGCTGCCTCAATAGGGATTGATGCGCCGGCCCTCTCCCCCGGCCCCTCTCGCGCGTGCGGGAGAGGGGAGCAACAATAAAAAAAACCGCGCCACAAGGGCGCGGTTTTTTGAGCGATTCGGTGCTTACACCGCGTCGCGCGAAGCACGCTTGCGCTCGTGCTCCTTCAGGTGACGCTTGCGCAGACGAATGCTCTTCGGCGTGATTTCCACCAGTTCGTCGTCGGCGATGAATTCCACCGCGTATTCAAGCGACATCTGGATCGGCGGCACCAGTCGCACCGCTTCGTCGGTACCCGACGCGCGCACGTTGGTCAGCTGCTTGCCCTTGATCGGGTTCACGACCAGGTCGTTGTCACGGCTGTGGATACCGATGATCATGCCTTCGTACAGCGCATCGCCCGGCTTCACGAACATGCGGCCGCGATCCTGCAGCTTCCACAGTGCGTAGGCCACGGCGTCGCCGTCGTCCTGCGAGATCAGCACGCCGTTATGGCGATCGCCAAGGCCGCCTTCACGCACCGGCGCGTAGTCGTCGAAGATATGGCTGATCAGGCCGGTACCACGCGTCAGCGTCAGGAATTCGCCCTGGAAACCGATCAGGCCACGTGCCGGAATGCGGTATTCCAGACGCGTACGACCCTTGCCGTCCGAGGCCATGTCGAGCAGTTCGCCCTTGCGGCGGCCCAGCTCTTCCATCACTGCACCCTGGTGGCCGTCTTCCACGTCCACGGTCAGCAGTTCGTACGGCTCGTTCTTGACGCCGTCGATTTCCTTGAACACCACGCGCGGGCGCGACACGGCCAGCTCGTAGCCTTCGCGGCGCATGTTTTCCAGCAGAATCGTCAGGTGCAGTTCGCCACGGCCCGAGACTTCGAAAATGGTGTCGTCGCCGGTTTCAGCAACGCGCAGCGCCACGTTCGACTTCAGTTCGCGGTCCAGGCGCTCGCGCAGCTGGCGGCTGGTCACGAACTTGCCTTCACGGCCGGCCAGCGGCGACGTGTTGACGCAGAAGTTCATCGTCAGCGTGGGCTCGTCCACCTTCAGCATCGGCAGCGCGTCCTGGGCATCCGGGGCGCACACGGTGCAGCCAATGCCCAGTTCCTCGATACCGTTGATCAGCACGATGTCGCCGGCTTCGGCTTCGGCCACGATTTCGCGCTCGAGGCCGCTGAACTTCAGCACCTGGTTGATACGGCCCTTGATCGGGTTGCCTTCCGGACCGAACTTGACCACCACGTCCTGCAGCGGCTTGGCGCGGCCACGCGAGATGCGGCCCACGCCGATCTTGCCGACGTAGCTCGAGTAGTCGAGCGAGATGATCTGCATCTGCAGCGGACCGTTCGGATCGTCGTTACGCACCGGTACCTTGTCCAGCACGGTTTCGAACAGCGGCTTCATGTCGCCGTCGCGCACGTCTTCGGTCAGGCCGGCGTAGCCATTCAGGCCCGAGGCGTAGATCACGGAGAAGTCCAGCTGCTCGTCATTGGCGCCGAGCTTGTCGAACAGGTCGAAAGTCTGGTTGATCACCCAGTCCGGACGGGCGCCCGGGCGGTCGATCTTGTTGATCACGACGATCGGCTTCAGGCCCAGGGCCAGCGCCTTGCGCGTCACGAAACGCGTTTGCGGCATCGGGCCTTCCACGGCGTCCACCAGCAGCAGCACGCCGTCGACCATCGACAGCACGCGCTCCACTTCACCGCCGAAGTCGGCGTGGCCCGGGGTATCGACGATGTTGATGTGCGTGCCGTTGTACTCGACGGCACAGTTCTTCGCGAGGATCGTGATCCCGCGTTCCTTTTCCAGGTCGTTCGAGTCCATCACGCGTTCAGCAATCTGCTGATTGTCACGGAAGGTGCCTGCCTGGCGCAGGAGTTGGTCGACCAGAGTGGTCTTGCCATGATCGACGTGAGCGATGATGGCG
Source organism: Cupriavidus sp. (assembly GCF_057315035.1). NCBI lineage: Bacteria > Pseudomonadati > Pseudomonadota > Betaproteobacteria > Burkholderiales > Burkholderiaceae > Cupriavidus > Cupriavidus sp. The sequence goes on along the minus strand of NZ_DBHKYV010000030.1, from coordinate 84,224 downwards.
ATATTACGGATGGCGCGGGTCATTCGGCGTCCCCTGAAGCGGAGCTATCGGAAAAATTAACCCGACATTCTAGCATGTTGCAGCGCAGAACACGCTGTCGCTGTTCAGCATAGAACAAGGATCGTCATTGCGTTTTCCGCAATAACAAATTTCCGTCCTTGCTCATCACTTATCACATGCTTATATTTGCCCAAGCAAAGATTGCAGTGACAAGAGATGACGTCCACGACACCCGGAATGCCTGAGGCATCCCCCATCGACCTGTTCGACCCCGCCGACTATGAAATTGGCAAGAGCGTGGGCTATCTGCTCGCGCGCGCCAAGAACACGTTGTCGCAAGGCGTGGAGCAGGAAGTCAGCAACCTGGACATGACGCATGCCCAGGCCAGTTGCCTGATGATGCTGGCCAAGGGCGAGGCCACCACGGTCACGGACCTGGCCCGCAACCTGAATACCGACGCCGGTTCGGTCACCCGCCTGCTGAGCCGCATGGAAAAGCGCGGACTGATTGCCCGCACCCGCCGAGACGACGACCGCCGCGTGGTGGACCTGTCGATCACGCCCGAAGGCGATGTGATGCTGGAAAAGCTGCCGGCGGCGTTCTGCAACGTCATGCGGCGCCATTTCGAAGGTTTCAGCCACGCAGAGGTCGAGGTGCTGCGCGGCATGCTGTTGCGAATTATCGCCAACAACGGCAGCGGCGCCGCCGCCGATGCCGGTTGCCCATTCGACCGCAACACGGGATAGCGCGCTGACCTTGAACAAGTATTCCAACTGTCAGCCAGGCCATTCCCGATTTCGCAAGACCGCGTCACAGTTCACACCCATGACAACCGATCCCTCTTCCGCCCGCCGCGCCCGCCAGGCCGGCCATGCCAGTCATACTGGCCAGTTGCGGCGCGCTGGCAGCCTGGCCTTGACGGTCATGGCCGCGGCCGTGCTCGCCGGCTGCGCGGCGCTGGGCAATTCGCACAGCACGCAAACCATGACCGAAGCCAGTTCGCTGGCTTCGCCCCAGACCTTTACGAGCGAGCATGGCCAGTGGCCGTCGCAGGACTGGGTCGACCAGTTCCATGACCCGCAACTGCGCGCGCTGGCCGACGAAGCCGTCAAGGACAATCCGAACCTGCAGGTCGCATTTGCGCGGCTCGAAGCGTCGCGCGCGATGGCCGATGCCACACGTGCCGCGCTCTATCCGAATGTGGACTTCGAAGGCAGCATCATCCGCCAGCGTTTCTCGTCGACCGACCTGTTCGAAGGCACCCCGCTGGCCGGCTCGTGGCAGAACCAGTCGCGCCTGCAACTGGGGTTGTCGTGGGACCTGGACTTCTGGGGCAAGAATCGCGATGCGCTGGAGGCGGCCCTGTCCGACGACCGCGCAATGGAAGCCGAGAGCCAGGCCGCACGCCTGATGCTGACCACGTCGATTGCCCGCAGCTACAACCGCCTGGCCGCACTCTATGCCCAGCGCGACGTGGCCGAGCGGGCCATCGCCCAGCGCCGCGACCTGACCGACCTGTCGCGCCAGCGCCTGGCAGCGGGTCTCGATACGCAGGTGGAAACCACGCAGGCGCGCGGTACGGTGGCCGCCGCGCAAACCGACCTGCAACGCGTGGACGAGGAAATCGCGTTGGCGCGCAACCAGATTGCCGCGTTGCTGGGCAAGGGTCCGGATCGCGGCTTGCAGATCACCAAGCCCACGCTGCTGGCCAACGCCACGCCGCAACTGCCCGACAACCTGACCATCGGCCTGATCGGTCGCCGCCCCGATATCGTGGCCGCGCGCTGGCGCGTGGAAGCGGCATCGAAGGACATCAGCGTCGCCAAGAAGGAATTCCTGCCCGATGTCACGCTGACCGCGTTCGCGGGCCTGGCCTCGCTGGACCCGGCGAACCTGCTGATGGGCATCAGCCGCACATACGGCATCGGCCCCACGCTGAAGCTGCCGATCTTCGAAGGCGGTCGCCTGCGTGCCAACCTGAAGGGCAAGTACGCGCAGTACGACGTTGCCGCCGCCAGCTACAACCAGACCCTGGTCGATGCGCTGCGCGAGACCGCCGATACGGTCACCAGCATTCGTAGCGTCGACCAGCAGATCCAGACGCAGCGCGAGGCACTGGACCTGGCCGAGCATGCCTACGCGCTGTCGACCACGCGCTACAAGGCCGGCCTGGGCACGCAGCTGACGGTGCTTAACGCCGAGAGCAACGTGCTGCAGCAGCGCCGCCTGGCCACGGACCTGCAGGCACGCCGGCTGGACCTGCAAATGGGGCTGATGAAGACGCTTGGTGGCGGCTACCAGGAACCCGAAGCAAGCGGCAAGAACACGGGCACTGCCCAGGGCGCCCAGGGCTGATACGGCCACGCCGGGCACACGCAAGACACGACGATAAAAACGTACGAGATCCGAGATGAGCACGAACCAGCAAGCAGCCCCCGCGGCTGACAACAACGGCAAGCGCAAGCGCCTGCTCGTGGCACTGACCGCCGCGGTCGTGGTGGCCGGCATCGGCTATGGCCTCTACTGGGGCCTGTATGCGCGCCACTTCGAAAATACCGACGACGCATATGTGGCCGGCAATGTAGTCCAGGTAACTCCGCTGGTGGGCGGCACCGTGGTGTCGATCGCCGCCGACGATACGCAACTGGTCACCGCCGGCCAGCCGCTGATCCAGCTCGACCGCGCCGATACGCAGGTTGCCATGGAACAGGCCGAGGCCCAGCTCGCGCAGGCCGTGCGCGAAGTACGCACGCTCTACGTCAACAACGGTTCGCTGGCCGCCAACGTGGCCCTGCGCGACGCCGACGTGGCCAAGGCACGTGACGACCTGCGCCGCCGCCAGGCCATCGCCGGTTCGGGCGCGGTATCGAGCGAGGAAATCGCCCACGCGCAAACCGCACTGAAGGCCGCCGAATCGGCACTGGTTGCCGCCAGGGAGCAACTGGCCTCGAACCAGGTGCTGACCGACCAGACCACGGTCGAGAAACATCCGAACGTGCAACGCGCCGCGGCCAGCCTGCGCTCGGCTTACCTGGCCTTCGCACGCTCGACCATGCCGGCCCCGGTGACCGGCTACGTGGCCAAGCGCTCGGTACAGGTAGGCCAGCGCGTGGCGGCCGGTACACCGCTGATGGCCGTGGTACCGCTGGACCAAGTATGGGTCGATGCCAACTTCAAGGAAGTCCAGATCACGCATATGCGGATCGGCCAGCCGGTGGAGCTCGAAGCCGATGTCTATGGCTCGAAGGTCAAGTACACCGGCCATGTGGAAGGCTTCTCGGCCGGCACCGGCGCGGCGTTCTCGCTGCTGCCCGCACAGAACGCCACCGGCAACTGGATCAAGGTGGTGCAGCGCCTGCCGGTACGTATCGCGCTTGATGCGAAGCAACTGAAGGATCATCCGCTGCGCGTCGGCTTGTCGATGAACGTCAGTGTCGACGTGCGCAAGGAAGAAGGCGCGTCGCTGGTGAGCGCCACACCGGCCAGGCCGCTGCAAACCGACGTCTACGACAAGGTGGCACAGGACGCCGATGCGCTGATTGCGCGCATCATCGCCGTCAACAATGGCGGCCGCGTGGCGGCACCGTCCGGTGTCGGCGCGACGGGCTCGACCGGCTCCGCGCGCACGGCCGCCCCCAAGCCCGCCAATACCTGAGCGGCATTCGATTTCGACTGGCTGATTGCCCATGGCAAACTCCCCTACCGCAACGCCGGACGCTGGCGCGGCACCGGCCCCGCGGCCAGCGCCCGCGCGGCCGGCCGCGCATGCGCCGCTCTCGGGCGGCAAGCTGATACTGGGCACCATCGCGCTGTCGCTGGCCACGTTCATGAACGTGCTCGACTCGTCGATTGCCAACGTGTCGATCCCCGCCATCTCGGGCGACCTCGGCGTGTCGCCGAACCAGGGCACCTGGGTCATCACGTCGTTCGCGGTGGCCAATGCCATCTCGGTACCGCTGACGGGTTGGCTGACCATGCGCTTTGGCGCGGTGCGCCTGTTCGTCCTGTCGATCCTGCTGTTCGTGGTGTCGTCCTGGCTGTGCGGCGTGGCGCCGAACCTGGAAACGCTGCTGGCCGCGCGCGTGCTGCAAGGCGCGGTGGCCGGCCCCATGATTCCGCTGTCGCAGGCATTGCTGCTGGCCAGCTATCCACCGGCCAAGAGTTCGATGGCGCTCGCGCTATGGGGCATGACGACGCTCGTGGCGCCGATCATGGGACCGTTGCTCGGCGGCTGGATCTCGGACAACATGACGTGGCCGTGGATCTTCTACATCAACGTGCCCATCGGTATCCTGACCGCCTACGTTACCTGGGCGATCTACCGCGACCGCGAAACCCCGACCAAGATCTTGCCGATCGACCGTATCGGCCTGGCGCTGCTGGTGATCTGGGTAGGCTCGATGCAGTTGATGCTCGACAAGGGCAAGGAACTCGACTGGTTCCACTCGGGCGTGATCGTCGCACTGGCCGTGACCGCCGTGGTGGGCTTCCTGTTCTTCCTGATCTGGGAGATCTACGAGAAGCACCCGATCGTCGATATCAACCTGTTCAAGGGGCGCAATTTCGCGGCCGGGGTGGTGGCCATCTCGGTGGCCTACGGGCTGTTCTTCGGCAATCTCGTGATCCTGCCGTTGTGGCTGCAGACCATCGTTGGCTACACGGCAACCGACGCGGGACTAGTGACCGCACCGGTGGGTATCTTCGCGATCATCCTGTCGCCGATCATCGGCCGCGTGCTACCCAAGGTGGACGCGCGCTGGGTGGCCACCACCGCGTTCATCACCTTTGGCGCGGTCAGCTTCATGCGCGCGGGCTTCACCACCGGCGTCGACACACGCGCACTGGTGATCCCCACGCTGATCCAGGGCGCCGCCATGGCGATGTTCTTCATTCCGCTGACGTCGATCATCCTGTCGGGGCAGCCGCCCGAGAAGATTCCGGCCGCATCGGGTCTGTCGAACTTTGTGCGGATTACGTTTGGCGCGATCGGCGCATCGATCTCGACCACGATCTGGGAAAACCGCTCGGCGCTGCATCATGCGCAACTGGTCGAACAGATCAATCCGTATAACCCGACCTATCAGGCCCAGCTGGATCACCTGATGCAGATGGGCATGTCGAAGATGCAGGCAATCGGGCTGATCGAGCGCAATATCTCGCTACAGGCCTCGATGCTCGGCGCCAACGATATCTTCTGGATCTCGGGCGTGCTGTTCTTCGTGCTGATTGGCTTTGTATGGCTGACGAAGCGCGCCAAGGGCGGCGGCGGGGCTGATGCGGCTGGCGCGCATTGATTCTTGTATGGGGTCGGCGTTTGATCGGCCTGTCCTCTCCCCCGGCCCCTCTCCCGCATGGCGGGAGAGGGGAGCAAACCTGTAGCAGGCTAGCGCCTCAAAGCCTGACGAGTCGTTCGGGCCGCAAGGCCCCTTCCTTCATCCGGGCCACGCCCAGCAACTGGCCGTCGCTGTAGACACGTGCCAACGCATCCTCTTCCGGTACCGGACCTTCCGGCAGATCGCGTCGCGCGATCCGCTGTCCCTGCAGGAAGCGCGCTGTCGCGGCCGCATCCAGATGCACGGGCATGCAGCGCTGTAGCAGCGCATCAACCGGTGCAAGCAATGCGGGCCGCGCTTCATCAGGCTGGGCATCGATCTGCTCCAGCGTCACGGCACCATCGAGCGTCAGGTCGCCAACGCCGGTACGGCGCAAGCCGGTCAGGTGTGCGCCGCAACCCAATGCTTCGCCGATATCTTCGGCCAGCGTGCGGATATACGTACCCTTGCTGCAGGTCACGCGCATCGTAAAGCGGCGTTGCTCCAGATCGGCGTCGAGCAATGTGATCGCACGAATCGTCACCTGACGCGCCTTGCGCTCCACGGTCTGCCCCGCACGCGCATACTCGTATAGCGGCTTGCCGTCTTTCTTCAGTGCCGAATACATCGGCGGCACCTGCTCGATCTCGCCCGTGAACCGCACGAGCGCGGCATCGAGCGCCGCGCGGTCACAAGTCACCGCGCGCTCGACGACCACCTCGCCTTCCGCATCGCCAGTGGTAGTGGTGGCACCCAGGCGCACCACGGCCTCGTAGGTCTTGTCGGCCTCGAGCAGATCCTGCGAAAACTTGGTGGCCTCGCCAAAACACAGCGGCAGCAAGCCGGTGGCCAGCGGATCCAGCGTACCGGTATGGCCCGCCTTGTTGGCGCGCAGCAGGCGCTTGGCGCGCACGAGCGCATCGTTGGACGACAGGCCCAGCGGCTTGTCGAGCAGCAGCACGCCATGCACGTCGCGGCGCGGCAGCCGGGGCGGACGGTTGGCTTGGGAATCGGTCATTGCGGGGGGTCAGAAATGCGGCGCCGGCATCAGGCCGGCGCGCAGAAACGCCGGGAGACTTACTCGTCGTCCCTGGCGCGCGTCGAATTCGCTTCGTTGATCAGCTTCGACATCTCGATCGCATGTTCCACCGAGGTATCGTGATGGAAATGCAGCGTCGGCACGGTATGGATGTGCAGGCGCTTGAACAGCAGCGAATGCAGGTAGCCAGCCTTCTCCCGGAGGATGGCGGCTGCCACCTCGGGCTCGGCACCCAGCACGGTGAAGTACACCTTGGCGTGCGCGTAGTCAGGCGTAAGCGCCACCGACTGCAGCGTCACCAGCCCCAGGCGCGGTTCGCGAATCTCACGCTGGATCATCTCGGCCAGTTCCTTCTGGATCTGGTCGGACAGGCGCAGATTGCGGGATGAGATATTGCCTTTCTTGGCCATTCAAAACTATCGTAGACCGATGTGAAAACGGCAGGCCGGAGCCTGCCGTTTCTGCGTATCGCCTTACAGCGTACGCGCCACCTCGGTGATTTCGTACACCTCGAGTTGGTCGCCTTCCTGAACGTCGTTGAAGTTCTTGATCGACAAACCGCACTCGAAGCCCTGCTTGACTTCCTTGACGTCGTCCTTGAATCGCTTGAGCGAGTCCAGTTCGCCGTCGTGGATCACCACGTTGTTGCGCAGCACGCGCACCATCGACGAGCGCTTGACGAGGCCGTCGGTAACCATACAACCGGCCACCGCACCCACCTTCGGCACACGGAAGACCTGGCGGACTTCCACCTGGCCAATCGTGGTCTCGCGCTTTTCCGGCGCCAGCATGCCCGACATGGCTGCCTTGATCTCGTCTACCGCATCGTAAATGATGTTGTAGTAGCGGATGTCGATGCCATTGTGCTCGGCCAGCTTGCGCGCACCGGAGTCGGCACGCACGTTGAAGCCGATGATCACGGCCTTCGAAGCCGTGGCCAGGTTGACGTCCGATTCCGAGATGCCACCCACGCCACCATGCACGATCTGCACGCGCACTTCGGCGGTCGACAGCTTCTGCAGCGACTGCACCAGTGCTTCCTGCGAACCCTGCACGTCGGCCTTCACGATCAGCGGCAGCGTCTGGACTTCGCCTTCGGCCATCTGCTCGAGCATCGTTTCCAGCTTGGCAGCCTGCTGCTTCGCCAGCTTCACGTCGCGGAACTTGCCCTGGCGGAACAAGGCGATTTCACGCGCCTTGCGCTCGTCCGGCAACACCAGCACTTCCTCGCCCGCCGCCGGCACTTCCGACAGACCCTGGATTTCCACCGGGATCGACGGACCAGCTTCCTTCGTCGGCTTGCCGTTCTCGTCCAGCATGGCGCGCACGCGGCCATAGGCACTACCGGCCAGCACGACATCGCCGCGCTTGAGCGTACCGCTGCTCACCAGGATCGTGGCGATCGGGCCCTTGCCCTTGTCGAGCTGGGCTTCCACCACCAGACCCTTGGCCGGTGCATCGACCGGAGCCTTCAGTTCCAGCACTTCGGCCTGCAGCGAGACTTGCTCGAGCAGATCGTCGATACCAAAACCGGTCTTGGCCGAAACGGGCACGAACGGCGAATCGCCACCGTACTCTTCCGGCAGCACCTGCTCGGCCACCAGTTCCTGCTTGACGCGGTCCGGATTGCCTTCGGGCTTGTCGATCTTGTTGATCGCCACCACGATCGGCACACCGGCAGCCTTGGCGTGCGCAATCGCTTCCTTGGTCTGCGGCATCACGCCGTCGTCTGCAGCCACCACCAGGATGACGATGTCGGTTGCCTTGGCACCACGGGCACGCATGGCCGTAAAGGCCTCGTGACCCGGGGTATCCAGGAACGTGATCACGCCACGGTCGGTTTCCACATGGTACGCACCGATGTGCTGCGTAATGCCACCGGCTTCGCCCGCCGCCACCTTGGTGCGACGGATGTAATCCAGCAGCGAGGTCTTGCCATGGTCGACGTGACCCATCACGGTCACCACCGGCGGACGCGGCAGCAGTTCGGCGTCAGTATGTTCCTCGCCTCCCACCACCAGCAGCGCTTCCGGATCGTCCAGCTTGGCGGCATACGCCTTGTGGCCCATTTCTTCCACCACAATCATGGCGGTTTCCTGGTCCAGCACCTGGTTGATCGTCACCATCTGGCCGAGCTTCATCATCTGCTTGATGACCTCGGATGCCTTCACGGCCATCTTGTGGGCCAGATCGGCCACCGAGACGGTTTCGGGCACATGTACTTCACGCACCACCGGTTCGGTCGGCGCCTGGAAGTTGCTGCGGTCGTCGGCATGCTGCCTGCCGCCACGGCCACGCGGGCCACTGCGCCAGCCACCCGTGCCGCCCGACGAATCGCCGCGCGTCTTCAGACCGCCGCCCTTCTTGCCACCACGGTTGTCATCCTGCCAGCCGGTCTTGGCACCCTTGGCGCCCTTCTTGTCGGCCGTAGCCGTCGTGGTCGTGGCGGCCGTGGTAGTGGCGGGTTTCTTGTCGTCTTTCTTGGCTTCCGTCGTGGCGCCGGCCGGCTTCACCGGCTTGTGCAGCGTACCGGTCTGCTCGGCCTTCTTTTCCTCGGCCTTGCGTTCGGACGGTGCCTTCAGCACGCGCGGCGGCGCATTCAGCATCTGCTGGATGGCGCGGGCCTCGGCCTCGGCAGCTTCACGGCGACGGCGCGCGGCAGCATCCTGCTCGGCACGTGCCTTGTCGGCAGCAGCCTTCGCGCTGTCCTGCTCGGCACGCGCCTTGTCGGCGGCAGCCTTCGCGTCATCGGCATTCTTCTGCGCCTGGGCGCGCTCGGCAGACAGGCGAGTCTTGTCGTCCTCGGCCTTCTTGCGAGCGGTTTCCTCCGCGGCATCGGTCGCGGCGCGCGCGGCGGCAGCCTCTTCCTCGGCCTTCTGGGCCAGCAGCTCGGCCTGGCGGCGTTGCTCGGCCTCCAGTGCTTCCTGCTTGGCGCGGCGCTCGGCTTCCTCACGCTCGGCGGCTTCGCGAGCGGCCTGGGCTTCGGCTTCCTGGCGGGCCAGTGCTTCGGCTTCCTGGCGGCGCTGCTCCTCGTCGTGGCGGGCCTGCTCGGCGGCGGCCTCGGCCGCTTCCTGGGCGTCGGCGCCGTCACCGTGCGATTCGGCCTCGTCGCGCTTGATCAGGACGCGCTTCTTGCGCACCTCGACCTGCACGGTACGGGTCTTGCCGGTGGAATCGGATTGACGGATCTCGGAAGTCTCGCGCTTGGTCAGCGTGATCTTCTTGCGCGCGTCGTCGGACTGACCGTGCGACCGCTTGAGGTAATCCAGCAGTCGGGTCTTGTCCGATTCGGTGATGATGTCTTCAGGCGTCGCCTTGCCCACCCCAGCTGCCTGCAATTGTTCCAGCAGGGCAGCTGCGCTGCGGCTCAGTTCTGCGGCCAGTTGGGCAACTGTTGTGCTTGCCATTCAAACCCTTTCAATGCTCGGTTTCTACGTCGGGACAATTCGTATGCGGAAAGCGCGTCCGGGCCAGGCCCGGACGTGTCCCTCAGTTAAACCAATGTTCCCGTGCTTTCATGATCAGCGCCTTGGCTTCATCGTCGCTGACGCTGGCCATCTCGACCAGCTCGTCCACGGCCAGTTCGGCCAGGTCGTCACGCGTGTGGATATTGCCTTCGGCCAGTTTGCCGATCAGCTCGGGGGTCAGGCCGTCGAGCGATCGCAGGTCCTGCGATACCTCTTCCACCTTTTCTTCCCGGGCCAGTTCCATCGTCAGCAGCGCATCGCGTGCGCGGTTGCGCAGCTCGTTGACGGTGTCTTCATCGAAGGCCTCGATTTCCATCATTTCACTGATGGGCACGTAGGCTACTTCTTCCAGCGTGGAGAAGCCTTCCTCGATGAGGATGTCCGCCACTTCTTCGTCCACGTCCAGCTTGGCCATGAACAGCTTGCGCACCACTTCGCTTTCCTCGGCCTGCTTCTGCGCCGATTCTTCCTGCGTCATGATGTTGATCTGCCATCCGGTCAGCTCCGACGCCAGGCGTACGTTCTGACCGCTGCGGCCAATGGCGATCGCGAGGTTTTCCTCATCGACCACCACATCCATGCAGTGCTTCTCTTCGTCGACCACGATCGACTGCACCTGTGCCGGCGCCAGCGCACCGATCACGAACTGCGCCGGATCTTCCGACCACAGAACGATGTCCACGGCTTCGCCGCCGATCTCGTTGCGCACCGCCGTGACACGCGTGCCACGCACGCCCACGCAGGTGCCGATCGGATCGATACGCTTGTCATGGGCCACCACGGCGATCTTGGCGCGCACGCCCGGGTCGCGGGCAGCCGCCTTGATTTCCAGCAGACCCTCTTCCATCTCGGGCACTTCGTTCTCGAAGAGCTTGATCAGGAACTCGGGCGCGGTACGCGACAGCTCGATCTGCGGGCCACGCGCGGCGCGATCCACATTCAGGATGTACGCACGCACACGGTCGCCGGTACGCAGGTTTTCCTTCGGAATGATCTGGTCACGTGCCAGCAGCGCTTCCACGCGACCCGACTCCACGATCAGGCCCTTCTTGTCGGCGCGCTTGACCGTGCCGGTCATGATCTTCTCGCCGCGGTCCAGGTAATCGTTCAGGATCTGCTCGCGTTCGGCATCGCGAATGCGCTGCAGGATCACCTGCTTGGCAGCCTGCGCGCCGATCCGGCCGAACTCCACCGACTCGATCTGCTCTTCGATGAAATCGTCGAGCTGCATGTCGGCGTTCTGCTCACGGGCCTCGAACAACAGGATCTGCTTGTCCGGTTCCTGCAGGCCTTGCTCATCGGGCACGACAAGCCAGCGGCGGAACGTCTCGTGCTCACCGGATTCACGGTCGATATGGACGCGGATATCCACGTCTTCCTCGAAACGCTTCTTGGTGGCCGAGGCCAGAGCTGCCTCCAGCGCGCCGAAAACCACATCCTTGTCGACGTTCTTCTCGCGCGCTAGCGCATCGACGAGCAACAGAACTTCGCGGCTCATTGCTTGTTCCCTTTTCTTTGATTTCCCTTGAAGTCGATCACCGGCACAAGACGTGCCTTGTCGACATCGGATATGGCGAATTCCAGCAGCGCCGGGCCGTCCTGGCCCTCGAATTCCATGCCGACCTTCTCGGCACCAGCCTCTCCCGCGACTTCGCGCAGGATGCCGACGAAATTCTTCTGGCCGTTGACCGGCAGGCGCAGCGTGACCCTGGCTTCAGCACCGGCAAAGCGGACGAAGTCGGCAAACTTCTTGAGCGGACGGTCCAGGCCTGGCGACGACACTTCGAGGCGCTCGTAGTCAACGTTTTCAACGGTGAGCACGTGCGTAAGCTGACGGCTTACCTTCTCGCAATCCTCAATGACGATGCCAGTTTCAGGCTGATCGATATAGACACGCAGAAGTCCGGCCGGGGCACGCTCAAGCTCAACCAACTCGTAGCCCATGCCGATAAGGGTGGTTTCGATCAAATCTGCCAGATGCACTGTAATCCCGAGTAGTGGCTTTCAATACCTTGGCAGACACTGGACAACACAACGTTCTGAAATCGAGGTTCCGAAACGACCTGTAAGCCCTGCCTGCCACATCACCCCCGGCAGCCATGCGCCATGTGACGCAAACCGGCCGCAAGCACAAATGGGCGAACCAAAAAAAAATGGGCGCAATGCCCATCATTCGCCCATCCTCGCTGAGGATGATACTTTTGAATAGACTTTGATTATACGCGGATTATGTCCAAAAGGCAAAAGCCGATTGGTCCGCGCCGGGATGAGGCGCCTGCCGGTACTTGCCGGCAGGCACCCCGACCCGCATCAACGATGACCGCCGCGTCCGCCGCCGCCACCGCTACCACCACCGCGTGGCCGACGATTGCCGCCGCCACCCTTGTTGGCCTTGGGCATCACATTGCCGTTGACATCGCCTCCGCCGCCACCGCGGCGCTGGCGATTGCCGCCGGCATTGCCAACATTTCCGGCACTGCCGGCGTTTCCACTCCGACCGCCGCGGCCACCGCCACGAGGACCACCCGGGCCGCCCGCGCCGCCCGCGCCGCCCGCGCCACGCATGCCGCCACCACCCATGCCGCCGCCAAACTTCGTTGTATGCGACGTCAGCGGTGCCGGTCCCGAAGGGATGTAACCCATCGATGTCTGCATCGGATCAGGCTGACCACCGCGGCCGGCGCTGCCGCCGCCACGATTGCCGCCGCTCTTCTCGAAGCGCGGCAGACCATCCATGCCGGTGTGCATCGGCATGCCGGCAATGGCAGCTTCCGTACGCTGCTTGCGGCCACCGACCTTGGTCATGCCCTTGCCACCCTGCTCACCCTTGGATGGCGCCTTCAGGCCGACTGCCGACATCAGGTTAAGCACTTCGGTGCCTTCGAGTTCCTGCCAGCGACCACGCTTGAGGCCGCGCGGCAGCAGGAACTGACCATAACGCGTACGAATCAGGCGCGATACCGTGAGCCCCACGGCTTCGAACATGCGGCGCACTTCACGGTTGCGGCCTTCGGTCAGCGCCACGTGATACCACTGGTTCACGCCTTCACCACCACCATCGGCGATGCGCAGGAAATTGGCCTCGCCGTCATCGAGCTGGATACCGTGTAGCAGGCGCTGGCGATCGGCTTCAGCCAGTTCGCCCAGCGTACGCACCGCGTACTCGCGCTCCACGCCATAGCGCGGATGCATGAAACGGTTGGCGATGTCACCCGACGTCGTGAAAATCAGCAGGCCTTCAGTATTGAAGTCCAGGCGGCCGACGGCCACCCACTTGCCGCTCTTGATCCGCGGCAAGCTGTCGAACACGGTCGGACGGCCTTCCGGATCCGACTGGCTGACGATTTCCCCTGCCGGCTTGTGGTACAGCAGCACGCGCGGCGGCTTGGACGACACCCTGCGGTGGATCAGCTTGCCATTCACGCGAACCTGGTCGGCCGGCAGAATGCGCTGACCGATGTGGGCCGGCAGTCCATTGACCGACACACGGCCCTGGAGGATCAGTTCTTCCATCTCGCGACGGGAGCCCAGGCCGCCCTCGGCCAGCACCTTGTGCAGCTTCGGCGCATCGTCATCCGACGTCAGCTCGCGCACCGGCTTGGCCTTGGTACGCGGCACGACCATGTCTTCCTGGTCGAACTGCTCGGAGATCACGAAGCGGAACAGGTCCTCGCCACCAGCGGCCGTCTTCTGCGCGCCGCCGGCGGGCTTGCCGCCCTGCTTGCCGGGCCTGTCGCCCTGACGCTGCTCGCCCCTGCCGCCTTGCTTGCCGGCACCGGGCTTGCCCTTGCGCTGACCATTCCGGTCACTCCGGTCACCGCCGCGCTCGGCATTCCGGTCGCCAGTCCGATCGCTCCGGTCACGCCTGGCAGGCTGCTCGGCCACTGGCTTGTTTTCGCCATCGACCAGGGCGGCCTTGCGCTGCGGCTGCTGCCGGCGCTTGCGCTGGCCCTGGCCGGCTGGCGCCTGGGCAGGCTGCGCATCACCGGACTCAGGCTGCGGCGCTACCTGCGCGCCAGCGTCCGCAGCGGGCGCCGGCTTGCGACGGCCACGACTACGCGGCGCCGCGGGCTGGGCACCCTCGCCACCTTCAGCCGCCACGGCGGGGTCGCCCTCGCCGCGGCCATCCCGGTCCTGTGCCGCCTGGCGGCGCGTGGCCACCAGGTTGCGCAGGCCGCGCCGAAGCCCCTTGCGGCGCGGTGCGCCGTCGGCGTCGTTACCCGAATCGGGGGCTGCGCCGGTGTCGCCCGGCACGTCCGGCTGGCGGACGTCTTGCTCAGCGGAATCAGACAAAGTATTCACTATCGATGTTGCAAGTTATTCAGTTGGACACGCGCTCGTCGTCGTCCTCGGTCGGCAATGGCAGTTCGCCAGTCCGATCCGGACCTTCGTCGGCCGCCGCTTCGGGAGCCTCGGTGCCCACGTGGAAACCGTTGGCGTGAGCCACCGGCGCATCGTCGTCCTGCCCATCATCCTTCACGGGCAAATGCGCGACGCTGGTTTCTTGTTCATCCTGCCCGGCTTCGCCCCCGGAATCAGGTTCGGTGCCGGCCGCATCCATATGCTCCGGCGCCTCGGCGGGCGGAGTCTCCGGCACTACGGCGGATATCTCCGTAGCGCCAGCCGCGTCGCCGGTTTCGGCAAACGCTTCCTCGTCACCCACCGGCGGGTTGGCCGTGGCGATTTCCTCGAAGTCGATCGCCTGCTGATCGAGCAGCGCGGCCTGCGCCTGTGCCTGCGCATCTTCCAGCGGTGGCAACTCGTCCAGCGAACGCAGCCCCAAGTCGTCCAGGAACGCCTTGGTCGTTGCATACAGCGCTGGGCGACCGGGCACATCGCGATGGCCGATGACCTCGATCCAGCCACGATCCTCGAGTTTCTTGACTACGTCCGTGCTGACCGTCACGCCGCGGATTTCCTCGATATCGCCCCGTGTGACAGGCTGGCGATACGCAATGATGGCCAATGTCTCCATCACCGCGCGCGAGTACTTTGGCGGCTTTTCCGGATTCAGGCGATCCAGGAATTCGCGCATCTCCGGGCGGCTCTGGAACCGCCAGCCACTGGCCAGGGCAACGAGTTCGACCCCGCGCTGCTGCCAGTCCTGGCGCAATTCTTCCAGCAACACCCGGATGGTGTCGGCACCGACGTCGTCGGCAAACAACCGCCGCAGATCGCCAACGCGCAGTGGCTCCTGCGCACAGATCAACGCGGTCTCGAGGACGATCTTCGCCTCTTGGGTATTCATGTGATTGCGTGCAGCCTGTCTTTGCACCTGCCCCCGGATCCATCCCGGGGCACTGGAGATTGCAGATACAGCGGCGCCGAAGCTTTCCGCCATCTCATCGCGCAGCCAGCGCGCATGCCTTCTGGCAGCGCAGCCGTGCACATCTTTCCTTGCATCGAGTTGCCGGTCTGTCCGGCAGGAGATCGTCCGGGCCTGGCAGGCTTCGCCAGTCGACGGACCTCTTGCGTCGCGCCTTCTCCCTTCGGGGCGGACAATCGCCAGGGCCACCGAATGGCCAAGACGGCAAGAAAATACGGATATCGGCTCAGGCAACCCAGACAACAATCGCCTTGACCCGGCGCCACCTTCCACACCGCCGTCGGCCTTTTAACCAGATCTTTTGAACCGGATGGACTGTGGGAATGGTTCCGGCATGCCTAAGCAGCCCCGAAACCCTGGACCGACACCCCAGATCAGGAATGTCGCCCCGGCGACGCCACGAGCATGACGCGGCGCGATACCGTGGTTCTCGCGATTGTATGGCATTCCGCCCCCCGCCCGCAACCCGCCGCTGTGGTCGATTCAAAACACCACGCAAAAACCGTGTTGCGCGAGCGTATCAGGAAGCCAGATCGCCCGCGCCACGCCGAGCGCGCCAAACCCGATCACCACCAGCGCCGACGCGGTCCGAATCACCGGCTTGCGTGACAACTGCCGCAGATAGCCAGACAACCCCGAGATCACCAGCAGGTTAGGTAGCGTGCCCAATCCGAACGCACCCATCACGAGCGCACCCGATGGCGCATTGCCAGCGAGCAGCGCCATGGCGAGTGCCCCATAAACCATGCCGCAGGGTACCAGACCCCATGCCAGCCCCATGCCATAGCGGCGCAACATCGGCGGGGTGCGCTGCTCGCGTCGCACCGCTGCCGGCACGTATCCCGCCACCGATCCCGCCAGGCGCACGACGTGCGATGCGGCACGCGATGCCAGCCGCTCGATCCAGCTGACAAGACTGGTTCGCCCGCGTAGCAACCACAGCCCGGTAAGAACCAGCATCACACTGCCGGCCGCATAGAGCCAGCGCTGCAGTGGCAGATACTCCTGCTTCCACACGGTTGCGCCGACCGCGCCCATCAATGCGCCAAGCAGCATGTAGGTGGTCAGGCGTCCGGCGTGCATCACGCACAGTTCGGCCCACCAGCTACGCGGCGAGCGATGCACGATCGCGGCCACCCGGCGCGTGCCGTTCTGCTCCGCGGCAATCGCAATGCCACCGCACATTGCGGCGCAATGCACGCCGCCAAGCAGGGCCACCAGAAAAACGCTTAAAAGTACACCAAATGGCAACTGTTCCTCGCTTCCGCGTCACTCGACGCTGTAAAATGCCTGCATCGCGCCCTCGCTTCAAGCGCATTCAAAACGAGCACTTCAATTGTTGACTTCCATTCCCGTCACCGAGATGTCGCCCCGCTGTTCCACGTGTGCCATGGGTCAGCTTTGCCTGCCCGTGGGCATGTCGCAGCAAGACCTCGTGAAAATGGACACGCTCGTGCAGGAACGCGTTCGTGTTCACAAGGGTGAAACGCTGTACCGCATGGGAGAGCCCCTCACCGCGGTCTATGCGATTCGCTTCGGCACACTGAAGACGCACGTCACGATGGAAGACGGGCGCACGCAGATCACGGGCTTTCACCTGCCCGGCGAAGTGATCGGTCTCGACGGGCTCAGCGAGATGCAGCACGCATCGGATGCCACGGCACTCGAAGACACCGAAGTCTGCGTCGTGCGGTTCGATGACCTGCAGGTATTGTCGGGCCAGCTTCCGTCGCTGCAAGGCCAGTTCCTGCGCCTGATGAGCAAGGAAATCTCCCAGGACCAGGTGATGCTGATCACGCTCGGCTCGATGCGTGCCGAGGAGCGTCTCGCGGCGTTCCTGATCAACATGTCTGAACGACTGTCGGCGCGCGGATACTCCTCGACAGAGTTCGTACTGCGCATGAGCCGCGAGGAAATCGGCAGCTACCTGGGCCTGAAGCTCGAAACCGTCAGCCGACTGTTCTCGCGCTTTGCGGAAGCGGGGCTGATCCAGATTCGTCAGCGCCATGTGAAGCTGGTCGATATGGAGGGTATCAAGCAGGTCTACAGCCGATCCTGCTGAACGGCGCCTTCGCGAGCAACATGCAAAAGGCCGCACCGGAGCGCATCCGGTGCGGCCTTTCCGTTTTCCAGGGTTCCCAGGCACTTCATGCATACCGGACCTATTCGAGTTCATCGGTATCGCTGAGCTTCACCGGCATCGTGTACAGCGTCAGCCCGCTGGACAACGCGCAGAACAGCCACGCCACCAGGAATCCCACCGTATAGACCGCCTGCCGCGATGCCTCGACCGGATGCCCGAAAAAACTGAGATCACCAGGATCCACCACCGAGAACACCACGGCCGTTGCCGCGCCTCCCATCAGGAATGCCGGCCATAACACCCACATCAGCCAGCGCAATCTCATGGTTGCCTCGCTGGTGTCCGGGCATGGTCAACATCGACCTTCTCCACGACCAGGCCATGACGGGTGGCATCCCCGACCGGCATATCGGCATGCGTGCTTGCCAGCCAGATCGTGATGCCGCAACCAATCATGGCCAGCAGCGGTCCGCTCATCAGGATCCACGGCCATGGCTCCTTGTACCAGGGCTTGGCGGGATGTGGGGTCATTGCGCTCTCCTCTTGGTATCGTCCAGCTTCACAGATAAAGCATCACAGATTGCGGGGTACGATAAAACTCGTGCTTTGCCGGATCTGCACCGCACGCGCGGGTTCCGCTTCGGCGGTCACCGTCACGCTGATCTTGTACGTCCCCTGCCTGGCATCGTCGATCGGCACGCGGATCCGGATTGGCAACAAGCGGTTCGATGTGGGCGACAACGCTTCCGCGGTGTGATCGTATTCGACGACCATCCCCTTCAACTCATCACTGCCGGCCTGCACGCGCACCTTCATCGGCGCTTCCGTTGTGTTGATCAACTGGAGTCGGTACACGTTCTCGATCCAGCGCCCTTCCACCTCGCGGCCAAGTGCGCCGCGATCGCGGATGATGTCGACCTTGAGCGGGGTGCGCATGGCCAGCGATGCGACAAATCCTACGGCCAGCAATAACCAGATCATGGTGTAGACGATTGTGCGCGGGCGCATCAGCCGTTTGCGTGCATCGGTCACGGACAGGCTCTTGCGCATCGCATTTTCCGATGTGTACCGGATCAGCCCGCGCGGATACTCCATCTTGTCCATGACCTGATTGCAGGCGTCGATACATGCCCCGCAACCAATACACTCGTACTGCAGGCCATCGCGGATATCGATCCCGGTCGGACACACCTGCACGCAGATGCTGCAGTTCACGCAATCGCCCAGGCCTGCCGCATGATGGTCTGCCTTGCGCGAACGGCTGCCACGCGGTTCGCCACGCCCCACGTCATAGGTCACGACAAAGGTATCGCGATCGACCATCACGCTCTGGAAACGCGCGTACGGACACATGTACTTGCAGACCTGCTCGCGCATGAAGCCCGCATTGCCCCACGTCGCAAACGCGTAGAACAGCATCCAGAAGGTTTGCCACGGGCCCAGCGAGAATTGCAGGATCTCGCTGCCCAGCTCACGGATCGGCGCGAAGTAGCCAATGAAGGTGAACCCCGTCCACAACGCGATGGCCACCCACAGCGTGTGCTTGGTCGCCTTGAGCCGGAGCTTGCGCAGGCTCCACGGGTCGCCGTCCAGGCGGATACGGGCGATGCGGTCACCTTCGACACGCCGCTCGATCCACATGAATATCTCGGTGTAGACCGTCTGCGGACAGGCATAGCCGCAGAACAGCCGCCCCGCAATAGCCGTGAACAGGAACAGTGACAGCGCCGAGATCACCAGCAGCACTGCCAGGTAGATCACGTCCTGCGGCCACAACACCAGTCCGAAGATATAGAACTTGCGTGCACCGAGATCGAACAGCACTGCCTGGCGGTCGTTCCATTGCAGCCACGGCGTGCCGTAGTAGACGAGCTGGGTCAGGATCACCAGCCAGACACGCCAGCTTGAAAAGGCGCCGGTCACCGAGCGCGGATAAATCTTGCGTCGTACCTCGTACAACGCCTCTTCGCTAGCCTCCGCGGCGCTGCCTGCGGGCGGCGCTGGCCGCCAGCCGGGGGCCTCGGTCCGGTCCCGCGTTGCGGGGGGAGATTCCAGGGGCGCGTTCATTGTTTAGCCCTCATGCTCCGGCGCGGGCGGTACGCCGCCCAGCGTCGGAGCGGTTTGTCATTGCCCTGCAGGCGCCGTGTTCGACAGGCCCCAGATATAAGCCGTCAGCATGCGGATGCGTTCCGGCGTCAGGATTTCCTCATGTGCCGGCATATGGCCGTTATGACCCTTCAGGATTGCATCGGTGATCGATCCTTCGGAGCTGCCATACAGCCACACCTTGTCGGACAGATTGGGAGCACCGAGC
Source organism: Cupriavidus sp. (assembly GCF_057315035.1). Classification (NCBI taxonomy): domain Bacteria; kingdom Pseudomonadati; phylum Pseudomonadota; class Betaproteobacteria; order Burkholderiales; family Burkholderiaceae; genus Cupriavidus; species Cupriavidus sp. The sequence continues at coordinate 64,682 of NZ_DBHKYV010000030.1, read as the reverse complement.
GCCTGGTTCCCCTTGCCGTTCGCACCATGGCATGCGGCACAGGTCGACTTGAACGTACCCTCGCCGCGCGACGCACGGATCGGGTCGTAGGTCAGTCCCGACAGCGAGCGCACGTACTGCGCCGTGTCCCCGGCCAGCTTGCCGTCGATGGTGCCTGCGAACGGCGGCATCATGCCGTTGCGGCCCTTGGCGATGGTCTGCTGGATCGTCTCGGGGTCGCCGCCGTAGAGCCAGTCGTTGTCCGTCAGGTTCGGGAAGCCGCGGCTGCCGCGTGCATCGGAACCATGGCATTGCGCGCAGTAGTTCAGGAACAGGCGCTGACCAATCTCGCGCGCATCGGGGTCTGCCGCCACCTGCTTGACGTCCATCTTCAGGTACTTGGCATAGACCTCGTGCTGCATCTTCTCGGCGGCCTGCCGATGCGCGGCCAGTTCGCCCTGCGTGGACGTCTTCAGAACGCCCGCGTACGAGCCCAGGCCCGGATACAGCACCAGGTAACCGACGCTGAACACGCAGGCCAGCAGGAACATCCACATCCACCAGCGCGGCAACGGATTGTTCAGTTCGCGCAGGTCGTCGTCCCAGACATGGCCGGTGTCGTCGGTGGTGCTGACGCCCTTTGGCATCTTGCGTTGGGAAAACAGCAGCCACACGCACCACGCGATGCCGATCAGCGCAATGGCCGTGATGTAGTAGCCCCAGAAATCGGAAATAAAATCGCTCATGGTTACGAATTCCGGCTTGGATGATTGGTTTCGTCCGGCAAGGCAAACGGCAACATCGCCGATTCCTCGTTGGCGGCCCGACGACCACCCGACCAGGCCCACCAGCAGATGGCCAGGAAGGTCAGCATCGACAGGACAGTGGCGACAGCGGTCACGATCACCATGGCATTACTCCTTCGCTGGCGCCGACGCTTGCGCGGCGGGTGCAGCCGTGGCGGCGCTACCGCTGTCGAGCCGGACGTTGCGACGGTTCAGGCCCAGGCCTTGCAGGTAGGCCACCATTGCGTCCTCTTCGGTCTTGCCCACCAGTTCTTCCGGTGCGCGCGCAATTTCGTCGTTGGTATATGGCACGCCCAGGCGTTGCAAGGCACGCATGCGGGCCTGTACCGCATCGGTCGGCAGCGGCGTCTTTTCGAGCCACGGATACGACGGCATCACCGACTCGGGCACCACGTCACGCGGATTGCGCAGGTGAATCCGTTGCCAGTCATCGGAGTAACGGCCACCGACGCGTGCCAGGTCCGGACCGGTACGCTTGGAACCCCACAGGAACGGATGATCGAACACCGATTCACCGGCCGTGGAGAAATGGCCATAGCGCTCGGTCTCGGCCTGCAGTGTGCGCACCTGTTGCGAGTGGCATCCCACGCAGCCTTCGCGGATATAGATGTCGCGCCCCATCAGGCGTAGTGCCGAATACGGCGTGATGCCCGGGTCGGGCTCGGTGGTCGAATGCTGGAAGAACAGCGGCACGATCTGCACCAGGCCGGCAATGCTCACCACGATGATGGTGGCGATGATCAGCCAGCCGACATTCTTCTCCAGCGTCTCGTGCCTGAAGAAACCTTGATTTTGAGACATCGTTGCAATCCTCGGCGATCAGTGGGCAGAGGCCGGCAGGCTGGCCGGGATCGGCGCATCCACGGCGGGCTTGCCCGCGATGGTGCGGAACACGTTGTAGGCCATGATGAACATGCCGCCCAGGAAGCACAGGCCACCCAGCAAACGGATCAGGTAGAACGGATACTTGGCCTTCACCGCTTCCACGAACGCGTAGGTAAGCGTGCCGTCGGGCTGCGTGGCGCGCCACATCAGGCCTTCCATCACGCCGGCAATCCACATCGAGGCGATATAGAGCACCACGCCAATCGTTGCGACCCAGAAGTGCAGTTCGATCAGCCGCGTGCTGTACATCTGCTTCTCGCCGAACAGGCGCGGAATCAGGTAGTAGAGCGAACCGATGGAGATCATCGCGACCCAGCCCAGTGCGCCCGAATGGACGTGGCCGATGGTCCAGTCCGTGTAGTGCGACAACGCATTCACGGTCTTGATCGACATCATCGATCCTTCAAACGTGGCCATGCCGTAGAACGACAGTGCGACAACCAGGAACTTGAGGATCGGGTCGGTGCGCAGCTTGTGCCAGGCGCCCGACATGGTCATGATGCCGTTGATCATGCCGCCCCACGACGGCGCAAGCAGGATCAGCGAGAACACCATGCCCAGCGACTGCGCCCAGTCTGGCAGCGCGGTGTATTGCAGATGGTGCGGACCTGCCCACATGTAGGTGAAGTTGAGCGCCCAGAAGTGGACGATCGACAGGCGGTACGAGTAGATCGGGCGCTCGGCCTGCTTGGGGATGAAGTAGTACATCATCCCGAGGAAGCTCGTGGTCAGGAAGAAACCGACCGCGTTATGGCCGTACCACCACTGGATCATGGCATCCTGCACGCCTGCATAGGCGGAGTACGACTTCCACATCGACGCCGGCATCTCGATGTTGTTGACGATGTGCAGGATCGCAATCGTCAGGATGTAGGCACCAAAGAACCAGTTGGCAACGTAGATGTGCCGCGTCTTGCGCTTGATGATCGTGCCGAAGAACACTACGGCGTAGGCCACCCAGACCAGCGTGATCAGTATGTCGATGGGCCATTCGAGCTCGGCATATTCCTTGGAACTCGTAATGCCCATCGGCAGCGTGATCGCGGCGGCCACGATGACGAGCTGCCAACCCCAGAACGTGAAGGCCGCGAGCGGGCCGCAGAACAGGCGCGCCTGGCAGGTACGCTGCACCACATAGTAGGACGTGGCAAACAGCGCGCTGCCGCCGAATGCGAAGATCACCGCATTGGTATGCAGCGGTCGCAGCCGGCCGAACGACAGCCACGGTGTATTGAAATTCAGATCTGGCCAGATCAGTTGCGCCGCAAGCAGAACGCCTACGGCCATGCCGACGATCCCCCACACTACGGTCATGACGGCAAACTGCCGCACCACGCCGTAATTGAAGGTGTCGACGCGTGGAGACGCGGTGGTGACAGCCATTCAGACCCCCAAGCTAAGTAAGAATAAACCTATTGACAGTGTGACTTTAGAAAAACCGCGCACTTGTCGCGTTGACCTCAATCAATGTCGATGCATCGCAGACGAACTGTTTGTGCCTGGTGTTGTCAGTGCACCGATTTAAAGTCGATTCAGCAGAAATTTCGCGGTTGCCAAGCGCATCCTGTCGATGTCAGCGCGCTGTATCCGGGCCCTGCGGCTTGTCGTTGTCGAGCAGGATCGCCTCGCCCGGGCGGTCCAGGTCGTCGTACTGCCCGGCATGCAAGGCCCACCACAATGCGCCGGCGATCAGCGCCACCAGCATCAGGCTCATCGGCACCAGCAAATACAGCGTTTCCATTTACGAATCCCCGATCCGGGCAGGCGGCTTGACACGCAACAGCCGCCAGGCATTGGCCACCACCAGCAGCGATGACACAGACATGCCGATACCGGCCATCCATGCCGTCACGTGCCCCGTGGCCGCCAATGGAATGGCCACCACGTTGTAGGCAAAGGCCCACCCAAGGTTCTGCCGTACGACCCGGCGCGCGCGCCGCGCCGCGGCTATTGCAGTGGCCACCTCGGCCACGCCACCGTGCGTCAGCACCGCATCGGCGCCCGCCTGCGCGAGAGGTGCGCCACTGCCAATCGCAATCGAGACTTGCGCCTGCGCCAGCACCGGCGCATCGTTGATACCGTCGCCAACCGCAAGCACAATCGCGCCGCGCCGTTGCAACGTACTCACATACGCGCGCTTGCCCTCGGGGGTCACTGCCCCGCGTGCGGTCTCCATGCCGAAGCGCGCGGCACACCACTGCACGGCCGCGGCGGCATCACCAGATACCAGATGGCATCGCACACCGAGCGCGGCGAGCTCGCGCAGCAGCGCGGGCGTCTGCGCGCGCTCGACATCGGCCAGTTGAAAACAGGCGAGCAATCCGCTGGCATCGCCAAGCCAGACCTGCGTGGCGCCCGGATGCTCCGTACCGCCCTGGTCGCGCTGATCGCGCCGATCGATCAAGGATGAGGGGAACGATGACAGGCCAGCCACGAACTCGCGGCGGCCCAGGCGGAACCGACAGCCATCGACAGTGGCCTCAAGTCCCTGCCCCGGTACATTGCGCAGATCGGCAACGCGTGGTGCGGATTCCGCAGTGGCGTCGGAAGATTCAGAGGATTCAGAGGATTCAGAGGATTCAGGGGATTCGGGGAATTCATTGAAGGCCCGCGCGATCGGGTGTTCGCCGCCTCGTTCCATGGCGGCCGCGATCTGCCGGCACGCCTGCGCATCGAGCGCACCAAGCGTCTGCGTCGACACCAGTGCGAAGCGGCCTTCGGTCAGCGTGCCAGTCTTGTCGAGCACCACGTCCGTCACGCGGGACAGCGTCTCCAGTGCATGGGCGCGCGTCAGCAGCACACCGCGCCGCGACAAGGCCGCGCCGGCCGCTGCCAGCGCGGCCGGCGTGGCCAACGACAATGCGCAAGGGCAACTCACCACCAGCACTGCCACCGTCACCAGCATGGCGCGCGACGGATCGATCCACAGCGCCCAGACCAGTCCGGTAACGGCCGCCATGGCCAGCAGGGTGCCCACGAACCACCCCGCCACGCGATCGGCCAGTTGTGCAAGCCTGGGCTTGTCGGCCAGCGCGCGATCGAGCACGGCCACGATTTCAGCCAGCCGTGTCTGCGCGCCGATGCGGTCGATGCGCACTTCCAGCGGGCTGGCCGCATTGAAGCAGCCGGCCAGCACGGTATCGCCCATGATGCGTTGTACGGGCCGTGCCTCGCCTGTCAGCATCGATTCATCGATCTCGCTCGCTCCGCCCACCACCACGCCATCGGCTGGCACGATCTCGCCAGCCTTGACACGAATCAGGTCGCCGGGCTGCAACCGGGCCACGGGGATGCGCTCGCCCACCCCGCCGGCCTGTGCCAGGCGTTCGCACGTGGCTGGCAGTTGCCGCGCCAGCATCTCCGCACCGCTGCGCGATGCCTGGCGTACGCGCAGTTCCAGATAGCGCGCCAGCAGCAGGAATGCGACGAACATCGTCACGGAATCGAAATAGACCTCGCCCACGCCACGCGCCGTGGCAATGGCGCTGGCCACAAAGCCCGCCGCGACGCCGATCGCCACAGGCACGTCCATGCCCATATGGCGCTGTCGCAAGGACCGCCATGCGCCGGCAAAGATCGGCCATGCGGAATAGAGAACCACCGGGATCGTCAGCGCGAAGCTGGCCCAGCGCATCAGTTGCAACTGGCCGGGATCGATCGTGGCTTCGTGGGTGTACAGCGGCCACGCGTACATCATCACCTGCATCATGCCGAGCATGGCCACCGCCATGCGCATCAGCAGGCTGCGCCGCTCACGGCGGTCCTGATGGTCGGAGCGCGAGACTTCGAAAGGCCATGCCGTGTAGCCGATATCGGCCAGGCTCGACAGCAGCGCCGCAACGCCTTGCGCCGCATCTCGCCACCGCACCACCACGCGGCGCGTAGCCACGTTGGCCACCACCGACTCCACGCCGTCGAGTTGCGCCAGGCGCTGTTCGATCAGCCACGCGCAGGCCGCGCAACGGATATTCTCGGGCGCCAGCGTGATTTCGGAACGGCCTTCACCAAGCGGCCGCACAAACTGGCTGCGCAGTTCCGGCGTGTCATAGGCGGCCCAGACCGGCTCGGCTTCGCGCCGCGACTCGGCATCGATCGGACGCGCAAAACGCGTGACATCGCCGTAGAGGTGCCCGAAACCCGCAGCGTGCAGCGTCTGGGCCAGGGTCTGGCAACCGCCGCAGCAGAACGTGCGTGGCTGGCCATCAACCTGGGCGACGATCGGTGCGGCATCTTTTATCGACAGGCCGCAATGGAAACAGGAAAACGGGGAAGACGTCGATACGGCCCCCGGTCCGGTGGACGGGGCAACCTGGATGGCCTGGGCGGCAGAAGCCGCGGGGGCCAGCGATGGCGCGAGGGGGGCAGTAGTTAGGGACGGCATGGCGCGCTTTTATTACCCAGTGGATACTAGGTAACTCGCGCGCGCTCCGCCTTGATGCAAATCAAGATTACAGGAACCGAGTCAGAATCGTTCCCGGCAGGTTTCGCTCAGGTCAGCGAGGTGTCCATCACCCGGCGCTCGGACTCCAGATACTCGCGCGACTGCATCTCGATGATCCGCGATACGGTTCGATGGAACTCGTTGGCCATCTGGCCTTCGGTATAGAGCTCGTCGGCAGGCACTTCGGCGGAGATCAGCAGCTTGACCTTGTGGTCATAGAACACGTCGATCAGCCACGTAAAGCGGCGCGCTTCGGAAGACATGCGCGGCGTCATCTTCGGCACGTCCGACAGGATCACCGTGTGGAACTGCGAGGCAATTTCCAGGTAGTCGTTCTGCGAGCGTGGCCCACCGCACAGCGTGGCAAAGTCGAACCAGACCACGCCATTGGCCTTGCGCAACGCCTTGATCTCGCGGTGCTCGATATGCAGGATCGGCGACTCGTCGGCGGTTCCGGCAATCGACACGAATGCGTCGCGCAGGGCGGCGCTGGCCTCGCGGTTCAGCGGCGTGTGATAAGCCTGCACCTGCTCCAGCGCGCGCTTGCGATAGTCGATCCCGGCATCGACGTTGAGCACGTCGAGCTTGGTCTGCAGCAGCCCGATGGCCGGCAGCACGCGATCGCGGTGCAGGCCGTCCGGATAGAGCAGGTCCGGGCGATAGTTCGAGGTCATCACGAACTGCACGCCGTTGTCGAACAACTGCTGTAGCAGCCGGTGCAGGATCATTGCGTCCGCCACGTCGCTGACATGGAACTCGTCGAAGCAGATCAGGCGGAAACGGCGCGCGATGCGTTTGGCCAACTCGTCGAGCGGGTCCGGGCGACCACGCAGTTCCTCGAGCTCGCGATGCACCTCGCGCATGAATTCATGGAAATGGAGCCGCGTCTTGCGTACCACGGGCACGCAGGAATAGAAGCTGTCCATCAGGAACGACTTGCCGCGCCCTACTCCACCCCACATGTAGACGCCCTTGGGCACATCGGGGTGCACCAGGAACTTCTTCAGCGCGTTGCTGCGGCGGCTCTTGTAGGCCACCCACTCGTCATAGCACTGCTGCAGCCGCGCCACGGCGCGCAGTTGCGCCTCGTCGGACTGGTAGCCGCGCTGCGTGAGTTCGTGCTTGTAAAACTCGGTGACGTTCATGTCGGGTTCAACCGGGGTGCTGCAAGTGAAAACGGCGCGCCGCAAGATGGCGGCGCGCCGGTGCTCACCAGATGGTGAACAGATGCCTTACATATTGAGCTGACGCTTGTCGACGGCCAGCGCGGCTTCGCGCATGACTTCCGACATCGACGGGTGCGGGTGGCAGACGCGACCGATGTCTTCGCTTGCCGCCTTGAACTCCATGGCCACCACGGCTTCGGCGATCAGGTCCGAAGCATTGGCCGCCACGATGTGCACGCCCAGGATTTCATCGGTCTTGGCGTCGGCCAGCATCTTCACGAAGCCGTCCGAAGCGCCCATGCCCAGTGCACGGCCATTGGCCATGAACGGGAACTGGCCCGACTTGTACTCGCGGCCTTCGGCCTTGAGCTGTTGCTCGGTCTTGCCGACCCATGCGATTTCCGGGAACGTGTAGATGACCCACGGCACCGTGTTGAAATCGATGTGCGGCTTCTGGCCAACGATACGCTCGGCCACGGCCACGCCTTCGTCTTCGGCCTTGTGCGCCAGCATCGGGCCACGCACCACGTCGCCAATTGCCCAGATGCCCGGCACCTTGGTCTGGCAGTGGTCGTCCACCTCGATGAAACCGCGCTGGTCCACGCCCAGGCCAACTGCTTCCAGGCCCAGGTTGTCGGTATTCGGCACGCGGCCCACCGACACGATCAGGCGATCGACTTCGAGCGTCTGGTCCTTGCCGTCCTTGTCGGTATAGGCAACGGTCACGTTGTCCTTGCCGGTCTTGACTTCGTTGACCTTGACGCCCAGGTTGAACTTCAGGCCCTGCTTGGTCAGCAGCTTCTGCGCTTCCTTGGCCACGCCATCGTCAGCGGCGCCCAGGAATGCGGGCAGCGCTTCCAGCACGGTCACGTCGGCACCCAGGCGGCGCCACACCGAACCCAGTTCCAGGCCGATCACGCCAGCGCCGATCACGCCAAGCTTCTTCGGCACCGAGTCGTACTTCAGCGCGCCTTCGTTGTCGCTGATCAGCTTGTTGTCGACGGCGATGCCCGGCAGATGGCGTGCCTTCGAACCGGTGGCGATGATGACCTGCTTGGCGGTCAGCGTTTCGCCGTTGACTTCGACCTGGAAGCCTTCGGCAGCCTTGCCGGCGAACTTGCCATAGCCCTTGAACAGGGTCACCTTGTTCTTGCGGAACAGGAACTCGATGCCCTTCGTCATCTTGCCGACGATATCGTCCTTGCGCTTGAGCATCTTGGCCACGTCGACCTTGACGTCGCCCACGGTGATGCCGTGGTCAGCCAGGTGGTGCGAGGCGTTCTCGAATTCTTCCGAGGATGCCAGCAGTGCCTTGGACGGGATGCAGCCCACGTTCAGGCAGGTGCCGCCCAGGCGCGCTTCGCCCTTCGGATCGTCATAGGCATTGCCTTCGAGGCAAGCCACGTTCAGGCCCAGCTGGGCAGCACGAATGGCGGCGATGTAGCCGCCGGGGCCGGCGCCGATCACCAGCACGTCGAATTGTTTGCTCATGGGAAATATCTCTTTGGCACGTCATGCCCGCCGCACGGCGGCGGGCATCCGGCGGCATCGCTTGCACGATGCGCTCGCCGGGTCCCCGCACCGGGTGCGGGGGCGACGACAAACGGTAGACGTAATGTCTGTCTGGGATGCGGACCGATTACAGGTCCAGCAGCAGGCGGGCCGGATCTTCCAGCGCTTCCTTCATGGCCACCAGGCCCAGAACGGCTTCGCGGCCGTCGATGATACGGTGGTCATAGGACATGGCCAGGTAGTTCATCGGGCGGATCACGATCTGGCCGTCTTCCACCACGGCGCGGTCCTTGGTGGCGTGCACGCCCAGGATGGCCGACTGCGGCGGGTTGATGATCGGGGTCGACAGCATCGAGCCGAACGTACCGCCGTTCGAGATCGAGAACGTACCACCGGTCAGCTCTTCCAGCGACAGCTTGCCGTCACGGGCCTTGGCGCCGAACTCGGCAATCTTCTTCTCGATATCGGCCAGGCTCATCTGGTCGGCGTTGCGCAGGATCGGCACCACCAGGCCACGCGGCGAACCGACAGCGATACCGATGTCGAAGTAGCCGTGGTACAGGATGTCGTTGCCGTCGACCGAAGCGTTGATGACCGGGTACTTCTTCAGCGCGTGCACGGCGGCCTTCACGAAGAACGACATGAAGCCCAGCTTCACACCGTGTTCCTTCTCGAAGCGGTCCTTGTACTTGTTGCGCAGGTCCATCACCGGCTTCATGTTCACTTCATTGAACGTGGTCAGGATGGCGTTGGTCGATTGCGACTGGATCAGGCGCTCGGCGATACGGGCGCGCAGGCGGCTCATCGGCACGCGCTCTTCCGGGCGATCGCCCAGCGCGGCAAAGTCAACCTGGGCCGACACTTGTGCCAGGGCCGGTTTGGCGGCGGCCGGAGCCGGGGCAGCCTTGGCGGCCGGGGCGGGAGCCGAACCGGCGGCCAGCACGTCACCCTTGGTGATGCGGCCGTCCTTGCCGGTGCCAGCCACTTGCGAAGCCGACAGGCCACCTTCGGCCATCAGCTTGGCAGCCGACGGCATGGCAACGGCGCCAGCGGCGGCCGGTGCGGCAGCGGCAGGTGCCGGGGCAGCGGCGGCCGGAGCCGGGGCGGCAGCAGCCGGAGCGGCGGCGCCAGCAGTGGCTTCGGTATCGATCTTGGCGATGATTTCATCGGCCACGACGGTGTCGCCGTCGTTCTTGATCACTTGCGACAGCACGCCAGCCGACGGGGCCGGCACTTCCAGCACAACCTTGTCCGTTTCGATCTCGATCAGGATTTCGTCCTGAGCGACGGCTTCGCCCGGCTTCTTCTTCCAGTTCAGCATGGTCGCTTCAGCGACCGATTCAGACAGCTGCGGAACCTTGACGTCAACAATAGCCATGGTTTGGTAATTCCTCGATGTATGCGTGTGTTTCGTTTCAGGGAGGTAGCCCCACGTGGCGCATTCCATTCGTTTGCGCCAGCGCGGGGTACCAACGAATTACTTGGTCAGAACAAAGCCCTTGAGCTTGGAGAAAGCAGCATCCAGCAGCGCCTTCTGTTGCTCGTTGTGCTTTGCGTAGTAGCCCACCGCGGGCGATGCCGAGGCAGGACGACCGGCATAACCGAGCTTCTGGCCTTCCGTCATGTTTTCCATGATGTAGTGCTGCACGAAGAACCAGGCACCCTGGTTCTGCGGTTCGTCCTGGCACCACACGATTTCGGTCACGCCAGGGTACTTCTTGAGTTCCGCGGCCACGGCCTTGTGCGGGAACGGGTACAGCTGTTCCATGCGGATGATCGCTGTGTCGGTCGCACCACGCTCCTTGCGGGTGTTGACCAGGTCATAGTAGACCTTGCCCGAGCACATGATCAGACGCTTGACCTTGCTGGCGTTCAATTCCTCGTGATCGGGGATCACGGTCTCGAAATGACCCTTGGCCAGATCGGACAGCGGCGACACGGCTTCCTTGTTACGCAGCAGCGACTTCGGCGTCATGATCACCAGCGGCTTGCGGAACAGACGGATCATCTGGCGACGCAGCAGGTGGAAGATCTGGGCCGGCGTGGTCGGCTGCACCACCTGGATGTTGTGGTCGGCGCAGAGCTGCAGGAAACGCTCGATACGGGCCGAGCTGTGTTCCGGACCCTGGCCTTCGTAGCCGTGCGGCAGCATCATCGTCAGGCCCGAGGCGCGGCCCCACTTCACTTCACCCGACGAGATGAACTGGTCGATCACGACCTGGGCGCCGTTGACGAAGTCGCCGAACTGGGCTTCCCAGATCACCAGCGCATTCGGTTCGGCGGTCGAGTAGCCGTATTCGAAGCCGAGCACGGCTTCTTCGGACAGCACCGAGTCGATCACCGTGAACGGAGCCTGGTTGTCCGACACGTTCTGCAGCGGCACGTACGAACCGGCATCCCAACGCTCGCGCGCCTGGTCATGCAGTACCGAATGGCGGTGCGTGAACGTACCGCGGCCAGCATCCTGGCCAGTGATACGCACCGGGTAGCCCGAAGCGACCAGCGATGCGAAGGCCAGGTGTTCACCCATGCCCCAGTCCAGCATCTGCTCGCCACGGCCCATGTTGGCGCGGTCCTTGATGACCTTCTCGACCAGCGGGTGCAGCTTGAGCTGTTCGGGGATCGTGGTGATCCGCTCGGCCAGGCGCTTGAGTTCGGTCACCGGCACGGCGGTGTCGGCGGCGTCGGTCCACTTGCGGTTCAGGAACGGCATCCAGTCCACCGCGAACTTGTTCTTGAAGTTCGACAGGACCGGGTCGGCCGTGTGCTTGCCTGCATCCATCGCGGCACGGTATTCCTTGACCTTCTCGTCACCGAATTCCGCGCCCACGAGGTTCTGCGCCGCCAGCTTGTCGGCGTACAGCTTGCGCGTACCCGGATGCTGGGAAATCTTCTTGTACATCAGCGGCTGCGTCACAGCCGGGGTGTCCTGCTCGTTGTGACCCAGCTTGCGGAAGCAGATGATGTCGACCACGACGTCCTTGTTGAATTCCATGCGGAAATCAACGGCCAGCTGCATCGCGTACACCACGGCTTCGGGATCGTCGCCGTTCACGTGCAGCACCGGCGCCTCGATCATCTTGACCACGTCCGTGCAATACAGCGTCGAACGGGCATCGCGCGGGTCGGAAGTGGTGAAGCCGATCTGGTTGTTGATCACGATGTGCATCGTGCCGCCCGTGCCGTAGCCGCGGGTCTGTGCCAGATTCAGCGTTTCCATCACCACGCCCTGGCCGGCAAAGGCCGCGTCGCCGTGCACCTGCACCGGCAGCACTTCCTTGTGGCCTGCGTCGCCACGGCGTTCCTGGCGCGCCTTCGACGAGCCTTCCACGACCGGGTTGACGATTTCCAGGTGCGACGGGTTGAACGCGAGCGACAGGTGAACCGGGCCACCTTCGGTCGAGACATCGCTCGAGAAGCCCTTGTGGTACTTCACGTCACCGGCCGGCAGGTCGTCGACGTGCTTGCCTTCGAATTCGGCGAACAGGTCAGCCGGCATCTTGCCCAGCGTGTTGACCAGCACGTTCAGACGGCCACGGTGGGCCATGCCGATCACGATTTCCTGCACGCCCTTGGCGCCGCCGTGCTGGATCAGTTCGTCCATCGCGGCGATGAAGCTTTCGCCGCCTTCCAGCGAGAAGCGCTTCTGGCCGACGTACTTCGTATGGAGGAAGCGCTCCAGGCCTTCGGCCGCGGTCAGGCGGTCAAGGATGTGCTTCTTCTTTTCGAGCGTGAACACGGGCTTGGAACGCGTGGTTTCCAGGCGCTCCTGCCACCAGCGCTTCTGCGCCTGGTCGCTCACGTACATGAACTCGGCGCCGATGGTGCCGCAGTATGTCTCGCGGAGGTTGTTGAGCAGCTCGCGCAGGCTCATCGACTCCTTGCCGAAATACGTGTTGCTGGCATTGAAGACGATGTCGAGGTCGGCCTCGGAGAAACCGTAGAACGCCGGATCCAGGTCAGGCAGGGGCGGACGCTCCTGGCGCTTCAGCGGATCGAGGTCGGCCCAGTGCGTGCCAATGTTGCGGTAGGCGGCGATCAGCTGCGTGGCAGCGACGCGCTTGCGGCCCATATCGGAATCGGCCGAGGCAACAATGGTCTTGATGGGGCCCTGCTTGGCGCGCTCGGCGAACGAGGCGACGATCGGTGCGTGGGGGATATCGCGGGCGTTGGAACCATCCACAGCCGGGACATTCTGCATCGCGTCGAAATACGCGCGCCAGTTGTCGGGAACCGAGCTGGGATTCTGGAGATAGGCCTCGTACAGCTCTTCCACATAGGGGGCGTTGCCGCCGAAGAGGTACGAATTGCTCTGATACTGTTGCATCATGGGGCGCTCACTATTCTCCGGGTATGCCGGAGTTAAGCGGGTTCATCAACCTTCCGCGACACGGCTTGACCGGTTAGCGGATTGCAAACAACTCTTGAGGATCCTGGCAGTGCCACCTTGGACGAACGGCACCACATGGGTGCCGTTGATCTTCGGCCTCACCGCCGGACCCGGAAGGGTCAGTTGTGCGGGGAAGGACCTAAGTCTTCACTCGCAAAAGCATAGCACGTTTGCTTATAAACAGTGGGGACTTTTCGTGATGCAAAATCGAGACAGTTTGTTCATGGACCTGCCCGGGCTCCGCTCAGGCGCCCGCTGCGTCCGGTGCAATCTGGTCGACCGCATCGGTAATCAGCCCATCGAGCCCCCACGACAACAGGTCCCGCGCCCTGCCCGGATCGTTGACCGTGTAGCACAGCACCTTGAAGCCAGCGGCGTGGGCAGCGGCAATGACGCCGGCATCGAGCTCGCGATGATTGGCGTCCAGCGCCACGCAATCGAGTCGGTGCAGGCGGTCGAGCCAGTCGCCGGGGAGCTTGTCGAGCAGCAATGCGCGCGGCAGGTCGGGCGCGGCACGGCGCGCGGCCGCCAGGGCATCCTCCGAGAACGACGATAGCAACGGTGGCACCGCAGCGCCCTTCCATAGCGAAAGTGCATCGAGGGCCACGACGGCACCGGTCCGGTCTTCCGCGCCCGGCACCGGCTTGATCTCGATATTGACCAGGAAGCCGTTGGCCCGCGTGTAACGGGCAATGGCCGCCAGCGTGGGAATTGGCTCGCCGGCGAAGGCCGGTCCGTGCCAGCTGCCGGCATCGAGGCCGGCCAACTCGCCCAGCGTCAGCGCATCGACCCGGCCGTGGCCTGAGGTCGTGCGATCCAGGGTGGCGTCGTGCATCAGCACCGACTTGCCATCGCCCGACAGCTTCACGTCGAACTCGAACATCCGGTAGCCGAACGACGCACCGTGCCGGAACGCCGCCAGCGTGTTCTCGGGCGCCAGCTTGCCCGCACCACGATGGGCGACATGGCGCGGATACGGCCAGTCGCGCCCGCTCATGCCATGGCCTCGATACGCTTGCCGCTCTGCACATCGAAGAAATGCAGGTGCTCGGCCGATGCCGTGATCGGCAGCTTGTCGCCGGCACGCACATGCATCTGGCTGTCCAGCCGCACCACGATCGGCTGGCCGCCGAGCGTGCCATAGGCATACGAGTCCGCGCCCAGCGCCTCCACCACGCGCACATCGACATTGGCGATGGCCTCATGCGCGGCGCATGGCTCCACGTGCTCGGGACGCAGGCCCATCAGCGCCTGCCCGGGCAGGTGCAGGCCCATCGGCAAGTGACCCAGCGTGGCCTGGCCATCGCCCTGCCCGTCCTTGGGCACCACGCGCATCTGCGCGCCACCCTGCTCACCGCTGCCATTGCCATTGCCGCTGCGCGCCACCGGCACCAGGTTCATGGGCGGCGATCCGATAAAGCTCGCCACGAAAGTACTGGCCGGGCGCGCGTAGACTTCGAGCGGCGTACCGATCTGTTCCACGCGACCGCCATTGAGCACCATCATGCGGTCCGCCAGCGTCATGGCTTCCACCTGGTCATGGGTCACGTAGAGGCTGGTGGTTTTCAAGCGGCGATGCAGGTCCTTCAGCTCCAGCCGCATCTGCACGCGCAGCTTGGCATCGAGATTCGACAGCGGTTCGTCGAACAGGAACACGGCCGGTTCGCGCACGATGGCACGACCCATGGCCACGCGCTGGCGCTGGCCGCCCGACAACGCGCGCGGCTTGCGTTCCAGCAGGGGCGCCAGCTCGAGGATGCCTGCCGCATGCTTGACGCGCTGCTCGATCTCGCCCTTCGACATGCCGCGGATCTTGAGCCCGTAGGCCATGTTGTCGTACACGCTCATATGCGGATACAGCGCGTAGTTCTGGAACACCATCGCGATATCGCGCTCGGCGGGTTCCAGGTCATTGACGACCTTGTCGCCAATATGCACCTCGCCACCGGTGATGGTTTCGAGTCCGGCCACCATGCGTAGCAGCGTGGACTTGCCGCAACCTGACGGCCCCACGATCACGATGAACTCGCCGTCGGCGATTTCCATGTCGATGCCATGCACGACCTGCGTGCCGCCGGCGTAGGTTTTCTGAACGTTGCGAAGAGACAGCTTTGCCATGGTCTGACCTTATTTTTCCGTTTCCACCAGGCCCTTGACGAACCAGCGTTGCATCAGCACTACCACCACGGCCGGCGGAATCATCGCCAGCATCACGGTGGCCATCACCAGGTTCCAGTCGGTCGCGGCATCACCGGAACGCGAAATCATCTGCGTCACGCCCACCACCACTGGCGTCATCGACTTCTGCGTGGTGATCAGCAGCGGCCACAGGTACTGGTTCCAGCCGTAGATGAACTGGATCACGAACAGCGCGGCGATGCTGGTGCGCGACAGCGGCAGCACGACATCCCAGAAGAAGCGCAGCGGCCCGGCGCCATCGATACGCGCCGCTTCGGCCAGCTCGTCCGGAATCGTCAGGAAGAACTGCCGAAACAGGAACGTGGCGGTGGCCGAGGCGATGATCGGAATCGTCAGCCCGAAGTAGCTATCCAGCAGCCCCAGGTCCGACACCACCTTGTAGGTCGGCAGGATGCGCACTTCCACCGGCAGCATCAACGTGATGAAGATCATCCAGAAGAAGAACTTGCGCAGCGGAAAGCGAAAATAGACGATCGCAAAGGCCGAGATGATCGAGATCGCGATCTTGCCCAGCGCGATGCCCAGCGCCATGATCAGGCTGTTCTTCATCATGGTGGAGACCGGCGACGCGGCCTCGCCCACGCCGTGGAACAGCACGGTGCGATAGTTCTCGATCAGGTGGCTGCCCGGGATCAGCGTCATCGGTGAATCGAGTACCTGCTCGGCCGTGAGCGTCGACGCCACGAAGGTCAGGTACACCGGGAATGCCACGATCGCGATGCCGAGAATCAGCACCAGATGTGTAATGAAGTCCAATACGGGACGACGTTCTACCATTGCTGTCTCCTCTTAGTATTGGACCTTGCGTTCCACGAACCGGAACTGCACCACGGTCAGGCCGATCACGATCACCATCAGCACCACCGACTGTGCCGCCGAGCCGCCGATGTCCATGCCACGGAAACCGTCGTGGAACACCTTGTAGACGAGCGTGTTGGTCGAATTGAACGGGCCGCCGTGCGTCACGGCATCGATAATCGCGAAGGTATCAAAGAACGCGTACACCACGTTGATCACCAGCAGGAAAAACGTGGTCGGCGAGAGCAGCGGGAACACGATCGACCAGAACCGCTTCCACGGTCCGGCGCCGTCGATGGCCGCGGCCTCGATCAGCGATTTCGGAATGCTTTGCAGCCCGGCCAGGAAGAACAGGAAGTTGTAGCTGACCTGCTTCCACGCCGCGGCCAGGATCACCAGCGTCAGCGCCTGGTTGCTGTTGAGCAGGAAGTTCCAGTCCACACCCATCTTGCGCAGTGCATACGACACCACGCCCAGCGTCGGGTTGAACATGAACATCCACAACACGCCGGCCACGGCCGGGGCCACCGCGTACGGCCAGATCAGCAGCGTCTTGTACCCGGTGGCGGCACGCACCACGCGATCGGCAAAGTACGCGAGCAGCAGCGCCACCGACAAGCCCACCACGGTCACGCCGATGGCAAAGATCGCGGTGACCTGGAACGACTCGATATAGTTCGCGTCCTTCCAGAGCGCCACGAAATTGTCGAGGCCGACGAAATCGAGGTTGATGCCGAAGGCATCCTGCTGCAGCATCGACTGCCACAGCGCCTGCCCGGCGGGCAGGAAGAAAAAGATCAGCGTAATGACAATCTGCGGCAGCACCAGCAGATATGGCAACCACGGTGACCGGAATACGACGCGTTTTTCCATGGTCGGGATACCGCTCCATCACTAGATACCAGACGAACCCCGGCGAACCCGAGCGAATCCGGACAAACGCAAGCGGGCGACGGTTGTGCCGCCGCCCGCCGCGTCCTGCGTTGCAGGAAACTCGTTCCTTCGTTATTCCTTCGCGGTCTTCTGGAAGCGTTCCAGCTGTTCGTTGCCGCGCGCAATTGCCGCATCGAGCGCTACCTTCGGCTCCTTCTTGCCGGCCCACACGGCTTCCAGTTCCTCGTCGATGATCGTGCGGATCTGCACCAGGTTGCCCAGGCGCACGCCGCGCGACTTGTCGGTGGTTTTCACGACCATCTGCTCGACCGACACCTCGGCACCGGGATTCTTGTCGTAGTAGCCCGACTTCTTGGTCAGTTCATAAGCAGCCATGGTGACCGGCAGGTAGCCGGTGGCCTGGTGCCAGTCCGACTGGATCTCAGGCTGCGACAGGAACGTGAAGAACTTGGCCACGCCCTTGTACTCTTCCGGCTTCTTGCCGCTCATCACCCACAGCGATGCACCGCCGATGATCGTATTCTGCGGCGCGCCCTGCACGTCCGGGTAGTAAGGCAGTTGCGACACCCCGAACTGGAACTTGGCGTTCTTGCGGACATTGGCCAACGACGCCGACGAGCCCGTGAACATCGCGCATTCGCCGTTATAGAACTTGGCTTGCGATTCCGCCTTGCGTCCGCCGTAGCTGAAATAGCCCTTCTTGACCATGTCCTGCAGGTTCGTGATGTGCTTCACGTGCAGCGGGCTGTTGAAGACCAGGCGCGCGTCGGTGCCGCCAAACCCGTTGTTCTTGCTCGCGAACAGCGTGTTGTGCCAGGCCGAGAAGCTTTCCAGGTGCACCCAGCTTTGCCAGTCGGTGGTGTAGGCGCAGTTCATGCCCGATGCCTTGAGCTTGGCCGAGTATTGCATCACCTCGGGCCACGTCTTGGGCGGCGCCGACAGGCCGGCCTTCTTGAAGGCATCCTTGTTGTAGTACATGACCGTGGTCGAACTGTTGAACGGGAACGACAGCATCTCGCCCTTGGACGAGGTGTAGTAGCCCGCCACAGCAGGAATGTAGGCCTTCTGGTCGAACTTCTCGCCGGCTTCCTTCATCACGACCGACACCGGCTTGATGGCACCCTTGGCGCTCATCATCGTGGCCGTGCCCACTTCAAACACCTGCAGGATGGCCGGCGCCCCGCCCGCGCGGAACGCGGCGATGCCGGCGGCCATGGTCTCGTCGTAATTGCCCTTGTTCACCGGCACGATCTTGTATTCGGACTGGCTGGCGTTGAACTTGTTGGCAATCTCGTTGACCTTGTCGTTCAGCGCGCCCGCCATGGCGTGCCACCACTGGATCTCGACAGCTGCGTGAGCCGTGCCGGCCAGGGCCAGGCTGGCTACTGCGGCAAATTTCAAAGCAAGGCGCGGAAAGGACATGGGCGTTTCTCCTGAGGCTGTTCGGTCCAACGATTTTTTTGAAAAAGCGACCGACTGTATGCATTTTTTGTGACATGGATGTTACGCCGCTCTTCTGTCATCGAACACCGGGCAAACCCGCGTTGCATAAGCGAATGTTGCAGCATATTGACGACAGACAACCGCTACATGCATGCCCTGTTCAGCAGGGCTACAATGCGCCGCCATGACTGCACCAATTCCGTTTGCCTTCCTGCCCGATGCCGCGCTGCGCCGCGTGCGTGGCATCCTGACCGACATCGATGGCACGCTGACCACCGACGGACGCCTGCCCGCCGCGACTTACCTGGCGCTGGACCGACTGGCGCGCGCCGGCCTGCATGTGATTCCGGTCACCGGACGCTGCATCGCCTGGGCGGAAATCCTGACGCGCCTCTGGCCCGTGGATGCGATCATCGGCGAAAACGGCGCGTTTTACTCGCATCTGCGCCATGGCAAACTGGTAACGCGCTATCTCGACGACGCGGCCACGCGCGATGCCAACCTGTACCGCATCCACGCGCTGGGGCAGGAGATCCTGCGCGAAGTCCCCGGCTGCGCGCTGGCCTCGGACCAGGCCTGGCACGCCGCCGACCTGGCGATCGACCATGCCGAGGACGTTTCGCCATTGCCCCAGGCAGCCGTGGAACGCATCGCCACGATGATGCGCAGCGCCGGCATGACAGCCACCGTCAGCTCGATTCATGTGAACGGCTGGTTTGGCCGTCACGACAAATTGTCGATGAGCCGGCTCTGTGTAGAGGAATTGCTCGGGGACGATATCGACGCGAAACGCGACGAATGGCTGTTTATCGGCGACTCAGCCAATGACGTGGCAATGTTTGGGCACTTTCCGTTGTCGGTGGGGGTGGCCAATGTGCGGGAGATTCTTGAAACGCTGCCGCAGAAGCCTGCATACATCACCGAGGCGGCCGGTGGCGAGGGTTTTGCCGAGATGGCCGAACGGCTGCTCGACATCAAGGGAAAGGGGCTGGTGCCACAGACGTAAAAAAACCGGCACCTGTTGGTACCGGTTTGCCCGCGACGAATTTCCGTGCGCTCAACTGTTCCCGGAGTGCCGGTCGATCTCGGGGGACACCCCGCCCGCCTGGATCCCGTTGCCGGACTCGTCGGCGTCGACGTCCGGATCGACGGATACGCTCTCGACCAATGCCTCGGCCCAGGTAGCATCTTCAGACTCCGCATCCATTGGCGGCGGCGCCTTGAGGTGCCACGCCGGGCCCGTCAGGCTATCAAAATAATACGCGCCGATACGAACCCGCTTGTCTTGCGCGTCGGCGCCCGCGCCAACATCGTCATTGCCGATGTGTGACGGAGGGCCCCAAACCTGATTGCCATCCGCAACCTCCACGCCAACCGCGCTAACATCACCGCTGCTTGCCGGCTCCGCGCCGCCAAGCCATTGGCCAAGGACACCCACCCTGGTGCCTCGTTCCGCTTCGATGCTGCTACCCTCGGTCTGCCGCATACCCGTGCCGTTGGTCGACGTGCCGTCGACGTAGCCGCTGCCGCCATCGGTGAAAGCGATCTTGCCACCCTGGTAGATGCCATCGCCGTCGACAGAGCGGCCGCTAAGGTCGAGGGACCCCAGGTCGCCAATCTGGATCGCGCTGTTGGCACCTTGTTCGAAACCTGTCCCGCTGACCGATTCACCGGCGATGGCGACGCTACCAGTGCCCGTCATGGAGACCGCTCCGCTCAGCCTTACACCGCTGCCGGCAACAGATTCGCCGGACACCGACACCGCACCTGAATCTCCGACACTCAGGCCCATGCCGTTGTCCATCCGGACACCAATGCCAGATTCCGATTTCCCTGCGATGTTCAGGCTGCCTTCATCTGCCACACTACGTTCTTTCTTGACCCAGATGCCGACACCAACGCCGTTCGTGGAGGTGCCGTCCACGTCGACCTGACCTTGGCCGGAGACCAGCAGGTCGTTGTTCAATACCACGCCAGCACCAGTGCGCGAGGTGCCTGTCAGCGTCAGTGTCGCGTTGTCATCGAGATCGAATCCGCCCGTGTTCTGAACGAGCCCAGTGTACGTATCGCTTGTGCCCCAGATTTCAGCTGCGGCATTTCCCGTCATCTTCGCGGCCACCACCGCTCCATCATCCGTCCTCGACGCGCCCTCCACCCGGACTTTCGCATCGTCGCTAAGGATCATGCCCACGACCACGCCGGCGGAGGTATTCGTTACGCCTGTCAGACTGGCGCTACCGCGCTCACTGACGACCAGCTTGTTCCCCGACGACCAGATGCCACTACCGGAAGCGCCCTTGCCCATCGCATTGAACGTCGCATCCTCCCTGACATAGACCATGCCACTCATTTGTAGGCCAGGGCCTGACACCGCCTGGGCGTTGATATTGAGCGTCGAGTTGCCAGTCAGTATCGTATTGCCTCTCAGCAGCACGCCCTGAAGGTTGGCGCCATTGGTGTTGGTGACCTTGCCGTGAATGTCCAATGTGCCATTACCCACCAGCGTCAGTCCCCGGTTGATCACCACGGCGTTCGCCTTGGCAGAGGTCCCGGAAATGAGGCCGCCGCCAATATTTTTCAGGCCGCCGGTAGAGACGGCGGTACCCGCACTGGTCTTGCCGAACATGTGCAACTGGCCGCCGTTGAGATCGATGTTCGAGGTCGTTAACTGATTGACAATGCCAGCCCCACTCCTGGCCGCCTGCGCGTTGAGGTTCAGCCCGGCTGATGTCGATGTGATATTGCCCTTGAGCGTGATGTTGCTGTCGGCAATCAGGTTCAGCGTTGCGTCTCCACCGGAGGTCTTTGTAATATCGGCCCCGGCAAGCTGCATGATGCTGCCGGCTGCCTTGCTGGCGCTGGCAGTGGTGATGGTCACGTCCGTACCGGCGTTCAGCGCGTTGCTGATCGTGGTATTCGTGACCGTTGCCTTGGTGGCGGCTGCGGCGAACCCGCCCGTGACGCCCCCTGTGTAGCCAGCATCCGGTCCCGTCGAAATCGTGATGTCGGTTGGGTCGATCAGCCAGTGGCCAGCCTTGCCGCCTTGCCCGGCGGCCGTCACCAGACCCTGCACATCGAGGTTGCTTCCAGATGTCTCCACGAAGCCTCCGTCACCATGGGCGGCGTTGGCGCGAACGCGGGCGCCGCTGTCCACCTGGGTGTGACTCGCGAACGCCATGCCGTCCTGCAACAGACCCAGGGCCTGCGTGCCGTCCAACTGATGCAGCGTGTCGCCGCCCAGGATCGCTACGCCACCTGCGGCATCGCCGCTCACATCCACGGTGGCGTCACCGAAGATGCCCACGCGGTCGCCGGCAAGCACCACCGTGCCACCCTGCCCACCGGCCGCCATGTTCGACGCATCGATCTGGCCCGTCACCACCGTGTCACCAGTGGTACCGGCGTCGGCGACGATGGTGCCGGCACGCGTAACGCCATCGAGGTTGATCACCGTATTGAGCAGCGTGTCCTTGCCGCGCGCGGTAACCAGGACCGTACCGTCATGCGCGACGATGTGGCCGGTGTTCTCCACCAGCGCATTGGCCGTGGCCTGGTCGAGCACCAGCGAGATGCCCAGGCCATTCGGCAGCGACACCGTAGCGCTGTCGCCCGCCGCCAGCACGACCTGGCCACCCTGCGATGTGCGAATCCTGCCGTCGTTGCGCACCTGATCGCCCATCAGTGTCACAAAGCCCTGGGCCTGGATATCGCCTTCGTTGATCACGCCGGCCTGGGTACCCGTGGATGTCAGGCGCAGCGGGTCCCCATGCATGAAGGCCTTGGCATCGATCAACTTGTTTGTGGCCAGCAGCGAGCCCACATTGACGACTGCGCCCTTGCCGAACAGCACGCCATTGGCGTTCTGGATCAGCACTTGCCCGTTGGCCAGCAAGCTGCCCTGGATGTTCGACGCGTCCGCGCCGGTCACCCGGTTGAGCATCTGCGCCTGGCCATTGGGCTGGTTGAACTGCACCGTTTGGTCCTGGCCGATACTGAATGTGTTCCAGTCGATCACGGCGCGCTGGCTGGACTGGTCCACATGCATCGTACTGGCGTTCGGTTGCGCGATGGTTGCCTGGCCGGCCACCACCTGGCCGCCGGTGGGCAGGGCCTGCGCCCGCGCATCCATGGCGTCGAACGCCAGCAATGCCAGTGCGATGGCGGTCAGCGTGGAAATCACGCCACGTTCGCCCGTCAGGTCGGGCGCGCGGGTTTCGCCGGTGCGCTTGCCCTGGCCTTTCACGTTTTCGGCTACGGCAACGAGCATGCCAAGGTGCCGGTTGAATACACGGCGGAAGAGATTCTTGTTCATGGGGGCCATCCTCTAGGTCTGGATATCTACACCCAGACTAGAAAACGGTGCCCGAACGGGACATCGCAAATTAGCGAAATCATGGGTGAACATGCCGCCCTACCCGGGAAGCCCGGAAACAAAAAAGGCTCCGCATTGGCGGAGCCTTTCCAACAGACAACAGATTTGAGCAGCGCAAACGATCCGCTTAATCGAAACCCAGTTCCTGCAGCTTCCGGGTAATGGTATTGCGGCCGATACCAAGTCGGGTCGCCGCTTCTACCCGACGACCGCGCGTCACGCCCAGCGCCGCTTCGAGCACCGCCTTTTCGAAACGGCGTGTGAGCGCATCCATGACCTCGGACTGTCCCGATTCCAGCATCGTCTTCGCCTCGCCGGCCAGCAGGCTCTCCCAGCTTTGCGACACCGCCGCATAGGCAGGCGCCATCGCCGCTGACGAGGCCGCCATCGGCGGGCGCGTGGCTACCAGCGTATCGCCATCGCCACCGGGCGCGCCCATGCCGTAGTCCGAGGTTTCGATCGCATCGTAGTCGCCGGCGGGACGCATGTCACCGGCCAGCGGACGCGGCGCCGACTGGCTTTCGCCATGCCCCACGTCGATCATCTCGCGCGGCAGGTCCTTGACCTCGATGGTCTGCGCCGGCGCCATCACGGTCAGCCAGTTGCAGAGGTTTTCCAGTTGCCGCACGTTGCCCGGGAACGGCAGCGTGCTGACATAGGACAACGCATCGTCGGACATGCGCTTGGGCTCGACACCGAGTTCCTTGGCACTCTTCTGCAGGAAATGGCGCGCCAGCAGCGTGATGTCCTCGGGCCGCTCGCGCAACGGCGGCAGGCGCAGGCGGATCACGTTCAGGCGGTGGAACAAGTCCTCGCGGAACAGCCCTTCCTTGACACGCGTTTCCAGGTTCTGGTGCGTCGCGGCAATGACGCGCACATTCGCACGCAGCGGATTGTGGCCACCGACGCGATAGAAGTTGCCATCGGAAAGCACGCGCAGCAGGCGCGTCTGCAGGTCGAACGGCATATCGCCGATTTCATCGAGGAACAGCGTGCCGCCCTCGGCCTGCTCGAAGCGACCACGCCGCATGGTCTGCGCGCCCGTGAACGCGCCGCGCTCATGGCCAAACAGTTCCGATTCCAGCAGGTCCTTCGGGATCGCCGCGGTATTCAGCGCGATAAACGGACCATTGGCGCGCGGGCTGTGCTTGTGCAAGGCACGCGCCACCAGTTCCTTGCCCGTACCGGACTCGCCGGTAATCATCACGGTCACATTCGATTGCGACAGGCGGCCGATGGCGCGGAACACGTCCTGCATCGCCGGGGCCTGGCCCAGGATCTCGGGCGCATCGACCAGGCGGTCTTCCATCTCCTCTTCGCGCAGGCTTTCTTCCAGCGCCCGGCGAATCAGTTCCACGGCCTTGTCGACATCGAACGGCTTGGCCAGATATTCGAATGCGCCGCCCTGGAACGCCGCCACGGCGCTATCCAGATCCGAGTAGGCGGTCATTACGATGACCGGCAGGCCCGGGTGCCGTGCCTTGAGGGCCTGCAACAGGTCCAGGCCCGAGCCGCCAGGCATGCGGATATCTGAAATCAGGACCTGCGGCTCGTCTTCTTCCAATGCCGCGAGTACGTCGCGGACATTGGTAAAACTGCGAGAGAGCAGGCTTTCACGTGCAAGGGCCTTTTCCAGGACCCAGCGGATTGATTGATCGTCGTCGACTATCCAGATCGGCTTCATGTGCGTCGCTTGTCTGCTCGGTGTCATGTGGTCTCCCGTGTGCCCCGCCGGAGTCGCTCGCACCGGATACGTCGATCGACGGTCAATGCAGCGGCAGCAGGATACGGAAGTCGGTACAGCCGGGCCGGCTCTCGCATTCGATCAAGCCCTCGTGCTGCTGCACGAAGGTTTGAGCGAGTGTGAGACCGAGACCGCTACCGCCATCCCTTCCCGATACCAACGGATAGAAGATGCGTTCGCGAATGTCCTCGGGGATGCCCGGGCCGTTATCTGTCACATGCAAATCCAATGCCAGCTTGTACAAACGCTTGGCAATCGTGACCTGGCGGGCCACGCGGGTACGCAGGACGATCTGTGCATCGCCATGCGCAATCCGCTCGTTGAGTGCCTGGGCGGCGTTGTGGACGATGTTCAGCACGGCCTGGATCAGCTGTTCCATGTCGCCGCGCAGGTCCGGCAGGCTGGCGTCGTAGTCGCGCACGATATCGAGCCCGTTCGGGAACTCCGCCAGGACCACGGACCGCACCCGCTCCAGCACCTCGTGGATATTGAGGTCCGACACGATATGCGGATGGCGATGGGGCTCCAGCAGGCGGTCCACCAGTGTCTGCAGCCGGTCGGACTCCTTGATGATGACCTGGGTGTACTCGCGCAACGCACGCTCGGGCAGCTCGAACTCCAGCAGTTGCGCCGCCCCACGAATCCCGCCCAGCGGGTTCTTGATCTCGTGCGCCAGATTGCGGATCAGCTCCTTGTTGGCCGATGTCAGGTCGAGAATGCGCTCCTCGCGGTCGCTGCGCACCTTCTGTTCGTTCAGCAGGATCTCGACCAGCACGGTGCTGGAGCGCCCTTCGATGCCGCCTACCACCACATGCGCATGCATCGGTTCCTGCAGCGGGGGCCGCAGGACCAGGTCCTGCCGCCGCACGTCGACCTGTCGCGCAATCACCGTCTCGATCATCGTGTCGAGCTCTTCCGATGCGCCAAACAGGTCTGGCAGCGACAGCTCCACCATGGCCTTGCGCGACACCGCGAAGCTGGCCTCGGCTGCGGGATTCGCATAGACCACGCGCAATCCCGGCTGGCGCACCAGCAGTACCGGGTTGGCCACGTTGTCCAGGCCCGGATGCAACACCACATCGCCCAGCGGCACGACATCGGCTTCACGCGGGTCGATGTCGGCGGGATCGGGCTTGCGGTCCGCACCGGTGACTTTGCGCGAGACTCCGCGAATCAGGCGACGCATAGGCTTCAGTCCTTCAAATTCGATAGCTCCCGCCGAAGCGATGCCACATTGGCTTCACTGCGGGAAACGTCATCGCGCAGGCGCGCCACGCGATCCAGATACTTTTGATAGTTACGCTCGTTACCCTGGCGTTCCGGCTCGCCATTGTTGAATTCCGAGCGCAGCCCGGCCAGCTTGGCCTCCTCGCTCTGCAGTTCCTGCTCCAGCACGGCGCGGCGCTCGCTGTCGCGGTTCTTCTGCGTGGCACTGTCCACGCGCGGGAACGCGGTTGGCGAAGCGGCCACACCGCCCGCCTTGCCGCCAGACGAAGCCGCGCCACTGGTGCGGCCACCCGGCACGGTCACCACGTCGGGCAGGTTGAGCTTCTTGCAGTCCTTGCTGTTGCCGGGATTGCCGTTGCGATACTCGGGCACGCCGTTGGCGCCCTTGCACATGTACACGTCGGACGACTGCGCCGGCGCCGGACCGCTCCAGACAGCCAGCGCCAGGGCCGCGACTGTCACCAGAATGGGGAAACCCACACGCATTTGGTGCGACCACGCACCACCAGCCCTGTTGTAAACCCTGCTCGAAATCGCTTCCATGAACATCGACATGAAGGTTAGGGAAAGAGCCCCATTCTAGCGATCAAACGTGGCTACAAAACAAAAAGGGACAGCCGAAGCCGCCCCTTCCTGGTGCCACTGTTGCCCGGTGACAACCTGGCAACGCACAACCCGCTTACAGCGAGTAGTACATGTCGAACTCGATCGGGTGAGTGGTCATGCGGAAACGCGTGACTTCTTCCATCTTCAGTTCGATGTACGCATCGAGCATCGAGTTCGAGAACACACCACCGCGCGTCAGGAACTCACGGTCGTTGTCCAGGTACTCCAGCGACTGGTCGAGGCTCGAGCAGACGGTCGGGATCTTTGCGTCTTCTTCCGGCGGCAGGTCGTACAGGTTCTTGTCGGCAGCTTCGCCCGGGTGGATCTTGTTCATCACGCCGTCCAGACCGGCCATCAGCAGTGCCGAGAAGCCCAGGTACGGGTTCATCAGCGGATCCGGGAAGCGCGTTTCGATACGGCGACCCTTCGGGTTGGCAACGTACGGAATACGGATCGATGCCGAACGATTGCGGGCCGAGTAGGCCAGCTTCACCGGAGCTTCGAAGCCCGGCACCAGACGCTTGTACGAGTTCGTACCCGGGTTGGTGATGGCGTTCAGCGCGCGCGCGTGCTTGATGATGCCGCCGATGTAGTACAGCGCGAATTCCGACAGGCCGGCGTAGCCGTTGCCTGCGAACAGGTTCTGGCCGTCCTTCCACACGGACTGGTGAACGTGCATGCCCGAACCGTTGTCGCCCACGATCGGCTTCGGCATGAACGTGGCCGTCTTGCCATAGGTGTGCGCGACGTTCTGGATCACGTACTTCTGCAGTTGGGTCCAGTCGGCGCGCTGCACCAGCGTGCTGAAGCGCGTGCCGATTTCGTTCTGGCCCTGGCCAGCCACTTCGTGGTGGTGCACTTCAACCGGAATGCCCAGCGATTCCAGAATCAGGCACATTTCCGAACGCATGTCCTGGAACGTGTCGATCGGGGCAACCGGGAAGTAGCCGCCCTTCTTGCCCGGACGGTGACCGCTGTTGCCGTGCTCGAATTCCTTGGCCGACGACCACGGTGCTTCTTCCGAGTTGATCTTGACCGAGCAACCCTGCATGTCGATGTTCCACGTCACGCCGTCGAAGATGAAGAACTCGGGTTCCGGACCGAAGAAGGCGGTGTCGCCCAGGCCGGTGCTCTTCAGGTAGGCTTCGGCGCGCTTGGCGATCGAGCGCGGGTCACGGTCATAGCCCTTGCCGTCCGACGGTTCGATCACGTCGCAGGTCAGCACCAGGGTCGGTTCTTCATAGAACGGGTCGATGTAGGCGGTACCCGAATCCGGCATCAGCAGCATGTCCGATGCTTCGATACCCTTCCAGCCAGCGATGGACGAACCGTCAAAGGCGTGGCCGCTTTCGAATTTGTCTTCATCGAAGTGCGACGTCGGAACCGACACGTGCTGTTCCTTGCCCTTGGTATCCGTGAAACGGAAATCGACGAACTTGACGTCGTTTTCCTTCACGAGCTTCATCACATCTGCAACGCTCTGCGCCATGCCTATCTCCTGGAAATTCGAGGCTGTGTCTGAGAAAGCCATTGTTGGTGCGGTCGATCGGTCATCCAATCCAGACCGCCCCAAAAGGGACGAGGAATGTTAGCAGAAAGCATGCCACCCTCCAGCCCTTCGTACCGGTAATCGCCCTGACTTCCCGAAAAACGTGCACCCGCCGGCCAGGGCCGCACCGGGACGGGGGACGAGGATTGCATACAACCTTGCGCACCTGCCTTACGCCGCCGCACGCGACGCCGTTCCGCTCCGGAGCCCTGCCCCATGAAACACCATACCGGTGCATGATTCAAGGTAACGCACCGTATCAGTGCTTGAGACCTGTAAATGCACCGTCATGATGCATTTTCGGCTTTCCTTGAATGCAGCGATTTTTTCGGGCCGGTCAGTTCACCACCAACGCACATCATCAACGCACCACCAACGGCCGCGCGCTAGAATAGCGCCGAATGCGGCCGGTTCCCAGCCCCATGTCGCTGCTGTTGCCCGCATGTTGCCCGTACGCCGCCTGCCGCCCGTTGGCCCCTCCTCTTATTGACACCGTCACACAGAATGACTACCCGAGACACCCTTCTCCAGACCGCCCACGCCCGTCAGCAACAGGGACAGCTCGCCTACTACGGCGCCCTTACCCCGGAAGAGACGTATGCACTACTGCAGGCCGACCCGCGCGCCGTGCTGGTCGATGTGCGCACGCAGGCCGAGCTGGATTGGGTGGGTGGCGTGGCGGTACCCGACGAACAGTTTGCGCACGTGGAATGGTCGACCTATCCGGGCGGCACGCAGAACCCGAATTTCGTGGCCGAACTCAAGGCGCGCATCCCGGCCGATGCCCCGGTACTGTTCCTGTGCCGCAGCGCAGCCCGCTCGAAGCATGCCGCGCGCGTGGCCACCGAGGCCGGCTATCAGTTCGCGATGGATGTACTGGAAGGTTTCGAAGGCGCCCGCGACGAACATCACCATCGCAAGACCGTGGAAGGCTGGTGCTTCCGCGGCATGCCATGGCATGGGGCGTGATTGATTGCTGAGTGTTGTTGCTCCCCTCTCCCGCACGGCGGGAGAGGGGAGAACCCCATGCTACTGCTCGATGATTTCGAAGCCCATGGCGCGCACGCCGTCGAGCAGCATGGCGTAGGCCGCCGGCAACTGATCGGCCGGGCCTTTCACACCGAGGTCGATGTGACGGCGCGCGAAACGGTCGCCGCGGCTGACATCTCCCACCGATGGCAGGCTGAATACGCGGATTCCCGGGAATACCGACTGCACCTGCTCCATCAGTGGTGTCAGCGTCGACTCCGGGGCCTCGAACACGTAGAACGCCCGTGACTGCTCCGCATCGCGATGAAACAGGTCGGTGTAGTAGTGGTCGAGCACCCATTCCATCATCGGCCACGCCATGACCGGGAAACCCGGCATGAAATGATGGTTGGCCACCGAGAAGCCCGGAATCCGGTTGTAGCTGTTTGGAATGATGCGCGCGCCGGCCGGGAACTCGCCCATCTTGAAACGGTGCTGGTTTTCGGGCCGGTTCAGGTCGGCCTTGACCGGATCGCCTTCGGCGGACTCCGCGATGCGCAGCGCAATCTGCTCGCGCGCATCGGGATGCAACACCAACTCCACCCCCAGGGCGGCCGCCGCGCATTGGCGCGTGTGATCGTCCGGCGTCGCACCAATGCCGCCCGTGCAGAAGACCACGTCTGGCCCGGCCAGCGTGCGCCGCAGCGTGGCGGTGATGCGCTCACGCTCGTCGCCGACATACTCGGCCCAGTCCAGCGCAAGGCCGCGCGCACCGAGCAGTTCGATGGCCTTGCGCATGTGCTTGTCTTCGCGCCGGCCGGAGAGGATCTCGTCACCAACGACAATCAAACCGAAACCCATGATGCCCTCTTTTTCTGTATTCAGGATTGCTCGATGCGGCGCACATCGGAAGGCGCCAGGTCGATCACGTCAGGTGCGGGCGGCGGCGGTGCGGCCGCCGCACGCTCGGCACGCAGGTCGGCCAGCGCGCGCAGGCAGAAATGGCCGAACCAAAGCGCCGAGAAGATGAAGATCAGCACGTAGAGCCACAGCGTGCCGGCCAGCACGACCGGAAACAGGAAGATGATGACAGCCGACCAGACCCACAGCAAGGTCGGCGCGGAACCCAGCAAACCCACTACCACACCCATCGTCAGCAAGGACACGCGGTGCCGCTTCATCAGCGTCTTGCGCTCCTCGGCCGTGGCGTGTTCGGACAGCGCGTCGTACGTCATCACGCGGTAGGTCAGCCAGCCCCACAAGACTGGCGGAATCAGCGCGAAGAATGGCGGAATCAGCCACAGCGGCAACGTCACCAGCACCAGCAACAGGAACACCAGCGTGTTGCCGAGCGCCTGGAACACGCTGCCCACGACGCTGCCACCATGCGCCTTCTGCAGATCGGGATAACTGCGTTCCAGATGCTTCACCACCGCCGGCACCGAGAACAGGCTGATAAACACCAGCATCGATGCGATCACCAGCGGAATCGCCAGTGTGAGCACGAACAGCGGCGCCACCACCGAGCGCAACGATTGCAGGCTCAGCCAGTCGAGCATCGAATAGATCCAGCTCGTGAATACCGAACCTTCGAGCAGCGTGCGCGCGCCACCCATGATCGGTTCCCAGCCCCACCAGATCAGTCCGCCCCAGAGCACGGTGGCCAGGACAAAAGGAATCACGGTCAGCATCAGCATGCGCGGATGCAACTGGCCAACCAGGGCGCGCCCGAAGGCGCGGAAGATATCGTTCATGCGGTCAAGAGATCAGGTAAGCCTGCAAAGCCTAGCACAGGCCAGCGGCGTCTCCATCACCCCAGACGCAACAGACGTTTGATGCCCAGCCATTGCTGGGACAGGAAGCCGGCGCCGTAGTTGCGGCCACGGCCTGCCGGAGGCGGCATCTGGTCGCGGATACCGGTCGGATAGTAGACGTCGGTAAATACGGCCGTACGGAACAGCATGTCCCACCACGGGAAAATCACGCCATAGTTGCAGCCACCCAGGCGCACCGGCTTGCCCTGCCCGCCTTGCCGCTCATGGCCCAGGCCCACCGCATGGTGCGTGCGATGAAACCTTGGGGAGACCAGCAGGCGCTCGCCCAGCCAGCCGAAGTGGAGCTTCAGGTTGGCATGCTGCAGGCTCTGCAGCAGCTGCGACAGCGCCACCAGCAGTACGTACTGCGACGGCTCGACACCCACCGCCAGCGCGACCGTGGCAAACACGAAGTCGCGCAGGATATCGTCGAGCAGGTGATTGCGGTTGTCGCTCCACAGCGTCATCTGCTGCTGGCTGTGATGTACCGCGTGCAGGCTCCACCACCAGCGGTAGGTATGCGAGAAGCGGTGATACCAGTAGTCGAGCAGATCGAACAGCAGCAGGTAGACAAAGAAGCTGACCAGCGGGATCGACGTCACCGCGGGCCACCAGTCTTCCACATTGATGCGCTGCCAGCCCAGCAGGCGCAGATGGCCTTCGATGCCGTCCATCAGCGGTGCCAGCAGGAAAAACATGGCCAGCCGGAACACACCGAGGCGGTGGAACACCGTGTAGAACATGTCGGTGCGGATGGCCTTGCGATCGGTCACCGGCTCCACCGGGCGCAATTTCTCCAGCGGGCCCAGGATCAGGATCATCACCGCAATCTGCACCACGCCCACCAGCAACCACTCGGTGCCGGTAAAGGCGTCCTCGGCATAGCCGCCAAACCCGAGGTTGTAGACCACGGGCAAGATCACGTCCTGGAAGACCGTGGCCTCGATCTGGCCGACCCACAGGTTGACCCAGTTACTGAACGCGTCCCACATTTACCGTTTCGACCCCGACGTCGCGCTGGATTGGGTTGATGATTGTGATTGTGCGCCGGTTTGCACCAGGCCGCGCTGGGCAATCCAGTTCTTGTACTGCGGATGCTCGCGCAACGTGGCAAAACAGAAGCCCTTCTGTTCCAGCCCGCTGATCAGCGGTTCCAGCACGGCCGGGGCCCAGGGATCCTTGCGCGACCAGATGCCCAGGTGGGCCATCGTGATGTCGCCGTCGCGCAGGTCGCGCAGCGCCTTGTCGAGCAAGGCCTGGTTCGGGAATTTCTCTGACGACAGTTCATCGCCGAGGAACCCGGCCGGGGCCCAGCCAACGTGCTTGAAGCCGCATTGCTCGGCCCATGCCAGGGTCTGCGGTGCGGTCCGGCCGCCGGGCGCGCGCCACAGCGGCACCATCGGCTGGCCGGTCATCGACTGCAACGCCTGCGCGCTGCGGCGCAATTCCGTACAGAAGGTGGCCTCGGTCATGGTCACGTCCTTGCCGCCCTGCGCACCGAACTGCGGGCGCATGGTGACCTTGTCGCCCTTCACACTGCGCAGGTAGACGTGATCGAACGTGTGCGTGCCAAACGCGTGGCCGTCGGCCGCGAGCGATTTCCAGAACGGCGCCCACGCCGGGTCCAGCGAACTGTCCTTGTTGACGGTCGGTTCATTGGCCAGGAAGAACGTGGCGCGGATATGGTGCTTGCGCAGCGTGCGGGCAATCAGCTCGGCCTGGCTCATGCTGCCAGTGTCGAACGTCAGGTAGAGCGTACCGGCCCGGCAGGCGCCGGGGCTGGCTTCGGCTGCCGCCGCCAGCGAACCGCCAACGGAGGCAGCAGTCACAACAGTAACCGCGGCAATACGCGAAATCGTGCGGCGCATGATGGCCTCAATACAGCGGTGCGCGGGTCTTGAAATAGATGCCGTGCGGCGACTTGCCCACGCGGATCGTCTTTATCAGCTTGCGGCTGGCCACGTCGATCAGGCCCACCGAGCGCGCCCAGCGGAACGTCACCCACAGCGTCTTGCCGTCGGCAGTCAGCTCCATGT
Source organism: Cupriavidus sp. (assembly GCF_057315035.1). Lineage (NCBI taxonomy): Bacteria > Pseudomonadati > Pseudomonadota > Betaproteobacteria > Burkholderiales > Burkholderiaceae > Cupriavidus > Cupriavidus sp. Next base: position 31,852 of record NZ_DBHKYV010000030.1, on the reverse strand, counting down.
CATCCGGCCCGGGCAGCAGGCCGGTGATATCCCCTACCTTGGACAGCGTTTGCTGGTCGATGATGCTGATCGAACCCGAGACACGATTGGTCAGGAACAGGTGGCGCTTGTCGCCCACGGCACGGAAGTTGTGCGCGCCCTTGCCGGTCTGGATCTGCTTGACCACCGTACGCGTGCGCCAGTCGATCACCGCCACGTAGTCGGCGCCGGTCATGCCCACCAGCAGGTACTTCTGGTCCGGCGTCACCCAGATGCCGGCCGGTGCCGAGCCCGCCTCCATGACCCACAGCACGTTGAGCGTGGTCAGGTCAATGGCGGCGATCTGGTTGGAATCCTGCAGCGTGATGAACGCAATCTTGCTGTCGGCCGTGAACGCGATATGGCTTGGCGTCTTGGGCAACGGGAACTGCTTGGCGATCTTGAGCTGATGTCCGTCCCAGCGGTACACGTCCACGCGATCGAGCCGGTTGCCGGTGGCCACGAACCACTTCTGGTCCGGCGAGAAGCCCACCTGGTATGGATCGTCGATATTGGGCACGCGCTGCTGCACCTTGCCCGTCACCGGATCCAGGAAGACCACGTCGTTGCCGACCGCATTGGCTACGATCAACGACTTTTCGTCGGGCGTCGCAATCAGATGGTGCGGTTCCTTGCCGATAGGAAAGGTCTCAATGACCTTCTGGGTGTCCTTGTCGATGAGAGTGACGCTTGCATCACCAGAATTCAGGATCACCACCACTTCCGCGCGGGCGGGCGCGGCGACCATTGCCAATGCCAGGGCGCCGACCGATACCACCCCAGCCACAACACGACGCAATGCGAGCATAAGACCGTTATTTCAAGACGAATCGCGCATTCTAACGTTTTGCCGCGCCGATGCGATGACGGCGCACCCAGATTCTTAAGCGACCCTTACATTTGGATACATGTGAATGACGCTTTCCATCCGAGCGACGCCCTCAATGCCTACCGCTGCATCGATTCCCAGACCTTCTGCAGCCGCTTGACCGAGATCGGCTGTGGCGTACGCAGCTCTTGCGCAAACAAAGCCACACGCAATTCCTCAAGCATCCAACGGAATTCGTCGAGGCGCGCGTCAGCAGCGCCACGGCCTTGCGCGCGCAACTGCTTCTCGGCGCGTTGCCACTGCTGCACCAGCGGCGACATTTCCTGGATGCGCTGGCTGTCGCGGCCCGGATCGCCCTTGAGCTTGTCCACGCGCATCGCCATGCCTTTGAGGTAGCGCGGAAAATGCACCAGCTGCGCATAGGGGGTATCGGCCACGAACGACTTGCTCATGAGCCGGCCCAACTGCGCTTCCAGGTCCTGGTAAGCCGATCCGAATGGCTTGGCTTGCAGCAATTTGCGCGGCAATGAGGCGAATTCCGCGAGGATGGTGCCGACCAGCCGCGCAATCTCCTGCGCCAACAATGACAGACGTGCCCTGCCCTCGTCCTTGCGTACGTTGAACTCAGCCTCGTTGCGTGGCAGCGGTGCTTGCAGGCAGGCGCGTTCGAGCGCCATCAGCACGATCTGGCTGCGCAGTTCCTCCTGCGTGCCCAACGCCATGTACTGCATCGCCATCTGCTGCAAGTTCGGAATATTCTTCTCGATGAATTTGACCTGCTCGCGCAACTGCAGCGCAAACAGCCGCAGCAGGCCCGCATGGTGAATGCGAGCGGCTTCCTGCGGATCGTCGAATACCTCGACGTCGCAATGGTCGCCATGGTCGACCAGCGCCGGATAGCCAAACAGCGTCTGGTTGCCCTTGCGGATTTCCAGCAACTCGGGCAACTCACCAAACGACCACGAGGTCAGGTTTTCGTACTGGCCAGCCTCGGCTGCCGGCACATCGCGCGCGGCAATGTTCTGGAACGACTGCTGCGCCTGCCCGCCAAACTCCGCGCGCAACTGGGCCAGGTTACGGCCCATGTCGAGCTGGCGACCGTGCTCGTCGATCACCTTGAAGTTCATCGAATGGTGCGCCGGCAGCGTTTCCAGCTTGAAGTCGGCGCGGCGGATCATGGTGCCGGTCTGCTCGCGGATATCGGCGATCAGCACATCCACCAGATCGCCCTCGCCAAACGGCTGGCGCTCGACAAACCCGGCCGCATAGTCGGGCAGCGGCACGCAGTGGCGACGCAGCTTCTGCGGCAATGACTTCAGCAGCAGATGCACTTTCTCCTTGATCATGCCCGGCACCAGCCATTCGGCGCGCTCGGGACGGATCTGGTTCAGCGCATACAGCGGCACGGTCAGCGTCACGCCATCACGATGGCTGCCCGGTTCGAAGTGGTAGGACAAACCCATGTCGATGCCGGCAACCGGCAGCAGCTTCGGGAACAGGTCGGTGGTGATGCCCGCCGCCTCGTGCCGCATCAGCTCGTCACGATTCAGGTACAGCAGCTTGCGATCCTTGGCGGATTCAGCCTGGTACCACGTCTCGAACGCTACCTGGTTATGGATCTCGGCCGGGATCGCGCGTTCGTAGAACGCGTAGATCAGCACATCGTCAACCAGCACGTCCTGGCGGCGCGACTTGTGCTCAAGATTCTCGATCTCGCGCACCAACCGCTGGTTATGCGCGAAGAACGGCAGGCGGGTGTCGAACTCGCCTTCCACCAGCGCGCTACGGATAAAGATCTCGCGGGCCTCGGACGGATTCATCGGCCCGAAATGGACCCGCCGGTGTTGGTAGACCGGCAAGCCGTACAGCGTGCCGCGCTCCATTGCCACTACCTGGCCCGCCTTCTTTTCCCAATGCGGCTCGCTCCAGCTCACATTGAGCAGATGGCGCCCCACCTGCTCGATCCATTCCGGCTCGACCTTTGCCAGCGTGCGCGCAAACAGGCGACTGGTCTCGACCAGTTCGGCGGCAATGATCCAGCGGCCTACCTTGCGCGCGATCAACGACCCCGGCCACAGGTGGAACTTGATGCCGCGCGCGCCCAGGTACTCGCGACCCTTGCCATCGGCTTCGTCCAGTTTCAGGCCCACATTGCCGAGCAGGCCGGTCAGCAGCGCCTTGTGTACCTGCTCGAACGTCGGCTCGGTTTCATTGAGGCGCCAGCCCTGTTCGCTGACCGTGGTGTGCAACTGCGAATGCACGTCACGCCACTCGCGCAGGCGCACATGCGACAGGAAATTGCTGCGGCACTGCTCCTGCAACTGGCGGTTGGTCTTCTTGTGGGCGACGGCGTCCTCGAACCATTTCCAGAGCTTGACCCAGCCCAGGAACTCCGAACGTTCATCCATGAACTTGCGATGCGCCTGGTCGGCGGCCTCCTGCGCGTCAGGCGGGCGGTCGCGCGGGTCCTGCACCGACAAGGCGCTGGCAATGATCAGCACCTCGCGCAGGCAATGCTGGTCCTTGGCGGCCAGGATCATGCGTGCTACGCGCGGGTCGAGCGGCAGCTTGGCCAGTTGCCGGCCGGTGCCGGTCAACTGGTTGGCCTCGTCGAGCGCCCCGAGTTCCTGCAGGAGCTGGTAGCCATCGGCCACCGCGCGGCCCAGCGGGGGCTCGATAAACGGGAAGGCCTCGATATCGGTCAGCCGCAGCGCCTTCATGCGCAGGATCACCGCGGCCAGCGACGAGCGCAGGATTTCCGGATCGGTGAAACGCGCCCGCCCCACGAAATCGCTTTCCTCGTACAGCCGGATGCAAACGCCGTCTGCCACCCGGCCGCAACGACCGGCACGCTGGTTGGCGGCGGCCTGCGAGATCGATTCGATCTGCAGCTGTTCCACCTTGTTGCGGTACGAGTAGCGTTTCACGCGCGCCAGGCCGGTATCGACCACGTAGCGGATACCGGGCACCGTCAGCGAGGTCTCCGCCACATTGGTAGCCAGCACGATGCGGCGCGCATTCGACGGCTTGAACACGCGCTCCTGCTCCTGCACCGAAAGCCGCGCGAACAGCGGCAGGATCTCGGTGTGTGGCGGGTGATGCTTGCGCAGGGCCTCGGCGGCTTCGCGGATCTCGCGTTCGCCGGGCAGGAACACCAGCACATCGCCCGAGCCCAGGCGGCACAGTTCGTCGACGGCATCGACGATACCGTCGTAGAGGTCACGCTCCCGGGCCTTCGCGCTGCGCGGCGCGGCGTCGGCCGGCTGGTCGTCCTGGATTGGCCGGTAGCGGATTTCCACCGGATACAGGCGCCCGCTGACCTCGATCACCGGCGCCGGCTTGCCATCGCGCGCGAAATGCTCGGCAAAGCGCTTGGCGTCGATCGTCGCCGACGTGATGATGACTTTCAGGTCGGGCCGCTTCGGCAGGATCTGCCGCAGGTAGCCGATCAGGAAATCGATATTGAGGCTGCGTTCGTGCGCCTCGTCGATGATGATCGTGTCGTACGCGCGCAGCAGCGGATCATTCTGCGTTTCCGCCAGCAGGATACCGTCGGTCATCAGCTTGACCGACGCGCCAGCCGACATGGTGTCGTTGAACCGCACCTGATAGCCCACGTGCTCGCCGATCGGCGTGCCCAGTTCCTGTGCAATCCGCTTGGCGGTAGACGTGGCGGCGATCCGGCGCGGCTGGGTGTGGCCAATCAGGCCACCGCCCGGCTTGCCTTCGCGCGCGGGCCCGCGTCCGATCGACAGCGCGATCTTGGGCAACTGGGTGGTCTTGCCCGAGCCGGTCTCGCCCGAGACGATCACCACCTGGCTGGCCTGCAGCGCCTTCGCAATCTCGTCGCGCCGTGCCGATACCGGCAGCGCTTCAGGGAATGTGATCTCGGGCAGCGGGTTGGCCAGGCGCACCGGCTGTGGCGGGCGCGGCGGGCGCTCCGCACGCGGCGGGCGCTGGGCATCCTGCTGGCCCGGCCGGCGCGGCTCGCCCTGCGGCCGTGGCGGACGCGGGCTGCCCGCCGGACCGGGTTGGCGCGGCGGGCGGGGCGGACGCGGTGGGCGAGTGCCGTCATCCGCCTCGCGCGGAGCGGAATGCGAACGGGCCGGGGAGGATTGCACCTCGGCGGACTTGGCCGGGGCAGGTTTGACGGGGCGTTGTGCTGACATTGGGCGGGATTATAATCCGCCGCATGAACGCCAGAACCGACGCCCCGCAGCAGGACCCCGAGCCTGCCGCCATCCCTGCCCCGCTGCCCGATACGGCTGCGCCCGCCACCCCGATTCCGTCCGCCACGGCCGCCAGTGAGCTGGCCGAGACCGGCGGCCCGGACCAGCAGCAATTTGTTGACTGGCTGCGCGCTGTCGCCCCATACATCCACACGTTCCGCGGCAAGACCTTCGTGATCGCGTTCAGCGGCGAACTGGTCAAGGCCGGCGTGCTCAACGCGCTGGTCAACGACGTGGCGCTGCTGCACGCGATGGGCATGCATGTGGTGCTGGTGTTTGGCTCGCGACCGCAGGTCGAGGAACAACTGGCGCTGCGCAATGTGCAGTCGCAGTACGCCGACGGCGTGCGCATCACGGATAACGCGGCGCTCGAATGCGCCAAGGAAGCCGCCGGCGAGCTGCGCCTCGATATCGAGGCGGCGTTCAGCCAGGGCCTGCCCAATACGCCGATGGCCGGCGCCCAGCTGTCGGTGATCTCGGGCAACTTCATTACTGCGCGCCCGGTGGGCATCGTCAACGGCGTGGATTACCAGCACACCGGCCTGGTACGCAAGATCGACAACGATTCGATGCGCATGTCGCTCTCCCATGGCAAGGTTGTGCTGCTGTCGCCTCTGGGCTTTTCGCCGACGGGCCAGGCATTCAACCTGTCAATGGAAGATGTGGCCAGCGCCGCGGCCAGCGCACTCAAGGCGGACAAGCTGATCTTCATCACCGAGGTCCCGGGCGTGCCGGACCAGGTCGGCAAGCTGATGAAGGAAATGTCGTTGCGCACCGCGCAGGAGAGGTTGCAGAACAACCATCTGCCATCCGACGTGGCCTATTACCTGCAACATCTGGTCAAGGCACTCAAGGGCGGTGTGCCGCGCGCGCACCTGATTCCGTTCGGCCTCGACGGCTCGGTGCTGCTGGAACTGTTCCTGCACGACGGCGTGGGCACGATGGTCTCGGACACCGACCTCGAAAGCCTGCGCGAAGCCACGCTCGACGATGTGGGCGGCATCCTCCAACTGATTGCGCCGCTGGAGGCCGATGGCACGCTGGTGCCACGTGGCCGTCACCTGATCGAACGCGACATCGACAAATTCTCGGTGATCGAGCATGACAACGTGCTGTTTGGCTGCGCCGCGCTTTACGAATTCCCGCGCGAGAGCATGGGCGAAATGGCCTGCCTGACCGTTTCCTCGGAAGCGCAGGGCACCGGCGATGGCGAGCGGCTGCTCAAGCGCATCGAGCGCCGCGCCCGCACGCTGGGCCTGGACCGCCTGTTCGTGCTCACCACGCGTACCGAACACTGGTTCCTGAAGCGCGGTTTCGTGCATGCCACGGTGGACGATCTGCCCGAAGACAAGCGCAAGCTCTACAACTGGCAGCGCAAGTCGATGGTGCTGATGAAGAAGCTGTAAGAAGCTGTAGATGTAGAAAACAACATGCGCCAGGGGCATGGGCGGCCGACGCTGCCCTGCCTGGCCAGCTTGGCTACAATAGCGGCCACACGAACAAGGAGTCCCTCATGGCCCGCATGGTCCATTGCGTCAAACTGAACAAGGAAGCCGAAGGTCTCGACCTCCCGCCGCTGCCCGGCGAACTCGGCAAGAAGATCTGGCAAAGCGTGTCGAAGGAAGCCTGGGCCGGCTGGCTCAAGCACCAGACCATGCTGATCAACGAAAACCGCCTGAACATGGCCGACGCCCGCGCGCGCCAGTACCTGCTCAAGCAGACCGAGAAGTATTTCTTCGGCGAAGGCGCCGACCAGGCCATGGGCTACGTGCCCCCGCCGTCGGCCTGAGCGCTTCCCGCTCCCGCCTGCGTGCCCTCTCCCGCTGTCCCATCCGTCATGCGGGACAGGGCACCATATCTCCCGCCGCCTCCGGCAATCCATTCCCAGCCCCCCGCCTTGCCTCCTAACCTGCGCTGACGCCGGCGCACTGCGCGCCGCGTTCACATCCATGCGGAGGCAGGAACATGGCAATTCTTTTCGATATCAAGGTGGAAAGCGGGGCATCGCAGTGGTACGGGGTCATCTCGATCACCAACATCCGTCATGCCGACGGCGCTCCCGTCAAGGTCAACCATTTCCTCGGCATGAAGTTCCGCTCGCCGGCAGCGGTCCAGCCGACCGACTTCAACGTGCAGTACCAGAACTGGGTACCGTCCACGACCGCGACCGAGAACGACCAGATCGATAGCCAGAGCTGGGACGTCGAGGCCAAGATCAACTTCGAGACGCCCCATACTTTTGCATCGCAGGACCGCATCAACATCGGCATCAATGGCGACCTGACCGGGACCGGCGCCGCGACCTACCTGTCTTCATTCGCGCTGGCCGCCGACGCGCTGCCCAACACCAATGGCACGGTGCGCGTGCAGGCGGCGTCGGCACCCGACCCGGCACTCTATTCGGTCGCGCAAACCATCCGGTTCACACAGGGCGACAAGTCCCATGTCGATGAAGTATCGCCAGGCACTACCACGCCACTGACGTTGCCTGCCGGCACCTACAGCGTGACGGTCGACGAACTGGCCAACGATGCCTACACGGTCGTGGCCGAGGCGCATGTGCATCCGACCACCATCACCATCACACCTGGCAGCACCGCCGCGGCTGTCGTGAACTACTCGGCCGCACAGCGCTACGCCAGGCTCGATGTGGTGCTCGGGCAGATCCCCGTGCTGGCCGACGAGGAACTGGATGTCAGCATCGTGGTGCGCAACACCGGCGAAACGCTGCTCGACTTCTGGATGCCACCTGGATCGGTGATGCCGCTGGGAGGTTTGCCACCGGTCGGCGTGGTGGATATCAGCGTGGCGACGCTGGCGCTCAACAATGTCCGGTACTCGTTTCCGACCAAGGTCCGCGACCTGTCCACATCGGCCGAGACCGTGACGTTCACCGCCAGCGACATGCAGACCACCGCGGTCAGCACCACGTGTTTCGTCACGCTGCCGATCGTCGTCACGTCGGACGTCAGCCTCGACACCACGCTCGATCTGCGACTGGTGGCATCGGGCATGACCTACCGGCAAGCCATTCCGCTTGCCGCAGGTACGCACACATACCCTTTGGCAGTGCCCGTGCAACCCCAAACCTATGCGATCGAGGCGCCGGACTTCATCGTCGATGGCGTGGTCCACAACGTGCAAACGGTCGACCAGCTCACCGTGGTGCCGAATGGCGCAACGCAATTGCGCATCGAGGTCACCACCGGCGCCAACCTCAAGGTGCGCGGCTTCCCTGACTTCCTGAGCTTTGGCGGTTGCGCCGACCTGACACCGGGCAACGCCGCGGATTTCGTCGCGGCACGCGCATCGTCGGTATTCAAGTACGCGGGCTTCGATGGCGCCGGCGATGCCAATGTCTACCTGACCTCGGACAATCAGACCACCGCTACGATCCTGCTGGCGCGCGATGTCGAGAAGCAGATCGGCGGCGGCCATCAGGTGCTTCCGGTCATCGTGTCGTACACCTGCAACCTGTCGCTCGGCGACACGCCGACGCAACTGGCCAACAAGCTGGGACTGGCGCACAGCTTCGCCAATCTGATCCTGTCGCTGAATCTTGCGAACCAGCACCTTGACGCCGGCCATCCCGTACCGGCCGGCTACGTCATCAATCCCGATTTCCTGGGCGCATGCCAGCAGGGGGGATTCGGCCCTGAGTACCCGATGCCTGTGCGCGAGCCGCTAAGGATGGCGCTCGACCACTGGAACGTGCAGGCCACCATCCCGCAGCACATCGAGGAAAACATCCGTGGCTACATTGCCGCCGTGAACTGGATGATCCGCACGGTCGCTCCGGCGGTCACGTTTGGCTGGCAGGTCAACCTGTGGGGCGTGGGGGCCTCCGAATGGATCTACGCGTCCGATGACACGCCCACCAGCAACGCCCGGTCGACCGCTGCGTTCATACGTGCGATGAAGGTCCATGAAGGTCCGGCGGTGCCGGATTTCCTGGCGGTGGACCGTTACGAGGCAGACGACTTCACGATCCGCAGCTACGCCAACGGGTACTGTTACTGGACGCACGAGTGGCAGCGCTTCTACGACTTCTGCGCGGAACTGAGCCGTGATCTCCGTTTCCCGATCATGCCGTGGCAGATTCCGGCCAGCCATGCTCCGCTGGTCTCGGACCCGGTCAACGACAACTTTGACACCCAGAACTGGGGAACCGGCGGCACCTACATCTTCGGCGATCCCGCCATCGGCTCGGACTATCGCAATATCAACCCGAAGATCGTTGCGCTGCCATTCCCGACCGCATTCCACTGGGCCATGGGGCGGACCGCCGAAGACATGTTCAAGCGTTCGGAACCGTTCAACGTCTCCGCGCCAGCCTACATCGACTTCCCGTATCGCGGCATCTTCACGGTATTGCTCGGTGGCGGCGCCACGACCGGCATCATCTCGACCGTGGGCGACGATACGTCCTTTGTGCGCGACAAGCTCAACGCCTATATGAAAGATCCGATTCCGTTCGGCAAACCCCTCGATGTAGCGGCCAGTGCCGGCGTACTGCGCAGGCCGGCACGCAAGGGCGCCCGCATACGCCGCGGCAAGTAGCCAGCTCCCCTCTCCCGCTCGCGGGAGAGGGGAGAAACCCCGGCATATGCCGGTCGAACTAGTTCGATCCGCATAGCCTTACCTCCTCTCCCGACGAATAGTCGCCAGCGCGCGGCAGGCCTACTCTGGCATCACTCTCCAAAGTGACTCCGGAATCTGGCCATGGCCACCGCAACCCTCCCCGCCCAACCCCTGGAATCTGCTCCATCAGGAGCCTGGACCACGCTCTGGTCCAGCACGTTCGCCTTCACCATCTGTTTCGCAGTCTGGATGATGTTCGCCGTGCTCGGCATTCCGCTGAAGCAGGAACTGGGCCTCAATGACACCGAGTTCGGGCTGCTGGCTGCCACACCGGTGCTCAGCGGTTCGCTGATCCGTGTGCCGCTGGGCATCTGGACCGACCGCTTCGGCGGCCGCATCGTGTTCTTCATCCTGATGCTGGCCACGGTGATCCCGATCTGGCTGATCTCGTACGTGCACACGTTCTGGCAATTGCTGGTGCTGGGGTTGTTCGTGGGCCTGGCTGGCGGTTCGTTCTCGGTGGGTACGCCCTACGTGGCACGCTGGTTTCCGCGCTCGCGCCAGGGGCTGGCCATGGGCATCTTTGGCGCCGGCAACTCGGGCGCCGCACTGACCAAGTTCGTGGCGCCGGTGCTGATCCTGGCCGCCGGCTCCTGGGAAATCGTGCCGAAGGTGTATTCCGTGGCGATGCTGGTCACGGCCGTGCTGTTCTGGCTGTTCTCGCGCAGCAATCCGGCCCATCGCTCGACCTCGGCCACGAGCTGGCGCGCACAGATGCAGATGCTGCGCGACCCGCGCGTGTGGCGCTATTCACAGTACTACTCGGTGGTGTTCGGCGGCTATGTGGCGCTGGCGCTCTGGATGACCCGCTACTACATCGGCGAATACGGCTTCGATATCAAGACGGCCGCATTCCTGGCGGCCTGCTTCTCGCTGCCCGGCGGCTTGCTGCGCGCGATCGGTGGCTGGATTTCCGACCGCCACGGTGCGCAACGCACGACGTGGTGGGTGATGTGGGTCAGTTGGGTCGCGTTCTTCCTGCTCAGCTATCCGAAGACCGATTTCACGATCTACACCGCCACCGGCCCGCAGAGCTTCCATATCGCGCTATCGCCCACGCTGTTCACGATCCTGATGTTCGTGGTGGGCATCGCGTTCGCGATCGGCAAGGCCTCGGTCTTCAAGTTCATCTCGAACGATTTCACGCACAACATCGGCGCCGTGTCTGGCGTGGTGGGCCTGGCCGGCGGCCTGGGCGGCTTCATCCTGCCGATCATGTTCGGCGCGCTGGCCGACCTGACCGGCATTCGCAGCAGCTGTTTCATGCTGATGTACGGCACGGTCTGCGTGAGCCTGGTCTGGATGCACTACAGCGGCCGCGCCGCGCAACGGCACGGACAGCTGCAAGCGCAAGCCGCGTAATGCCGTTGCCCTCCATCAACCCAACCTTCCTCACATCATGACCAGTTCCGTACTGACTCGCTGGGAACCCGAGAACGCAACGTTCTGGCGCACGCAAGGCGAACGTATCGCGTATCGCAACCTGTGGATCTCGATTCCGGCACTGATGCTGGCATTCGTGGTCTGGATGCTGTGGAGCGTGGTGGCGGTCAACCTTGATCGTGCCGGCTTCCAGTTCACCAAGAACCAGTTGGTCTGGCTCACCGCGCTGCCTGCGCTGTCCGGCGCCACGCTGCGCATCTTCTACTCGTTCCTGGTGCCGGTATTCGGCGGCCGCCGCTTCACCGCGATCTCCACCGCGCTGCTGCTGATTCCGGCGCTGGGCATGGGCTTCGCGTTGCGCGACCCGTCGACCACGTATCCGACGCTGCTGGTGCTTGCCCTGCTATGCGGCTTCGGCGGCGCCAACTTCAGTTCGTCGATGGCCAATATCAGCTTCTTCTTTCCGAAGGCAAAGAAGGGCCTGGCCACCGGCCTTAACGCTGGCATCGGCAACCTTGGGGTATCCGTGGTGCAGTTTGTCACGCCGCTGGTCGTATCGTTGGCCGTATTCGGCGCGCTCGGCGGCGAGCCGCAGAGCTATCAGGCCAACGGGGCCACGCAGACCCTGTGGCTGCAGAACGCCGGCTTTGTCTGGGTGCCGTTTATCGTGATCTCGTCGCTGGCCGCCTGGTTCGGCATGAACGACATTGCCGATGCCCGCGCGTCGTTCGCCGAGCAGGCCGTGATCTTCCAGCGCAAGCATAACTGGCTGATGTGCTGGCTCTATATCGGCACGTTCGGTTCGTTCATCGGCTTCTCGGCCGGCCTGGCGCTGCTGACCAAGTCGCAGTTCCCTGGCATCAACCCCACCGCCTACGCCTTCCTCGGGCCGCTGGTTGGCGCGCTGACGCGCCCCGTGGGCGGCTGGATTTCGGACAAGCTTGGCGGCGCACGCGTCACGCTGTGGACCTTCGTGGGCATGATCGCCGCGGTCTTCGGCGTGCTGGCCGCATTGCCGCAGGATGGACACGCCGGCAACTTCCAGATGTTCCTGGCGGCGTTCATCGTGCTGTTCGCGCTGACCGGCATCGGCAATGGTTCGACCTTCCGCATGATCCCGGTGATCTTCCTCACCGAACGCCAACGCGACGCCGCCGGCAAGGATGCCGCCGCGCAGAAGCAGGCGCTGCAGGACGCCGGCAAGGAATCGGCCGCCGTACTCGGATTCTCCGGTGCGATTGGCGCCTACGGCGGCTTCTTCATTCCAAAGAGCTTTGGCACGTCGCTGGAAATGACTGGCTCACCCGATGCCGCGCTCTATTGCTTCGTCGGCTTCTACCTGAGCTGCGTGCTGGTGACCTGGTGGTACTACGCCCGCCGCAACGCGCCCATGCCCTGCTGACCCTGCCGATCTTGCTGACGGTAGCGGCCCCACAAAACAAGCGGAGAACATAAGAAATGTCTCATTTTCTGGATCGACTGAAGTTCCTGTCGCGCGTGAAGTCCACGTATGCGGATGGGCATGGCGCGGTAGTGAACGAAGACCGCAAATGGGAAGACGGCTATCGCAGCCGTTGGCAGCACGACAAGATCGTGCGCTCCACGCATGGTGTGAACTGCACCGGTTCGTGCTCGTGGAAGGTCTATGTCAAGAATGGCCTGATTACATGGGAAACCCAGCAGACCGACTACCCGCGCACGCGCCCCGACCTGCCCAACCACGAGCCACGTGGCTGCCCGCGTGGTGCCTCCTATAGCTGGTACGTCTATTCGGCGCAGCGCGTGAAGTATCCGATGATCCGTGGCCGACTGATGGAGATGTGGCGCGAAGCCCGCAAGACCATGGACCCGGTTGCCGCATGGGCCTCGATCAGCCAGGACCCTGAAAAGGCCGCGCGCTACAAGAGCGTGCGCGGCCAGGGCGGCTTTGTGCGCGCGGACTGGAACACGGCCACCGAAATCATCGCGGCCGCCAATGCCTACACGATCAAGCAGTATGGCCCGGACCGCGTGATCGGCTTCTCACCAATCCCGGCCATGTCGATGGTCTCGTACGCGGCGGGCGCACGCTACCTGAGCCTGATCGGCGGCGCCTGCCTGTCGTTCTATGACTGGTACTGCGACCTGCCACCGGCCAGCCCGCAGATCTGGGGCGAGCAGACCGACGTGCCTGAATCCGCCGACTGGTACAACAGCACCTACCTGATGGTCTGGGGCTCGAATGTGCCGCAGACCCGCACACCCGATGCGCACTTCTATACCGAAGTCCGCTACAAGGGCACCAAGACCGTGGCCGTGTCGTCGGACTTCGGCGAGATGGTCAAGTTCGGCGACATCTGGCTCGCGCCGAAGCAAGGCACCGACGCCGCACTGGCCATGGCCATGGGCCACGTGGTGCTAAAGGAGTTCCATGCAACGGCCAGGTCGGCCTATTTCCGCGACTACGTCAAGCAGTACACCGACATGCCGATGCTGGTGCTGCTGCGCGAGCAGCAGGACGGCACGCTGGTGCCCGATCATTTTCTGCGCGCCTCGCACCTGGACGACAATCTCGACCAGGCCAACCATCCCGAATGGAAGACGCTCCAGATCGATGACGCCACCGGCGAGATCGTCGCGCCGAACGGTTCGATCGGCTTCCGCTGGGGCGAAGCCGCGCACGACGACGGCGCGAAGGTCGGTCGCTGGAACCTTGAAATGAAGGACGGCGGCAGCGGCCGCGCGATCGATCCGCGCCTGTCGCTCGTCGCCCATGCCGATGCGGTTGTCGAGGTGGGCTTCCCGTACTTCGGTGGCGAACACGATGCGCTGTTGCGCCGTCGCGTGCCGGTACGCCTGTTGACACTGGCCGACGGCAGCGTCGCGCGCGTGGCCACGGTCTACGACCTGCAGATGGCCAACTATGGTGTCGACCAGGGCCTGGGCGGCCCGAACGTCGCCAGTTCGTTCGACGACGACGTACCGTACACCCCGGCCTGGCAGGAGAAGCATACTTCGGTGCCACGCAAGCTCGTGATCCAGGTGGCGCGCGAATTCGCCGACAACGCCGATCGCACCCAGGGCAAGAGCATGGTGATCGTCGGTGCGGCGCTGAACCACTGGTATCACAACGACATGATCTATCGCGGCATCATCAACCTGCTGATGATGTGCGGCTGCGTGGGCAAGAGCGGCGGTGGCTGGGCCCACTATGTCGGCCAGGAAAAGCTGCGCCCGCAATTTGGCTGGGTGCCGCTGGCCTTCGGCTCCGACTGGTCGCGTCCACCGCGCCAGATGAATGGCACCTCGTTCTTCTACAGCCACACGAGCCAGTGGCGTCATGAAAAGCTCGGCGTGGACGAAATCCTGTCGCCCACGGCCGACCACCAGCGCTACGACAAACTGTCGCTGCTCGACCTCAACGCCAAATCCGAACGCATGGGCTGGCTGCCGTCGGCCCCGCAGCTTGGCAGGAATCCGCTCGACGTGGTGGCCGAAGCGCGCGCGGCAGGCAAGGACCCCGTAGCGCATACCGTCGAACAGTTGAAGTCCGGCACGCTGCAGTTTGCCTGCGACGACCCCGACAATCCGGCCAACTTCCCGCGCAACATGTTTGTGTGGCGTTCCAACATCCTGGGCAGCTCGGGCAAGGGTCACGAGTATTTCCTCAAATACCTGCTCGGTACCCAGAATGCCGTGTTCGGCGACGAGAACGATGCGATCAAGCCCAGCGAGGTGACCGTGCGTCCGGCCGCCGAAGGCAAGCTCGACCTGCTGACCGTGCTCGATTTCCGCATGAGCACCACCTGCCTGTACGGCGATATCGTGCTGCCGACCGCCACGTGGTACGAGAAGGACGACCTCAACACGTCGGACATGCATCCGTTTATCCATCCGCTGTCGGAGGCGGTGCAACCGCTGTGGGAAAGCAAGACCGACTGGGAAATCTACAAGGCCATTGCGAAGAAGTTCACCGAGATCGCCGGCCCTTACCTGGGCACGCGTGAAGACCTCGTATGCACCCCGCTGCTGCACGACACCCCGGGTGAACTGGGCCAGCCGTTCGAACCGAAGGACTGGAAGCACGGCGAGTGCGACCTGATCCCCGGCAAGACCGCGCCGTCGATGACCGTGGTGGAACGCAACTACGCCGACATCTACAAGAAGTTCACGTCGATCGGCCCTTTGCTCGACAAGCTCGGCAATGGCGGCAAGGGCATCAACTGGAACACCGAGCACGAGGTGCATGAGATTGGTCACCTGAGCAAGACTGTGGCCGAGCCCGGTGTCAGCTACGGCCGGCCACGCCTGGAAACGGCGATCGATGCCGCCGAGATGATCCTGACCTTCGCGCCCGAGACCAACGGCCATGTCGCCGTCAAGGCATGGGACGCATTGTCGAAGATCACCGGGCGCGATCACACGCACCTTGCCACCGGCCGCGAGCACGACAAGATCCGCTTTCGCGACGTACAGGCACAGCCGCGCAAGATCATCTCGGCACCGACCTGGTCAGGACTGGAATCGGAAGAGGTCAGCTACAACGCCGGCTACACCAACATCCACGAACTGATCCCATGGCGCACGCTGACGGGCCGCCAGCAGTTCTACCAGGATCATCGCTGGATGCTCGACTTCGGCGAAGGCGCGTGCGTCTACAAGCCGGCCATCGATACCAAGACCGTGAGCCCGATGCTGGGCCGCAAGCCCAACGGCAATCCGGAACTGGTACTGAACTGGATCACGCCGCACCAGAAGTGGGGCATCCATTCGACCTACTCGGACAATCTGCGCATGCTCACGCTGTCGCGCGGTGGCCCGCATGTCTGGATCTCGGAGGCCGAAGCCAATGCCAATGGCATCCGCGACAACGACTGGGTCGAGGTGTTCAACGTCAACGGCACGCTGACCGCGCGTGTGGTGGTGTCGCAGCGTGTGCCGCAAGGCATGTGCCTGATGTACCACGCCCAGGAAAAGATCGTCAATGTACCGGGCGCCGAGACCAGTGGCATGCGCGGCGGCATCCACAACTCGGTCACGCGCGCCGTGACCAAGCCCACGCACATGATCGGCGGCTATGCGCAACTGGCCTACGGCTTCAACTACTACGGCACGGTGGGCAGCAACCGCGATGAGTTCGTGATCCTGCGCAAGATGAACAAGGTCGAGTGGCTCGAAGGGCCGCGCAAGGAAGACCCCTCCCCCACCAACAAGACAGTGAAGACTGAAGGAGCATGGCAATGAAGATCCGCGCCCAGGTGGCCATGGTGCTGAACCTCGACAAATGCATCGGCTGCCATACCTGCTCCATTACCTGCAAGAACGTCTGGACCAGCCGCGAAGGTGTCGAGTATGCGTGGTTCAACAACGTCGAGACCAAGCCCGGCGTGGGCTTCCCGAAGGAATGGGAAAACCAGGACAAGTGGAATGGCGGCTGGAAGCGTCATGCCGACGGCAGCCTGACCCCACGCCAGGGCGGCAAGGGCAAGATCCTGGCGAACATGTTCGTCAACCCGAACCTGCCACAGATCGACGAGTACTACGAACCGTTCACGTACGACTACGAACATCTGCAGAAGGCCCCGCTGGTGGAGACACCACCGACCGCGCGTCCGGTTTCCGCCATCACGGGCAAGAAGATGGAGAAGATTGAATGGGGTCCGAACTGGGAAGACGATCTCGGCGGTGATTTTGCTTCGCGCGGCCGCGACAAGCTGTTCGACGAGATCCAGAAGGACATGTACTCGACATTCGAGAACACCTTCATGATGTATCTGCCGCGCCTGTGCGAGCACTGCCTGAATCCCACCTGCGTGGCCTCGTGCCCGTCGGGCTCGGTCTACAAGCGCGAGGAAGATGGCATCGTGCTGGTGGACCAGGACAAATGCCGCGGCTGGCGCATGTGCATCTCGGGATGCCCATACAAGAAGATCTACTTCAACTGGCAAAGCGGCAAGGCCGAGAAGTGCGTGTTCTGCTATCCGCGGATCGAAGCGGGCCAACCGACGGTCTGCTCGGAAACCTGTGTCGGCCGCATCCGCTATCTCGGCGTGATGCTCTATGACGCGGACCGCATCGAGCAGGCCGCTTCGGTGGCCGACGAACGCGACCTGTACCAGTCGCAGCTCGACCTCTTCCTCGATCCAAATGACCCGGCCGTGCAGGCCGAAGCGCTGCGCCAGGGTATTACGCAGAGCTGGCTCGATGCCGCGTGCAAGTCGCCGGTCTACAAGATGGCCTGCGAGTGGAAGGTAGCGTTCCCGCTGCATCCGGAGTACCGCACGCTGCCGATGGTCTGGTATATCCCGCCGCTCTCGCCAATCCAGTCCGCTGCAGAGTCCGGCTTCATGGGCATGAACGGCGTGATTCCCGACGTCAAGAGCCTGCGCATCCCCGTGAAATACCTTGCCAACCTGCTGACCGCAGGCGACGTCGGACCGGTGCTGTCGGCACTCGAACGGATGCTGGCCATGCGTGCCTACAAGCGCGGCCAGTCAGTGGATGGCATCGAGGATCTGGCCGTGCTCGAACAGGTTGGCCTGACGCCGGCCCAGGTCGAGGCCATGTACCAGACCATGGCCATCGCCAACTACGAAGACCGCTTTGTCGTGCCGTCCGCGCACAAGGAAATGACCGAGGACAGCTTCGACGAGAAAGGCAGCTGTGGCTTCAGCTTCGGCAACGGCTGCTCCGGTGGCGCATCGGACGGTACGTTGTTCGGCAAGAAGAAACCGCAGCCCGAGATTGCCTATGCCGACCTGCCGCGTTCGCGCCGCAAGGTCCTGGCCACATGAGCCAAACGGAGAACATCATGACCATACACCGCGTGCTGAGCGCCCTGCTCAGCTATCCCGAGCAACCGCTGCTGGACAGCCTTGCAGACATCGACTGGGCGCTTGCCGAATGGCCACAGGCCCGCGACATGCTTGCACCGCTGCTTGACGTGATGCGGGTTCAGCCGCTGATCACGCTGCAGGAAAACTACGTCGCTACGTTCGATCGCAATCCGGCCCACTCGCTGCATCTGTTCGAGCATGTACACGGCGAAAGCCGCGATCGCGGCCAGGCCATGGTCGACCTGCTGCAGGAGTACCGGCGCGACGGTTTCGAGCTGGTCAGCAGTGAATTGCCGGACTACGTGCCGCTGTTCCTTGAGTACCTGGGCAGCCTGGTGGTGGACGGCCAGGATGAGCGGGCCAGCCAGTTGCTGGGCGACGCCATCCATGTCCTGGCCGCACTTGGCACACGGCTGGCGCGCAACGGCAGTCCCTATGCCACCGCCTTCACCGTACTGCTGACGTTGACCGACACGCAGCCGCAGCCACAGGACGATCCGCCCGTGCGCACCATGGACGAGGCACTGGAAACGTTTGGTCCCGGCGTGGACGGCGTGGAACCGCTGCCGGGAGCCGTCCCGTTTGCCGCGCTGAACTGCGGCAACACCGGTGCGGGTGCGCGCATCGCCACGGTCCAGTTTGTGGCAAAGCCGACGCCAGCCCTCTCCCCCGCCCCTCTCCCGCACGCGGGAGAGGGGCGACAACCGGCGCTTGTCGGCAACGTGTCAGCGTGAATCCAATCAGAGCATCGTCATGAACCTGGTCCATCAATTCCTGTTCGGGATCTATCCCTACATCGCCGCGGCGATCTTCCTGTTTGGCAGCCTGGCGCGCTTCGAGCGCGAACAGTACACGTGGAAGTCAGACAGTTCCCAGGTGCTGTACCGCGGCAACCTGCGCATGGGCAACATCCTTTTCCACGTCGGCATCATCGGTCTGTTTTTTGGCCATCTGGCCGGACTGCTGACACCGGTGGCGGTGTGGGATGCGCTGGGTGTATCCCACAGCTTCAAGCAAGCCGTGGCCATGACCGCCGGCGGCGTGATGGGCTCCATGTGCCTGGCCGGACTGCTGATCCTGCTGCATCGGCGCCTCACCAATGCACGCGTATCCGCGGTCACGCGCACCGGTGACAAGGTGCTGCTGCTGTGGTTGCTGGTCACGCTGCTGCTGGGCCTGTCCACGATCCTTGCATCGGCCAGCCATATGGACGGGCACATGATGCTGCAACTGATGACATGGGCCCAGCATATCGTCACGCTGCGTGGCGACGCGGCCAGCTACATCGCCGACGCCCCGCTGGTGTTCAAGGCGCACCTGTTCATGGGGATCTCGCTGTTCGCGATCTTCCCGTTCACGCGACTGGTACATGTGTGGAGCGGATTTGCGTCGGTGGGCTACCTGGGCCGCGCCTGGCAACTGGTGCGTAGCCGCTAGGTAGTCGAGCATGCATGAGATCGAGCGCCTGCTGCAAGGCTTCGAACGCTTCCAGCAGCACTACTTCGAGGCAGCTCCGGCGCTCTTCGACGCGTTGCGCGCCGGGCAACATCCCCAGACGCTGCTGATCGGATGCAGCGACTCGCGCGTGGATCCGGGCCTGTTGCTCGGCAGCGATCCCGGAGACCTGTTCACGGTGCGCAACGTAGCCAACCTGGTGCCACCGTGCAACGAGACGGAAAGCGGGCGGCTCCATGGTGTGTCCGCGGCGATCCAGTTTGCCGTGGAGCAACTGCAGGTGGCTCGCATCATCGTGATGGGACACAGCGGTTGTGGCGGCATTCGCGCATTGCTGGCACGGCCCGAGCCCGACGGGATGGCCGCGGCACCGGGGCGGGATTTCATTGGCCCCTGGGTACGCATCGCCGCGCCGGCCCGACGCATGGTCGAACAGACGCTGCCCGATGCCAGCCCGGAACAGCGCCAGCATGCCTGCGAACAGGCCGCCATCCTGGTCTCGCTGCGCAACCTCGAGTCGTTCCCGTTCGTGCGCGATGCATGCGAGCGCGGTGCACTCACCCTGCACGGCTGGTATTTCGATCTCGCCGCAGGCGCGCTGCTCGCTTACTCGGAGCGCGCCGACAGCTTCCTGCCACTGGTATGTCCCCTTCCACAATGAACCCACTTCCCTCCCCTCTATCGCCACTGGCCTCGCTGAAAATTGCCGGAAGGCAGTTGTTGCCGATCGTCCAGGGCGGCATGGGCATCGGTATCTCGGCCCATCGGCTGGCCGGTACCGTTGCTGCCCACAACGGCATGGGCACGATCGCCAGCATCGACTTGCGTCATCATCACGCCGACCTCATGGCAAGTACGCGCGGGTCACGCGACAAGGCACACATCGAGGCTGCCAACCGCGTGGCGCTCGACCGCGAAGTCCAGGCGGCCCGCAAGCTGTCGGCAGGTCGCGGCATGGTTGCGGTCAACGTGATGAAGGCCGTGGGCTCGCATGCCCAGTTGGTCCGGCAGGCCTGCGAGAGCGGCGCGGACGCGATCGTGATGGGCGCCGGCCTGCCGCTGGACCTGCCCGACCTGGCGGCCGAACATCCGAAGGTGGCGTTGATACCCATCCTGTCGGAGACGCGTGGCATCGGACTGGTGCTGCGCCGCTGGATGAAAAAGGGCCGTTTGCCCGACGCCATCGTGATCGAACATCCCGCCCATGCCGGCGGCCACCTGGGGGCCGCGACGATCGAGGATCTCGGCGCGGACCGCTTTTCGTTCTCGCGCGTGCTCGATGAGTGCCGCGAACTGTTCCATTCGCTGGGCCTCGCCTGGGAAAGCATTCCGCTGATCCTGGCCGGCGGCATCAACTCGCACGACAAGGTACGGCACTGGATTGACCGCGGTGCCTCGGGCGTGCAACTCGGTACCGCGTTTGCCGTGACCGAGGAATGCGATGCCCACCCCGCGTTCAAGCAGGTGCTGGCAACCGCCACGCCAGAAACGCTGCGCGAATTCACGAGCGTGGCCGGCCTGCCGGCACGCGCGGTGCTTACGCCGTGGCTGGCGCGCTACCTGTCAGGCGAAAGTCGCCTGCAGCGACGTGCCAAGGCGCGCGACTGCCTGGAGGGCTTCGATTGCCTGCAGTCCTGCGGCTTGCGCGACGGGATCGCCAAGATCGGACAATTCTGCATCGACCTCAAGCTCGCACAGGCCGTGCGCGGCGACGTGGAGCGCGGCCTGTTCTTCCGGGGCAAGGGCAAGCTGCCGTTCGGCGAGGCGATCCGGCCGGTAGCCGACCTGATGCATTACCTGCTTACCGGGGAGAAACCCGCAGAATTGCCCGCGGAACCGACGTTGCCGTCCGGCGCAGCGGCATAGGCGCATAGGCGCATGCCGAAACGGAAATCATGTCGTAGATTTCATATTGTTTGATCTGGAGCAGGATCCGCCACCGATCGGAGGCGGAAAATTCCGACGAGGTTGAGCCCGCCCCCCGGTTAAGCCCGCCCCTCGCGCCAGCCTGTTCCAATGTCAGACCCTGCCCACTCCGAGACCCATACCACCTCTGGCACGCAACACCCGCTGCCGGACACCGGCCACGTTCCCGAAACGGTGCGCCTGACGCCGCCGCGCCATCGGCTTTCCACGCGCATCATCCTGCTGTCGCTGGCATCGTTGATGGCCGTGCTGGCCATGATCACCGGCACGCTTTACCTGTCCTGGAAACTCGAAGGCGCCGGCGCCGCCATCAACGACGCCGGCAGCCTGCGCATGCGCGCGAGCCGGGTCGCGCTCGAACTGTCGCTGGCGGCATCGGGCAAGCCCAATGCGCTGGCCGCACAGGTGGAGGCGCTCGATGACACGCTGGCGCAGTTGCGCCGCGGCAACCCGGCACGGCCGCTGTTCCTGCCCGATGAACCGGCCATTTCCGCGCAGCTCGATGCCGTGCTCATCGACTGGACGCAACGGCTCAAGCCGATGGCACTGTCCGGGAATCCCGACCGCTATATCGAAGCCTTGCCGGGCTTTGTCGACCAGGCCGACCGGCTGGTCGGGCAGATCGAACACAATAGTGCGCGCAAGACCGATGTACTGCGCCTGTCCCAGGTAGGCCTTGCCGTGATGGCTTGCGTGGGTACCGTGGCCGTGATCTACCTGCTCTATCTCTGGATCATCCTGCCGGTGCTACACCTTCAGGATGGCCTGCGGCGCATGGCCGCGCGTGAGTTCTCATTGCGGCTGCCAGTGGAAACCCGCGACGAGTTCGGCACGCTCAACGCCGGGTTCAATCGCATGGCGGCCGAATTGCAGGATCTCTATCACGACCTCGCGGCGCGCGTGAACAGCAAGACCGCCGAACTGGCGCGCCAGAACCGCGACCTGGAGGCGCTCTATGAAATGGCCGCATTCCTGAACCACACCGGCGATGCCGATGCGCTGGCGCGCGGCTTCCTGGAACGTGTGATGCAGCGGTTCGGTGCCGACGGCGGCACGGTGCGCATGTTCGATGCGCGGCAGCGCAAGCTTCATCGCCTGGCTTCGGTGGGACTGTCGAACACGCTGGCCGATCACAACCACTGCGCCGATATCGACGCCTGCCACTGCGGCCATGCCACCCATGCCGGCGTCGTGGCGATTGCCGACCTGCGCCGTGCCGCGCGCGGCCCGCTACCCAACCATTCCGAATCGCCGTGCCGGCGCGAAGGTTTCCTGTCGATGGCCGCCTTCCGGCTCGATACACAGCGCGGGCAGGTAGGCAGCTTCACAATGCATTTCCGTGCGCCACGCGAGTTGCCAGCGTCAGATCGGCAGTTGCTGGAGGCCCTGGCGCAGTTGCTGGCCACCGCGCTCGAACATGGGCGCCTGTCGGCCAGCGCACGCCAACTGGCGGTCGTGGAGGAACGCAACCTCGTGGCCCAGGGCCTGCATGACAGCATTGCGCAGGGCCTGAACTTCCTGAATCTGCAGGTCCAGTTGCTGGACGATGCCGTGGCACGCGACGCGCATGCGGAGGTCAGCGAGATCATTCCGCTGCTGCGGCACGGCGTGGAAGAAAGTTATCAGGACGTGCGCGAACTGCTGCACAACTTCCGTTCACGGTTGACTACCGGCGACCTGCGCCCTGCCGTGGAAGAAACGGTGGCACGCTTCCGGCGCCAGTGCCGCACCGAGGCCACGCTGGCGATGGACGATCCGGGCCTGCCGCTGCAGCCCGAGCACCAGTTGCAGGTGCTGTTCATCCTGCAGGAGGCGCTGTCGAACGTGCGCAAACATGCCATGGCCGAACACGTGTCCATCACGCTGCAGCACGGCCGCGTCTTCCGCCTCGTGGTCCAGGACGACGGCGATGGCTTCGACGCCGACCGGCTCGAGATTCCCGACACCAGTCATGTGGGCCTGCACATCATGCGCGAGCGCGCGGCACGCCTGGGCGCCGAGCTTGCTATCGACACCCGCCCCGGCCTTGGCGTACGCATCGAACTGACCCTGCCGCGCGGCAACGACACATCGACGCCGGACATTTCGTCCGCGCAGCCGCAACAGCTTGAGGAGCTGGCTTCATGACCATCCGTATCCTGCTGGTCGACGACCACACACTGTTCCGCTCGGGGATTCGCGCATTACTGCAACGGCAATCCGATTTCGAGATCGTCGACGAAGCTGCCGATGGCGTGGAAGGTATCAAGCGTGCCAAACAGCATCGGCCCGACGTGATTTTGCTCGACCTGAACATGCCCGGACTGTCCGGACTCGAGGCATTGCAGTTGCTGGTGGAAGACCTGCCAGACAGCGCAGTCATTGTGCTGACCGTGTCGGAGGAAGCTGAGGAACTGGCCACCGCGCTACGCAACGGCGCGCGGGGCTATCTGCTCAAGAATATCGAGACCGAGGCATTGACCAGCGCCATCCGCCGCGCCGCGGCTGGCGAACCGGTGATCTCGGAAAGCATGACGGCCAAGCTCGTGCAGCAATTCCGCGCGCCGTCACCGGTAGGCGCACCACGGAATGGGGCGACTGCGGGGCCCACCCCGCTCACCGCGCGCGAACGCGAGATCGTTCAAGGGCTGGTACGGGGGGAAAGCAACAAGGAGATCGCGCGCGAGCTGGGCGTGGCGGAAAGCACGGTCAAGATCCACGTTCAGAACATCCTGAAGAAACTCAGCCTCGCCAGCCGCGTACAGGTAGCCGTCTATGCGGTCGAGCATGGACTGACCGCGTAGACAGCTTAATACTTAGTAGTCAGTACGCTGGACGCCGTTCTCGGTACCGAGCAGCAGCACATTCGCGCCACGCAGTGCGAACAGGCCCACCGTCACCACGCCGGGCAACTGGTTGATGCGCTGCTCGAATGCCTTCGGATCTTCGATCTTCAGGCCGACCACGTCAAGAATCACATTGCCGTTGTCGGTCTTGAAGATGCCGCCTTCCTTGGTCATGCGCAGGCGCGGCTGGCCACCGAGTGCGGCCAGTTGGCGCGCCACGGCCGCGCGTGCCATCGGGATCACCTCGACCGGCAGCGGAAACGCACCCATGACCGGCACCAGCTTGCTGCCGTCGGCGATGCAGACAAAGGTCTGTGCCACCGAAGCCACGATCTTCTCGCGCGTCAGCGCGCCGCCACCGCCCTTGATCATCGCGCCCGAGGCATCGATTTCATCGGCGCCATCGACATAGACGGGAATATTGTCGACCTCGTTGAGATCGAGCACCGTGAAGCCATGCTGTTGCAGCCGACGCGTGGAGGCTTCGGAGCTCGACACGGCGCCGGAAAAGCGCTCCTTGAATGCCGCGACGGCATCGATAAAGAGATTGGCGGTGGAGCCAGTGCCGACGCCAAGAACCGCCCCTTCGGGCACTTCCTGCTTCACATAGTCAGCGGCGGCTTGCGCCACCAGCGCCTTGAGTTCATCCTGAGTCATGACAGCAGACGGAAAGCGTTGGGGAAAACGCGTAGTGTAGCGGATCGCGCCCAGCCGCCGATGAATCTTGCCGCAACGGTTGCCGCATCTCGCCACGCCGCTACAATGGTCCATTCCCGGCGTACGCTCCGCCTGTTCACTCCTGACGGATCCTGATCATGAATGCGCTCGAACAACTGAAACAGTTCACCACGGTGGTTGCCGATACCGGCGACTTCCAGCTGATGAAGCAGTACACCCCGCAGGACGCGACCACCAACCCGTCGCTGATCCTCAAGGCCGTGCAGAAGCCCGAGTACCGGCCACTGCTGGAACAGGCCACACGCGACCATCACGGCAATGCCGGCATGGATGCCGTCATGGACCAACTGCTGATTGCGTTCGGCTGCGAAATCCTGGCCATCGTGCCGGGTCGCGTCTCGACGGAAGTGGATGCTCGCCTGTCGTTCGATACCCAGGCGACCGTCGACAAGGCACGCCACCTGATCGGTCTCTATGAACAACGCGGCGTGGCGCGCGAACGCGTGCTGATCAAGATTGCGTCGACGTGGGAAGGCATCAAGGCGGCGGAGATCCTGCAACGCGAGAATATCCGCTGCAACATGACGCTGCTGTTCTCGCTGGTACAGGCCGTGGCCTGCGCCGAGGCCGGTGCCCAGCTGATCTCGCCGTTCGTGGGCCGGATCCTGGACTGGTACAAGAAGCAGGCCGGCGACAAATGGGACAACGACGCCAATGCCGGCGACAACGATCCCGGCGTACGCTCGGTGCGCCAGATCTACGATTACTACAAGAAGTTTGGCCACGCGACCGAGGTCATGGGCGCCAGCTTCCGTGGCACGGGCCAGATCCTGTCTCTGGCGGGCTGCGACCTGCTGACGATCAGCCCCGACCTGCTCGAGCAACTGGCGGCCAGCGAGGCTACGGTGGAACGCAAGCTGTCGGTGGAGCAGGCCCAGGCCGGCAATATCGCACGCATCGCTGCCGATGAGGCGGCGTTCCGCTGGCAACTCAATGAGGATGCGATGGCCACCGAGAAACTGTCGGAAGGCATCCGCCTGTTCGCGGCCGATGCAGTGAAGCTGGAAAAGCTGGTGGGAGAACTGGCGGGGTAATAAGTGGTAGTCGCTCCCCTCTTCCCATGCAATGGGAGAGGGGCCGGGGGAGAGGGCTAGCGGCTCACGCTGAGACAAGTCGCAATTTGAACCTCAATGCCCTCTCCCCCGCCCCTCTCCCGCTCGCGGGAGAGGGGAGAAAACCATATGTCAATCTACATCCTGCGGCCACAGCATCGGCAGGCACTCGCCGGCTGGTGCGGGCAGTATCAGATCCGCTGTGTCATCGAGCACCGATGGCTGCGGATTGACGACGATCACGCGTGCGCCGTGCTCCTTGGCCAGACCGGGGAGTGCCGCGGCCGGATACACCAGCCCCGACGTTCCCACCACCAGGCACAGATCGCAATGTTGCGCGGCATGATCGGCGCGAAAGCGCGCCACGCGCGGCAGGTCTTCGCCAAACCACACCACGCCAGGACGCATCATCGCGCCGCATAACGCGCAATGCGGCGGTTCTCCCGGTATCGCCGGCACCGTATCGCAGCGTCCGCATCCGTCGAGCCATTTGTTGGCGAACAGATTGCCGTGCAGTTCCACCACGTGCGCACTGCCGGCCTGCTGGTGCAGGCCGTCAATGTTCTGCGTGATCAGCGTCATCGTCTTCTGCCGCGCCAGCGCCGCCAGCGCGTAGTGCGCCGGATTCGGCTGCGCGGCGGACACCAGCGCGCGGCGGTGCTGGTACCACTGCCACACCAGCGCCGGCTGGCGTCGGTAGGCTTCCTCGGTAGCCAGCTCCTCGGGATCGAAGCGCGCCCAGAGCCCGGTCAGCGCATCGCGGAACGTGGGAACCCCCGATTCCGCGGAAATCCCCGCGCCGGTCAGGACAAAGAGATTCTGCGCGCCTGCGATCCAGGCACGTGCCTGCTCCAGATCCGACGCGTCGACGACCATGGTCAGCGTGGCGCGCGGCGCTGGCGCACCGCTTCATACAGGCACACGCCGCTGGCCACCGAAACGTTCAGGCTTTCCACGCCACCGGCCATCGGAATCGATACCAGGTCATCGCAGGTTTCGCGCGTCAGGCGGCGCATGCCCTCGCCTTCCGCACCCATCACGATCGCGGTCGGGCCCTTCAGGTCCACGTCATACAACGCCTTGTCGGTACCATCGGCGGTGCCGATGACCCACACGCCACGCTCCTGCAATTCGCGCAGCGTGCGCGCGAGGTTCGTCACGGTGATATAGGGCACGGTTTCGGCTGCGCCGCTGGCCACCTTGGCCACGGTCGTGTTCAGGCCGACGCTGCGGTCCTTCGGCGCGATCACGGCATGCGCGCCGGCACCGTCTGCCACACGCAGGCATGCGCCGAGGTTATGCGGATCGGTAACACCATCGAGCACGAGCAACAACGGCGTGCCTTCGATACCGTCGAGCAGTTCGTCGAGATTGAGGGCGAGCGAGACATCGTCGGCGCGCGCCACCACACCCTGGTGGCGATCGGTACCTGCCATGCCGCGCAGGCGGTCGGCATCGACCGGATGCAGCGTCACACCAAGACTCTCCGCCAGGCGGATAAAGTCCTGCATGCGCCGATCCTTGCGGTTCGCTTCGATGTAGATATCGGACACGCTCTGCGCGTTCTGGCGCAGGCGTGCGTTGACGGCGTGAAAGCCGATCAGGAGTTTGTGTTTGGCCATGGCGCGCATTGTACCCGCCATGGCCTCACTCAAACGCGGCTTTTGCGGCCGCGCGCGCCTAGCGCTTGCGCGCCGGGCGGCTGCTCTTGCCGGCGGGCTTCGCCGCCCGCTTGGGAGCAGGCTTCTTGGCCGCTTTCAGATGCGACGGCTTCGGCTTGGCAGCCCGCTTGGCGGACTTGCCGGCAGGTGCCTTGCGCCCCGGATGCGGCGCATGACCCACATGCGCATCGCGCGGCTTGAGCGGCGTAATCACCGCCTCGAACACCGGCTGCTCCTCGATCACGCGGTCGAGCGTTTCGTCGAACGACTCCTCGGGCTTCGAGGTACCGCCGAGCAGCGCCGCCAGTTGACGCCCCTTCTTGCGCGCAGGCACCGCATGGGCAGCCGGCACGCGCGGCTGTTCAGGTACCCCGGCACGCGCGCGCAGCGTCTTGGCCGAAGGTTCCTGCACCAGGCGGAAGTCGATCTTGCGTGCATCGAGATCGACGCGCGATACCTGCACCCGCACGCGGTCGGTCAACCGGTAGCGAATACCGGTACGCTCGCCGCGCAGTTCGTTGCGCGCCTCGTCGTACTGGAAGTAATCGCTGCCGAGTTCGGTCACGTGGACCAGCCCTTCGACATAGAGCTCGTCAAGCTGCACGAAGATGCCGAACGACGTGACCGCGCTGACCGTGCCGGCGAAATCGCTGCCGAGCTTGTCGCGCATGAAGTAGCACTTGAGCCATGCTTCCACATCGCGCGAGGCCTCGTCTGCGCGGCGTTCGTTGGCCGAGCAATGCAGGCCCAGTTCATCCCAGACGCCCTCGTTGCGCTTGGCACGCGCCGCGGCGCTTACCGCGCGCTTCTCGGCATCGGCGGCCTGCATGCGGCGCGCCTTCGGCGAGATCTGCGTATTGAGCTGGGTGCCCGGGATAAAGGCCGGCTGGTACTTGGTATGGGCCAGGATCGCCTTGATCGAACGATGCACGAGCAAGTCCGGATAGCGGCGAATCGGGCTGGTGAAATGCGCGTAGGCCTCGTAGGCCAGACCAAAGTGGCCGATATTGTCCGGGCTGTAGACCGCCTGCTGCATCGAACGCAGCAACATGGTCTGCAGCATCGGGGCATCGGGACGCGACTTGATCTTGTCCATCACCTCGGCATAGTCCGACGCCTGCGGCTTGTCGCCACCGCCCAGGGACAGCCCGGAAGTCTTGAGGAACTCGCGCAGGTTCTTGAGCTTTTCCTCGCTCGGGCCCGCATGGATTCGATACAGCGCCGGATGCTTGAAGCGTTCGAGGAAATCGGCTGCGCAGACGTTGGCCGTCAGCATGCATTCCTCGATCAGGCGGTGCGCGTCGTTACGCGTGCGCGGCAGGATCTGTTCGATCTTGCCCTGCGCGTTGCAGACGATATAGGTCTCGGTGGTATCGAAATCGATCGCACCACGCTCGCGGCGCGCCTTGAGCAGGACCTGGAACAGCTCGTACAGGTTCTGCAGATGCGGCACCAGATCCGCACGCTTATGCGCCTCGGGACCCTTGGTGTTCGACAGCACGGCCCAGACCTCGTTGTAGGTCAGGCGCGCCTTCGAGTGCATCACGGCCGGATAGAACTGGTAGCCCTTGAGCTCGCCCTTGGCGGTGATCACCGCATCGCAGACCATGCACAGGCGGTCGACATGCGGATTGAGCGAACACAACCCGTTCGACAGTTTTTCCGGCAGCATCGGAATCACGCGGCGCGGAAAATAGACCGAGGTCGCGCGATCGAGCGCATCGCCATCGAGCGGTGTGCCGGGGCGCACGTAATGCGACACGTCGGCAATTGCCACGATCAGGCGCCAGCCCTTGGCACGGCCGATCTTGACCGGCTCGCAGTAAACCGCATCGTCGAAGTCGCGCGCGTCTTCGCCATCGATCGTGACCAGCGGCACATCGCGCAGGTCGATACGATGATCGAGGTCGGCCTGGCGCACTTCGTCGGGCAGCGCCTGGGCTTCCTTGGCCGCGGCGGGCGAAAACTCGTGCGGCACGCCGTACTTGCGCACGGCGATCTCGATTTCCATGCCCGGATCATCGATGTCGCCCAGCACTTCCACCACGCGGCCCACGGGCTGCACATAGCGGTCGGGCCATTCGATCAACTCGACGCTGACCACCTGCCCCACGCGTGCCTTGCCTTGCGCCTTGGGCGGGATCAGGATGTCCTGACCAATGCGCTTGTCTTCCGGCGCCACCACCAGCACGCCGTTCTCGGACAGCAGGCGGCCAATCACAAAGCGGTTGGCACGCTCGACGATCTCGACGATCTGCCCTTCCGGTCGGCCGCGGCGGTCGTAGCCCATCACGCGCACCTGGGCGCGGTCGTTGTGCATGGCCTTCTGCAGTTCGCGCTCGGGCAGGAAGATGTCATCCTCGCCGTCGTCGCGAATCAGGAAGCCAAAACCATCGCGGTGACCCTGCACACGGCCGGTCACGAAATTCGGTTGATGGGCCAGCTCGTAGCGGCCCTTGCGGTTGAGTTCGATCTGGCCGTCGCGTTCCATCGCGGCAAGCCGTTTCTGAAAACCGTCATGCTCCTTGCGCGTGACGGCCAGGGCCTTGGCGATATCGCCGGCCGACAGGGGCGACCCCGAAGTTCTCAGTACGCCGAGGATTTCTTCCCGGCTAGGGATCGGATAGTTGTTCTGATTCAATTTTTCTCGAAACTGTTTGACAATCGTTTTACGGTCGCTATAATGGCCGCTTCGGTTGTTTCGACACCTGCCCAGGTGGCGGAATTGGTAGACGCACTAGGTTCAGGTCCTAGCGGTGGCAACACTGTGGAGGTTCGAGTCCTCTCCTGGGCACCAAGATTTAGCGAGAAACCCGCAACGCAAGTTGCGGGTTTTTTGTTTTGTGTCGCTAAATCCTTCAAATCTCGTTCCCCTCTGCCTTGTTCATTCTTTCTACTGCCTGAAACCACGAATGGCCGTGAATGAGTGTATCAGTTTCAGTGCCGATTCCGGCATTATCTCGCCATCTTCGCAACGCCGATCGCAAAAAATACATCAGCATCGCCATTCAGTTCGCAGCATGCGCGCAGGTTGATGCCGGTTGAGGCGGGTTGACGTTTCGGTGATCTGTAACTATGATAGTTTCATATTGAGATTTCCGCATGAGCACCAGTAGCCGGTTTGCCGTCGCCGTTCACATCCTTACCCTGCTCGCGCAGGCCGAGGGACCGGTGCCGTCATCACTGATCGCAGGCAGCGTGGGCACCAATCCCGCATTGATTCGCCGCATGATTGGCGCGCTGACCGAGGCTGGATTCGTGACCACCACGATGGGCAGCACTGGCGGCGCAATGCTGGCGCAGCCGGCCGCCAACATCACGCTGCTCGACGTGTTCCGCGCCACCGAGACCACGGCGCTGATCACGCTGCACCAAAGCGCACCGAATCCGGCGTGCATGGTGGGCCGCGAGATCACCGGCGCACTGCAGACGGTAGCCGATCGCGCCCAGGCGGCCATGGATGCTTCGCTCGCGGAAATCACGATTGCCAGCATGCTCAACGAGGTCGAACACGCAGCACGGCGCCGCAAGCGCTGATTTTTTTATCCCGATATGTAACCACGGTGGTTTCATATTCGAACTTATGCAAAGGAATCAACCATGAAGATCGCCATCATTGGTGCCACCGGCAACGTAGGCACCCGCCTGACCGATGAAGCCCTGCGTCGCGGCCATTCAGTGACCGCCCTTGCCCGCCAGGCTTCCAAGCTCCCGGCACGCGACGGCGTGACCCCGCACGATGTCGACGCCGCGAACACCGAAGCACTGGCCCAGGCACTGCGCGGCAGCGACATCGTCATCAGCACGGTGCGTTTCCTGCAGACCAGCGCCGCGCAGATCGTGGGCGCGGTCAAGGCCGCCGGCGTCAAGCGTCTGCTCGTGGTGGGTGGCGCGGGCAGCCTGTACGTGGCACCGGGAGTGCAACTGGTCGATACGCCGAGTTTTCCTGAGGCCTACAAGGCCGAAGCCTCCGCAGGCCGCGATTTCCTGAACGCACTGCGCGGTGAAGCCCAACTCGACTGGACTTTCCTGTCGCCATCGGCACTCTTCACACCCGGCGAGCGCACGGGCAAGTTCCGACTCGGACTCGACGAGCTACTTACCGCCGCGGACGGCAAGAGCTGGATTTCGATGGAGGACTATGCGATTGCAATGCTCGACGAAATCGAGCAGCCGAAGCACACGCGTGAGCGGTTTACGGTGGGGTATTGAAGCTTACGTAGTACTCTGTGGTGGTCTAATTTCCTCAGACAGGTCGATAGGTGGAAAATCACGATCGA
>NZ_DBHKYV010000029.1:0-103024 GCF_057315035.1 Cupriavidus sp. | reverse complement strand
CGAGGATGGTCAGGGTGCTCATGGCAGTCTCCTAGGGGGATATCGGTAGTCAGTGATGCGAGAAGGCGTGGTAGCGTAATAGCGTGGCTTAGTGAGCGCCGTACACGTTGTTTTCAGCGTGCTGGTTCGTCGTCACGTTATTTGTCATGTGGTCCTGGAACGCCGAGCCATTGCCGAAGTAGTTCTGCACTTGCTGCATTTGCTGGTTCGACTGGTTGATCGTCGTGACCTTGTCGAACGACAGCTTGAACGGCGCGTAGACCGAGGTGTGCGGGGCAAACACAGCCAGGCCGCCGCGTACGGCTTGCAGCGTCTTGGCGTCGAGGGTTTCGGTCGAGGACAGGTCCTTGATGGTCAGCGTGGTCATGATGTGCTCCTGGAGAGGAAGGTATGCTTGGTGGGTGACGAGCATCGGGTTGGTGTCGCGCTCGGTACTGATATCGCAGCAAGCGTGCCAGCGCGCGCCAGATCTTCGAATAAAAATCGCAAAGCCTTGCTGCATGGGGGTTTGCGGGTGATATGAGGGGCTGCGCCAACGCTGGGGAATGGGCCTGCAGGGGCCGGAGTGATGGGGCGCGGCCAACAGAAAGGTGTCGGGTGTCGGCGCAATGGCAACGGTGTGGGCGTGCCGGGCATCAGTGCGGCATTGCGGATGGCCGGAGTGCGCACTAGTATCCATCGAAGGCAATGTGCCGTGACGCAACGGTTCCGCCCCCGTCAACCCCGGTCGGCAACTGGTCGCCGGTAACCAATCGTCGGGATGCATCGGATGTCCAGCCTGGCCGAACTCATACGGAACTTTCAGCGCGGCAGCCTGACGCGCGACGAATTCCTTGCATCGGTGGATCTGGCCCTCAAGGACGACCACACCGATTCCACCCAGTTTGCACGCGTGCTCACCGAGGAACACACGCGCTTTCCGCTGCCCGCCACGGTGTATGCCGAGGTGATGCATCGCATCGATACGCTGGTGGCAACTCAGTTCGATCCTGTTGCGGATTCACGGCCGGATACAGCCGGCGAGGAGACGCGTATCGCCCCCGACTTGCCGGCGGGCCGTGGCACGCCTTCGGCCGGTGCTACCGGTGGTGTGATGGGTGGCTACACCGGTAGCCATACAGCAGGCACCACCGGAGGCAATATCGGAGGCAACACGGGGAGCCATACTGGCGGGAGCACCGGTAGCAACACGGGAAGCAATACGGGAAGCAATACCGGTGGCAGTACGGGGAGCCAGAGCGGGCTCTTCACCGGAGGCTTCGTGCCTTCGGGGCCTGCCAAGGGCGTAGGCGATACGCTGAACGGGCGGTTCGTGCTCGAAGAGTGCCTTGGCGTGGGTGGCATGGGCACTGTCTACAAGGCGCTCGACCTGCGCAAGCTCGAAGCATCGGACCGCAAGCCCTATATCGCCATCAAGGTGCTGAACATGCAGTTCAGCGGCCATCCGAAATCGCTGATCGCGCTCCAGCGCGAGGCGCGCAAGGCGCAGCAGCTGGCGCACCGCAATATCGTCACGGTGTACGACTTCGATCGCGATGGGCCCACGGTATTCCTGACCATGGAATACCTGCAGGGCAAATCGCTCAACCTGGTCCTGCGCGCACCTGATTTCAACGGCTTGCCTTACATAAAGGCGATGCCGATCATCGTCGGCATGGGCAGTGCTTTGTCGTACGCACATGAGCGCGGCTTCGTGCATTGCGATTTCAAGCCGGCCAATGTGTTCCTGACCGACCGTGGCGAGGTCAAGGTCATTGATTTCGGCATCGCGCGCGGCTTTCAGCAACCGACTGATGAAACGGACCAGACCGTGTTCGATCCGGGTTCATTGGGCGGCATGACGCCTGCCTACGCCAGCCCGGAAATGTTCGAGCACCGTGAACCCGATCCGCGCGACGACATCTACGCGCTGGCATGCGTCAGCTACGAATTGCTTACCGGCAAGCATCCGTTCAACCGCGTGTCCGCCACGGAAGCGCGTGCCAAGAACCTGAAGCCGGAACCACCAAAGGCATTGTCGCGCGGACAATGGAAGGCGCTACGCCAGGCGCTGTCGCTGGATCGCGCCACACGCACACCCACGGTCATGCGTTTCCTGGCCGGACTCGGCGCAGAACCCCAACGCGTGGGCGCGCATGTGCCGATGGTGGTTGGTGGCGTGATTGCCGGTGTGGCGATTGCCACCGGGGTCGGTTTCTATTTGTGGCGCGACAGTATCGGTTCCAATGAGAGCCAGGCACCGCCCACGCCAGTGACGCAGGCTCCCGCGCCGGAACCGCCCAAGCCGGTGGAAACGGCCGTACCACTCAAGCCGGAAGCGGTGGCCCAGGTACTGGCGGCAACGCCATGCTCGTTACTGCGCGCCAGTGTCGACGGGAATCTGTTGCAGGTCGATGGGTTTGTCTCGGAAGCGGCGCTCGGCACGCTACGCGACAAGCTTGGCAAGCTGCCGGGGGTCAAGTCGCTGAAGCTGGAAGCGCAGCCGCTGACCAGCGACAAGTGCGATGTGGTGCGCATGATCGCGCCTTACTGGTCGGGTAACCGCAAGGCCGAAGACAAGGGCGGGGCGGTGCTACGCACGCGTGGCGATACGCACCTGACCGAAGGCATGCCGCTGGTGCTCGATATCAATACGCCCGACCATGACTCATACGTCTATGTCGACTACTTCGTGGTCGATGGCAAGGTCGCGCATCTGGTGCCCAGCGCCCGCGTGCAGGGTCATCAGGCTCCACCCAGCTATAGCGCGACGATTGGCGACAGCGGCGACTGGGTAGTCTCGAAGCCGTTCGGCACCGAGCTCGTGGTGCTGCTGACGACCCCAGCGCCGTTGTTTGCGTCGCGTCGTGCCGAGTTCGAGACACGGCAGGAATATCTGCGCGCGCTGGAAAAGCCGCTTGCGCAGATGGCCAGCAAGTATGGGCGCGACAAGATCAGCGCCGATCTCGTGCAGATCTCGACGCGCGCCAAGTAAAAGTGATTACTTGGCTTCGCGCACTACGCGGAAACCGTTTTGCGATTGCCGCACGCTGGAGCTGTACTTGAAGCGCGTGGACGACACCATGTAGCTTGCACCCTCACGCCAGGAGCCACCGCGGATCACGCGCGCGGTGCAGGCGGATTCTTCCCATGCGCGGCTATCAACGGGTGCCCCCTTGTACGAGCTGTGCCAGCAATCCGCAACCCATTCCCAGACGCTGCCGTTCATGTCGTGCAGCCCATACGGGTTTGCCGCAAACGAGCCGACGTTGGCCGGTGCGGCATCGTTCCACGGATCGCCACAGTCCTTGCAGTTGGCATTGCCCTTGCTCATCCTGTCACCCCACCAGAATGCCGAGCTGGTGCCGCCGCGCGCCGCGTATTCCCATTCGGCCTCGGTCGGCAGGCGGTAGGTCTTGCCGGTGGTTTTCGACAGCCATGCCACATACTGCTGCGCGTCATCCCAGCTGATATCGCGCACCGGCGCGGTCTTGGCTTCGGGTGGATTGGTGGCGATACGCGGGCAGGCGTTGGCATCGACACACGCATTCCATTGCTCGACCGTAATCTCGTACTTGCCGATTGCAAAGCCATTGGCGATGGTCACGTGATGCGGTGGCCGCTCGGCCGGATCGCTGGTACTGCTGCCCATGGTGAAGCCGCCCGGGTTCAGGCTGACCATCACCGGACATTGCGGGCAATCGCGGATTTCGCCGCCCTTGGCCTCTGAAGGCCGGCTCGCACTCGCGGGTGCGCCCTCCTTGCCTTCCTTGCCTTCGGAGCCATACGTGACCGTACCCTGGGAAATCGCGCCGCCCGCGCGGGACCGTGGCGGACTGCTGCCACTGGTGGCAGGCGCGGTGGCGGTCGGCGGTGCGGGGCGCGCTGCCGGTGGTGGCGGTGCGGGCTTGGTCTCTGCCTTCGGTTCGGGTTTGGGCGCCTGCGTAGCGGCGGGAGCAGACGGGGGCGCAGAGGCGGCCGCGGCAGGACCCGCGGCGCGGATGCGTTCGAGCCGCGTCTTGGCCAGCGCCGCGAAGCGTCCGTTCGGATACTGCTTCAGGTAGGCCTCGTAGTCGGCCGCATAGTTGCTGTTCTTGATCGAATCCCAGAACGACAGCTCGTATTGTTCGTCGCTGTTCTTGGGCAGGATACCCGCGACTGCCGGCTTCACGAGCAAACTGCCAGCGGGCGTCAGCCTGATGGCGTCGACCTGCAGCACGCCGATTCCAAGCAGCGACACGACAAATGCTTTCCGCCACATATTCAGCCCCCTTTGGCTCGGCGCGGTGCGCGGTGTGGAGTTACCGTGACGTGGTACCGGCCGTTTCAAGATAGCACAGCGTTTGTGGCGTGAAAGTTCGCTTTTTTAAGCCGGCCGACCTACGCTTGAGGTCACATCGCCGAGCGCATCAAGAACATCCATCAAGAATCCGCTCCCGCGCGGGGTTACCGTGTGCAGCGGACAGTTCTCCGGGAGGAGCCGCAATGTCCAGACGATCCCTGCTCCGCGCGCTCGCGGCCGCATCCCTGGCCAGTTGGTCCACATTCGCAATTCCCTTGACAGCAGCCCCGAAGGGCGCCGAGGTCTATATCATCTGGCCCGGCGATGGCGCCGTCATCGAAGGCGGCAAGCTATGGGTGCGCATGGGCCTGAAAGGCATGGGCGTATGTCCCAAGGGAATCGAGCGGCCAAACTGCGGGCATCACCATCTGCTGATCGATGTCGACCTGCCGCCGCTGGACAAGGAAATCCCGAACGACCGCAATCACCTGCACTTTGGCGCGGGTGAAACCGATGCGCGCATCGAACTGCCACCGGGCAAGCACACGCTGCAACTGCTGCTGGGTGACAGCAAGCATGTACCGTTCGATCCGCCGATTTACTCGAAGAAGATCACGATCACCGTGCGCTAGCGCACACAGGCGTGAGCGGGGGGAGCCATGACCAAGTGCAATCCGAAGCTTCTTGTGGCGGTGATGCTGGTGTCTGCCGCAGGCCTGGCGTACGGGGCCGACGCCTCGGCGCCGGCAGCCCATGCCGACCATGCATCGGCGCCAGCCGCCAGCGCAGCCAGCGGACCCACGCCAGCGCCAAAGAACGCCTATCTGTATATCGGGTACCCCAACAACAACCAGACGCTGCCTGCCGGCAAACCGGTCAAGGTCTGGTTCGGGTTGCGCAACATGGGTGTGGCACCGAAGGACGTCAAGTATCCGAACACGGGTCACCACCATCTGCTGATCGATGTCGACCTGCCACCGATGGACAAGGAAATTCCGAACGATCGCAATCACCTGCATTTTGGCGCGGGCGAAACCGAGACCACGCTCGAACTCGCGCCGGGCAAGCATACGTTGCAGTTACTGATGGGCGACGAAAAGCATATCCCCACCAATCCACCGGTCTACTCGAAAAAGATCACCATCTATGTGAAATGACCCCGGAGCGAAGTCGGCGGGGCGGTCCGCCTGTCTCCGGTAAGGCGCACAGCAATGTGCGCCGCTTTTTTTTGCGCGAGACCATCTGCGTTTTCCCCTCTCCCGCCCGGCGGGAGAGGGGCCGGGGGAGAGGGCGGGGGCGTGAAACACCAACCCCGCATCAACTGTCACTACGCCCCCAACAACCAACACCCACCTGTGGCAAAACACCCAACACCAGCCCACCTGCCAGGCCTCGTCGCTGCATCCGACGATCTCCCGCAAAGCCTTACCCATCAACGTTTTCCAACTATTTTCGATTTTTTTCGAGGTGCTGGCACGCTTGCTGCGATATCAGTACCGAGCGCGACACCAACCCGATGCTCAACATCCAACCAAGCCTTACCTTCCTTTCCAGGAGAACACCATGACCACGCTGACCATCAAGGACCTGTCCTCGACCGAAACCCTCGACGCCAAGAAGCTGCAAGCCGTACGCGGCGGCCTGGCTGTGTTTGCCCCGCACACCTCGATCTACACGCCGGTGAGCCTGTCGTTCGACTCGCACAAGACAATCACGCAATCGAACCAGCAACTGCAGGGCGTGACCAGCTACTTCGCCAACGGCTCGGCCTTCCAGGAGCACATGTCCAATAACGTCCGGACCAACCAGGACGCTCACAACAACGTCTACTGATCCGTACGGTTCAGGGCGGCAACGGCGTCGCCAACGCATCACAACATCTATCGACGCCAACTGCCGCACGGGGAGCTTGCGCCGGGGACACCTCCGCCCCGGCGCTTTTTTTGCGCCTCGACACACGAAGGGGGTTGGCGCTGTGCCACGCGCCGCACCACAATACAAATCGAACGCCAGGACGCACTGCCACGGTCCGCTGGCGCTTCAAGCAGGATGCCATCGTGACTGATTTTGCCTTTGCTCCGCGTCGCATTTCTCCGCTGCTTGGGGTAGCCGTGTGCGTGGCACTGCTAGCCGGCTGCGCCGATTTCCGTCCGCCCGAATATCATCGCCCCGAAACGCCGGCCAAGGCCGCGTGGACCGGCAGTGACGCGGTCAACGTCAATCCCGCCGAAACCATCCTGCCGAACTGGTGGCAAGGCTTTGGCGATCCCTACCTCGATCAGCTGGTGGCCAAGGCGCTGTCGGGCAACTACGACATCAAGGTGCTGGCCGCGCGCATCCGGGTGGCCAATGCGCAGATTGCCGAAGCGCGCGCCGGCGCGCTGCCGGTATTCGACGTAGGCGCGGGACTCGACATCTCCAAGACCACCGGGCAGCCCGTCTCGCGCACCTACAACCTGGGTGGCACGGTGAACTGGGATATCGATATCTGGGGCAAGGTGGAAAAGGGCGTGCAGGCGCAAAGCGCCGAATTCCGCGCCACCGAGGCCGACTGGCGCGCCGGGTACCTGTCGCTGGTGTCCGATGTCTCGATCACCTACTTCACGATCCTGCAATTCGATGAGCAGATTGCGCAGCAGCGCCATACGCTGGGTCGCAACAACGACATCCTGACGACCTACAAGGCCATGCTGGCCAACGGCTTGTTGCCGCAGATCCGCGTGATGCAGCAGCAGGCGGAAATCAACCGGTTGACCAAGGACCTGATCGAACTGCGCCGCTCGCGCGCCGTGGCCGAGAATGCGCTGGGCACGCTCGTAGGCGTGCCGGCGGGTGACCTCAAGGTGCCGCCGGGCCGGCTTCAGGAGCGCGTCAAGCTGCCGGTGGTACCGGGAGGCTTGCCGTCGCAGTTGCTGGCGCGGCGTCCCGATATCGTCGCCGCCGAGTATCGCGTGCTGGCCGCATACAACCTCGTGGGCCAGGCGCGCCTGGCGCAACTGCCCAGCGTGAGCCTGACTGCACGCGGTGGCACGGCAAGCTTCGCGCTGTCCGACCTGATGAAGTCGTTCACGTTCGGCTTCATGCCCAGCATCAACCTGCCGATGCTTGACCCCAACGTGCGGGCGCGCGTCAAGACCACCGAGGCCAACGTCGGCGTGGTCGAGAACGAGTATGGCCGCACCGTGATGACGGCGTTCGAGGAGGTGGAGAGTGCGCTGGTCAATGTCGATGCACACAAGAAGCAGCGAATCGAGCTGCAGCAGCAGGTGAACCAGTTGCGCGTGGTCGGCGCGCAGATCGAGGCACAGGCGCGCGAAGGCATTGCGTCGCAACTCGATGTCTTTGAATCGGAGCGTTCGCTGCTGACGGCGGAACAGTCGTTGTTGGCCGTGCACCAACAAATCCTGGCCGATACCGTCACGCTGTACAAGGCACTGGGCGGTGGCTGGCCCGACGTCGATGTCCGCAACGCGCCCGTCGACGACCGCGCTAACGCCAACACCAACGTCGCGAAACCGACGGCCAACGGCGCGCCCAAGGCGGCGCGTTAGTCGCAACGGCGCACAAAGCGTTGCAACCGTGAAACCTGTGCCGCGCTTGCATTTGCGCAACGCTGCGGCGCAGCGCATTGACTCCCCTCAAGCGTGGCCTACTATGTTCTTACCCGTGACCTGCCGCCCCTGTGCCGACGCATGCCAATGCATGCTCCGTGCCGCTTCGCGGTTGCGTGCCACAGGCCCCACTGTTGGCTCTGGTGAAACATGACGCGCGACGATGCCCCCTTCATGGATGTGCCGGTGATGGCGCCGCGCGCGGGTCAGGCGTTCGACGTCCTGCTGATGCCGGTGTCGCGCCCCGACCTGGGCGAGATCCGCATCGACGAAGACCTGTTTGCGATCGGTCGCGGCGAGGCACCGTTTGCCGCCTATCCAACTGAAGCGGTATCGGTGCTGTCGCGGCGTCATGCGCGCATCTTTTCCGAGGATGGCGCGGTCTACGTGGCCGACCTCGGCAGCAAGAACGGCACGCATGTCAATGGCGATGCCGTAGCCCAGCAGCCGGCCTTGCTGCGCGATGGCGACGAGGTCAGCTTTGGCGCGGGGCTGGCGTATCGCGTCAGGCTCTATCCGCGCCCGGTGGAGCCAGAGCCGCCCAAGGTGGCGGTCACGCTGACGCCGATGCGCGAGGACCTGGGTCTGCAACCGGTGATCATCACGGGCTTCCCGTTCATGATCAACAAGACCGACGATACGTTCGCGCGCTACCGCAATGACTATCCGCATCAGGTCAACTACCTGTCGCGCCGCCATGCCCACGTGTACCTGAAGCAGGGCGTGCCATGGATCGAGGATCTGGGCAGCACCAATGGCACGTTCGTCAATGGCGTGCGCCTGCGCGAGCAGTCGATCCGTCTCGAACCCGATGATGTGATTGCTTTCGGTGGCAGCCACTTCGTCTATCGCGTGGGAATCGAACGCGAAGCGGACGCCGATGCCACGGCCACGCGCACCTCGTTCATGGAAGTCTCGGCCGAACCAAAGGCCAACGGCGCGGCCTCCGTGCCCTCCGCGCCCGTCGATGTCGATCCGGACAAGACCACCTTCGTGGGCGCGGCCGATTCATTCCTTGATATCTTCTGCGTGGACTACCGCGCGGCGCAGGAAGACGAAGTCAACCCCGAGGCGTTGCCCGATGCCGCCGGCGATGCCGCGCACGCAAGCGCGCCGCGCGGCAAGCTGACGATGATGCTGGTCGAGGCGATGCGCAGCTTCGGCATCCGCGACCGTCATCAACTGGAACGCGCCGCGCGCGTGGCGATCCTGGTCATCGCCGTACTGGTGATTGGCGGCGGCTACCTCTGGTGGCGCGGCGCACCGGATCGCTCACTGCAACTGCTGCTTGACGAGGGCAAGTATGTACGTGCGGCCGAGGTGGCCGACAAGGTACTGTCGCGTCATCCCGACGAATCGCGCTATCAGGTAATGGGCGCCGAGGCGCTGATGCGCGGCTATGTGCCGCAATGGTCCGCGCGCCTGCAAGCCAATGATTTCAACGGCGCCGACGCGGTACTCGGCGAAATGCGCGCGCGCAGCGAACACAATGCCGATGGCCGTGCATTGATTGACCAGCTGGCCTGGGTGGGCGACCTCGAACGCTTTGTGGTCGGGCGAGGCGGCATCGATGCGCCGATCCGCATGTACGCCGACGAAACAAAAACTCGTGACCTGGTGCGGCGCTGGGAGGACGACACGGCATCGCACCAGCGGCTGCTGGGCCGTATTGCCAACGACGTGCCGTCATTCCGCGACACCTACGCGCGTGCGCTGAGCGATCTGCGCCGGCTGCAGAACGACGATTCGGTATTCCTGGCCGCAATCGACCGGCTCAATGCCGCAATCGCCACGGAGCTCGGTCGTGACCAGCCCGAGGCGCTGCAATCGATGCTGGCTGAGTACAAGGACAAATATCCGCGCCTGGCCGGACTCGATCGCGTGGAGGGCGACCTCAAGCAATATACGGCGCTGGTGCAGTCGCTGCGTGACCGTGCGGTGGGACCGCTGGTGGCGCTGATGCAGCAGGCAAACCTTGCAACGCCGCCGTTCCAGGCGCAATACCAGAAGCTCAAGGCGGGCCGGCTGCCCGCCGACGATGTACAGAAGCAGGTCGCGTTGGCCAATGCGGCATGGGTGCAGGGCGACAGCGCCGCGGCAATTGGTGCATTGAAAGTCATCACCAGCGGGCCATGGGCCGCCGATGTGGCGAAGGACGCTACGCACAAGGAGCAGGTGGCCACCCAATACGCCGCGGTGAAGTCGGCGCGCGGCTCGCCGGGGTACGAGGATCAGTTGCTGGCGTTTTATGCCTCGCTCGATCCGCAGGCCGATGCGTTCTATGCCAAGGCCGTGGATGCGGACGTCAACAATATCCGCGATGTGGCGCTGCGCCGTGCCAATACGCTGCTGAACCGGGCTGCCACGGGCTGGCGCCAGTATCGCAACAATGGGCTGATTGCCGGAGAGCAGCGACTTGAAGCCGGGATCTCGGCGAAATTCCGCGCGCAGGCCAAATTGCTGGCCGATGCCCAGGACGATGCGCGACAAGGTCTGCGCATCTACGCCCAGCTGAAGATCGAGGATACGGACCAGTGGAACAAGATCCGCGACGATATCCAGGCCGAGATCGACGCGCAGCGGCGCTCGCTCAATGACCTGCGTATGGTGCTCGATCCGACCGTGCTCAAGACCAAGCTGGCACTGGTGGGTGAAGGCAGCAAGCAGGGTGCGGACGGCTCCACGGCGGCCACGGGAGGCACACCATGAAGGACGACAGTCGGGGTAACCATTTACGTCCGTTGACCGAAGCGCTGGAAGATCACAGCGCCGAAGGCATTTCCCTGCTCAGTGCCGAGCCACGCAAGCTGACCCTGCTGACCATCATCACCACGGCCGGCCTGGTGTTGTGCGCGCTGATCTGGT
Source organism: Cupriavidus sp. (assembly GCF_057315035.1). Taxonomy (NCBI): domain Bacteria; kingdom Pseudomonadati; phylum Pseudomonadota; class Betaproteobacteria; order Burkholderiales; family Burkholderiaceae; genus Cupriavidus; species Cupriavidus sp. The sequence goes on along the minus strand of NZ_DBHKYV010000029.1, from coordinate 92,287 downwards.
CGTTCTTCGGGCATGCCGATGTCATCGTCACCGCGCAAGGTACCCTGGCGCCGGAATCGGAGGTGCGACGCTTCTACGCGCCCGTCGATGGCGAACTCGTCGATCTCTATGTGGCCGAAGGCCAGCCGGTATCGAAGGACGACGTGGTGGCGCGGCTGAATGCGCGCGGCGCGATCGAGGCTGCGGCCAATGCGCTGCAGGCGCAGCTCAAGCTTGACGACGCCGAGCGGGAGTGGAAGCAGTTTCCGGAGCGCAAGGCCTTGCTGGAGCGCAAGGCGCTGGCCTTGAAGCAGCAGATCGAACTGGCGACGCGCCAGCACGAGAACCGCATGGCCGAAGGCACCACGCGGCTGGCAGAGCAACAGCGTGCGCAACTGGCGGAGGCGCGCAGCAATCTTGAGAATTCGCGGCGCGCGCGAGACTTTGCGCGGCAGGAGCAGGACCGCTATGCGCGCCTGTTCGCGCTACCGGCCGGTGGCGGTGTTTCGCAGTCACAGGTCGAAGGCAAGCGTGCGATAACGCAGGATGCCGAGAATACGCTGCGCGTGGCGCAGTCGCGCCTGGCCGAGCTCGATGCGCGGCTGGCGCGCGAATATACGCAGGCCAGCGCGCTGCTCGAGGGCAGCGGGCAGGAACTGGCAAGCCTGCGCGTCCAGTACGACGCTGCTACGCGCGAGATCACCAGCACCGAGGACAAACTCCGGCTGCAGGTGCAAACCGCACGCCTGGTGGCCGATGCGGCCGCGCGCATCAAGTTCGAGAATATCGACAAGGACAACTTCCTGTTGATCCTGGCGCCGGTGGCGGGCGTGATCACCGACGTCACGTCGACGCAGCGCGGGGACAAGGTGCAGGCCAATACGCCGCTTGGCGGGATTGCACCCAAGGATGCGCGGCCGATGCTGCGCATCGAGATTGCGGAGCGCGACCGCGCGTTCCTGCGCGAGGGGCTGCCCGTCAAGCTCAAGTTCAGCGCGTTTCCGTACCAGCGCTACGGCCTGGTCGCCGGCACGCTCGAATACATCTCGCCCGCCACCAAGCCATCGGGGCCGGACAAGCAACCGGTCTACGAGGGGCGTGTGCGGCTGGCGCAGGACTATTACAGCGTGGCCAGCAACAAGTATCCGCTGCGCTATGGCATGACCGCCACGGCCGAGATCGTGGTCAGGGAACGACGCCTGATCGACCTGGGACTCGATCCGTTCAGGCAGGTCGCCGGTTAGGCAGAAGAATCAGGCAGGGATCAGGAAACGTAGTCAACAGGAGAGGGCGATGACAGCCATCGTGCGCATCGACGAGGAAGTGATCGACGTCGACGAATTCGTCAGGGTGTTGAAGCTGACGGGCCAGTTCGAAGGGCTGGTGGAACAGTTGGTCCGCGACAAGCTGACCGCTCATGCGGCGCGTCGCCAGGGTCTCAAGCTGTCGCCGGACGAGGTGCAGGAGCGTGCCGACCAGTTCCGGCGCGTGCATGGACTGCATCGCGCGGCCGATATGAACCACTATCTCGACGGGCTCAATATTACGCTCGACGAGTTCGAGGCCTTTATCACCGACAGCCTGTACCAGGAAAAGATGATGGAGCGCGTGGGCACCGACGATGCGGTGGAAGCGTACTTCCAGCTTAACTCGCCAAAGTTCGACAGCATCGAGGTCAGCCATATCGTGGTGGATACCGAGGGCAAGGCCAAGGAACTGGTGTCATACCTGCAGGATGATCCCGACAGCTTTGCCGAGATGGCGCGCGAGCATTCCATCGCGGATACGCGCGAGCAGGGCGGCGATATCGGCAAGGTGTTGCGCGGCTCGCTCAAGGGCGATATCGAGGCCCGCGTCTTCAATGCGGAACCCGGCGACCTGCTTGGGCCGTTTCCGGCGCCCGACCGCTCGTTTTTCGAGGTCTTCCTGGTGCGCGCCAAGCATCCGGCGCGGCTCGATCCCGATGTGAGCGTGGAAATACGCCGGCTGTTGCGTGAGGAATGGTTGATGGCGAGGGCCCAGGAACATGTCATCGAAGCCCGCTAGCGAGCCCGTCGCCACTGCATCGGCGCCGCAGTCGCTGGCCGATTTTCTTGCGACCGTCGAGATCCTGTCGCCGTTGACGCGCGACGAGATCGAGCAGTTGGCTGCCAGTGCGCGAACCCTGAACTTTGGCTTTGGCGATACGGTATGCAACGCCGGTGAACCCGCCGATGGCATCTTCATCGTGCGCAGTGGGTCGGTGCGCGTGTTCAACGAGGAACACGGCAAGGAAATCAGTATGGGGGTGCGCAAGACCGGCGAGGTCTTTGCCGATATCGCGTTGCTGCGCGAATACCGGCATGAATCGTCGGTGCGTGCATCGGGCAAGACCGAGCTGATTACGATTCCGCGTACCGTGACCGAACCGGTGGTCGGTGGCAACCCGGCCGCGCTCGCGTTTATCACGAGCTATGTGGCGATCAGTTCGGCCGGGGGCTTCGTGGCGCGCCTTTTCGATCTGCGCGGCAAGCTCGACAAGCTGGAACTCGAGGACGCAGTGCGCAGCGTGGGGGTCAAGCGCGTGGCCGCCGGCAAGAGCATCCTGCAACAGGACGGCCGCGAGGACCGCCGCCTGTATGTGGTACGGCAGGGCACGGTACGCATTGTCCGCGAGGAAGAGGGCGATACCTTCCAGCTTGCCACGCTTGGACAGGGCGATATCTTCGGCGAACGTGCCTGCGTGATGCGCCAGGAGCAGATTGCATCGGCGATTGCGGAAACCGATACGCGGCTGCTGGTGATCCCCGAAAAGACCGTGCAGCTGATACTTGAACGCAATGCCAGGTTGCGCGAGGTGCTGGAGGAGCGGATTCGCGTGGTGGACCGCGAACTGCACCGGCAGAAGAAGCTCGCCGAGCGCCGCAAGCGGCCGGTGCTGCTGGACCTGCAATCGAAGCCGGAACTTGGGGAACGGCTGATCCGCCGCTTTGCGCTGGTGGAGCAAGCCGAGGAGATGGATTGCGGTGCGGCGTGCCTGGCCATGATCTGTCGCCACTATGGCATTCCGATGACGCTGGGTAAGCTGCGCGAACTGGCCAATGTCACCACGGCTGGCGCCACGCTCGACAGCCTCGCGCGCGCTGGGGAATCGCTCGGCTTTACCACACGCGGCGTGCAATGTACGCGCGATGCGCTGCTCGGCTTCGAGCTGCCGTTCATCATCCACTGGGAGGGCTATCACTACGTGGTGGTCTATGGTGTGTCGTCCCGCTACGTCTGGGTAGCGGATCCGGCCATCGGCTTCCGCAAGATGAGCACCGAGGAATTTGAGCGCGGCTGGAGCGGCACCTGCCTGCTGTTCTCGGCGGGTGCGCAGATGACCGAACTGGCCGTGTCGCGCTCGCCGTGGCTGCGCTTTATCAGTTATCTGGCACCGTACCGCAAGATCCTGGCGCACCTGTTCCTGGCTACCTTCGTGATCCAGATGCTGGGCGTGGTGCCGCCCCTGATCATTCAGAACATTCTTGATGGGGTGGTCGTACACCAGAACGTTGGGCTGTTGCACCTGCTGATCCTGGGGCTGGTGATCTCGAATGTGTTCACGCAACTGATGGTGACGATCCGGGCGTATCTGGCCAACTTCATGGTGCGCAATATGGATTTCGCGATGATGTCGCACTTCTTCAAGCACACCTTGTCACTGCCGCTGTCGTTCTTTGCCAAGCGCAAGACCGGGGACATCTTTGCGCGCTTCCAGGAAAACCAGACGATTCGCGCCTTCCTGACTGAATCCACGGTAACCACGGCACTGAACCTGCTGATGGTCTTCATCTATTTCAGCATCATGTTCCTGTACAACGTGAAGCTGACCCTGCTGCTGATTGCCTTTGTGATACCGATTGCGGCGCTGACGGTCATCGTGACGCCCAAGGTCAAGACCTACGCGCGCGAGGTCTTTACGGCATCGACCGACGCCAAGGCATACCTGATGGAAACGCTCGGCGGCGCCGAGACCGTCAAGGGCATGGGCATCGAGCGGCCGGTGCGGCTACGCTGGGAACGCAAGTACGCGAAGGCGCTGGACAAGCAGTATCAGGCGCAATCGTTCCATATCCTCGTCGGACTGGTCAGTCAGGTGCTGAACGCGGCGACGACGATCACGATCCTGTGGGTGGGCGCAACGCTGGTGCTCGAACGTGAGCTGACCATCGGGCAACTGATCGCGTTCAATGCCTTCATGGGCAGCGTGCTGGCGCCACTGATGGGGCTGGTGGCGTTGTGGGGGCAACTCAATGACGCAGGCGTGGCCATGGAGCGGCTTGGCGACGTACTGGACCTGGAGCCCGAGCAAACACCGCATGACGTGCTGTCACGCGTGATGCTGCCGGACCTGCAGGGCGAGATCGAGTTCAACGGGGTGTACTTCCGCTACGGTGGCGAAGATACCCCCTATGTACTGGAGAACATCAGCTTCAGCATGCGTCCGGGCGAGATGGTGGCCATTGTCGGCCGCAGCGGATCTGGCAAGACCACGCTGGCCAAGCTACTGGTGGGTTTCTACAAGCCCACCGACGGATCGATGAAGGTGGATGGCTACGACCTGAACGTGATCGACACCGAGTTCTTCCGCGCGCAGGTCGGCTATGTGATGCAGACCAATCTGTTGTTCTCGGGCACCGTGGCCGAGAACATTGCCTGCGGCGACGACAGCCCCGATCGGCGCCGTATCGAGGAAGTGGCCAAGATGGCCGACGCGCATGCGTTTATTTCAAAGCTGCCGCTTGGCTATGAGCAGGTGGTGGGCGAACGCGGCATCGGCCTGTCGGGTGGGCAGATCCAGCGGCTGTGTATTGCGCGTGCGCTTTACCATGATCCACGGCTGCTGGTGTTCGACGAGGCCACGTCGGCCCTCGACACGCAGTCAGAGAGCAATATCCTGGCCAATATGCAGGAGATCCTGCGGGGCCGCACGGCCGTGATCATCGCACATCGGCTCAGCACGATCATGCAGGCCGACAAGATCCTGGTGCTTTATGAAGGCGGAATCGTGGAACAGGGGCGGCATGAGGAATTGCTCGAACGCCGCGGCATGTATTACCAGTTGGTACACAAGCAGCTGAGCGCCGCATGAAGCTATATAACCCGAATCCCAACCCTGCACCCGCTACATCCGCGGTATCGTTTGCGGGCCTGATCGAGAAGATCGAGATCCTGCGTTCGACGCTGCGCTGGTCGTCGCGGCTGGAACGGCCCGATATCGAGAAGCTGCTCAAGCAGGCCACCACGCTGCGCGACGAGGTGATGGGCCTGTCGCACAAGGAGCGCTTTGTCGCGGCAGCGTCCGCCACGGGTGAGTCGGCCGAGGCGGTGGTCGAACCGGTCGAGATGTCGGCGCGTGAGCGTCGCCAGGCGCTGATGGAGCGGAGTTTTGTCTTCGAAGGTACGTTTGGCGACAATCCCAAGCTGCTCGAAGCACTGGAAATTGCGGAAAAGGCTGCACCGACCGACCTGCCGGTGCTGGTCGACGGCGAAAGCGGTACTGGCAAGGAGTTGATGGCCAAGGTGATTCACGCCAATGGCGCGCGCACCGACAAGCCGTTTATTTCCGTCAACTGTGGCGCGATTCCGGACAGCCTGCTGGAATCGGAACTGTTCGGGCACAAGAAGGGCGCGTTCACTGGCGCGGCCAATGATCGCCGTGGCAAGTTTGAAAGCGCACACACGGGCACCATCTTCCTGGACGAGATTGGCGAACTGCCGCTGACGGGGCAGGTCAAGCTGCTGCGTGTGCTGGAAGCGCATGAGATTCAACGCGTGGGGTCCGACGAGGTCATTGCCGTCGATACGCGCATCGTCGCCGCGACCAACAAGGATCTGCGCCGCATGAGCCAGGAGGGCACCTTTCGCGAAGACCTGTTCTACCGGCTCAGCGTCATTCACGTCACGCTGCCCGCGCTGCGCGAGCGGCGCGATGAGATTCCGTTGCTGGTAGCCTACTTTGGCGACGAAGCCGCAGGTCAGCTGAAACGGCGACCCGTCAAGCTGACCCCGCGCTTGCGCGATTTCCTGCTGCATTACGAATACCCGGGCAATATCCGCGAACTGCGCAACCTGATGTACCGCCTGTCGTGTCTGGCTGGCGATACAGCCGATTTCATGCATCTGCCACAGGATGTTCGCCCGAAGCCGGCAGGCCTTCAGGCCGTGGCCGCCAACGGTGGCAGGGCGACTGTGACCGACCTCAGTACCGCCACGTCACTGAGCGAAGCCAAGCGCGCTGCCAGCGACGAAGCCGAACGCGCATTCCTGGAGCGTGGGCTGCAGGAAGTGGGCGGCACCGTCGCCGAACTCGCGCGACGCTTCGACATGAACCGCTCCCATGTGCAGATGCTGCTCAAGAAGCATGGTATCCATTCAAAGGACTTCAGGAACAATCGGCAGGCCGAAGGCAAGTAGCGCTGCAACCTCCGCGAGGTGTGGCCTGGCCTGGTACAAGTCAGCAGATCTCGTCTCCTCGTTGACCGTCCTCGGTTCATCGAACTTTTACGAACGCGGGGCCTGACTTGATCTCGACGTCGATCCGCTCCTGGCTGTTTCTCCGGATATCGAACACGCCGCGGAACGACCTTCCGGGAGGGTAGGCGCCACCCTGTGCAGGTGAGTCCATGACGTACCTGCGCGCCTTCACGAGTGCGTCAGTACGATCGATGAGTTGCTGCTCGGTCATGCGGGCTTCCAGGGCATAGAGCATGGCCACACCGTTCGAGGCGGAGGGAGGCTCGTCTTGCGGTCCCCATCTTTCAGAGTCGCCAATCGCGGGATTCGGATATCCGGGGCCCAGGGCATGCATTTGACCGGCATGCACCTTCTGCTGCTTGCCCAGGCAGGCGTCGATCAGCCGCTGTGTCCAGATGGAAAACCATTGCCACGGTTTCCTGGCGGCGCTATGGGTGGAAACGTCATCCCACGTGAGTGGCGGCCTGATGCCTGGCATTGACGTTGGCGCCCCCAATGGGGCCGCAGACGACGCTGCCGGCGAGACATTCGCGTGTGCCGATCCGAACAGCCAGCCGAGAAACCTGATGAACCAGCCAAACCACCGCTTGAATGGATTGGCGGTGACGTTGTTCGGGGCGGGATCGACACTGCCACCGTTTGGTTTGGCACCGGCGTTGCTGTCGTTGCTACCGCCGCTGCCTGCGCTGCCTGCGCTGCCTGCGCTGCCGCCGCCGCTGGCGGCAGTAACGCTGCCGTCGGAAGTCCCTGCTTCGGGAGATGCCTGGGCGATGGTGGAAGTTTCGCTGCCGGCCGACGCGTTGGCATCTGCAGGTGTGTCGGGAGCGGGTTCGGCAGGGGTGGCGGCGCCGCCAGCGGAAGCGGCGATGCCCGTTGAAGCAGCGGCACTCTGCGAATCATCGGAAGCCGCCGCCGGAGCGTCGGACTGATCCACAACATCGGGCACCGGATCACGCAGGCTCTTGCCGTTCTCGATCACGTCGAGCAGCCGGTGCACCGAGTCATACTTGAACTCAACCACCTTGCCATGAGGGGTGACCAGGCCAATGCGCTGACCGACGGCATCATAGGTATAAGTGGTTACGTTGCGACCATAGTGGTATTCGATCGGGCGGCCGCGCCCGTCATAGATGTACTTGATCCGGACGCCGTCAGGATTGATGCCCTCCAGCAAACGGCCCGAGCCATCATATGCGATGCCACGAGACGTACGGCCGGTGGAATCGGTCGCACTGGCCAGATTCCCTTGCGCGTCGTAGGTAAAGGTCGCCTGGCTGGTGATCCGGTCGTCTTCGCGCTCGACCAGGCTGGCCATCTGCCAGTTGGCGTCATAAGTCCATGCAATGCTCGATACGGGCCCAGTGCGCTCGGCGTCGAAGCCACGCATGCCACTGCTATCGGTGGTGGCTTGCCACGAATGTTTGGAGGGACGGCCCAACTCGTCGAATTCAGCAGTATCGATACGATTCGGCATGGCGATCCTTGCTGGAACGTTCAGGGTCGGATGCCATTCGGTCGTGAAAATCTGCTGGGCAGGGCTGCCCGCCTGTTCAACGCGCCGCGTTACCCTGCCGCGCTCGTCGTAAGCGTATTGCGTCGCGACGTCCTTGAAATTGACGGTGCCAACCAGGTTGCCCGAGGGGTCGTAATAGGTTGATTTGGTTGCGCCACCTGGTGTCGAGTGGCCAGAGATGCCAGCCGGCCGCATGGTATTGCCAATCATTTCCTGGCGATAGTGCGAATCTCGGCGCTTTCTGCGGTACACCGTGGTGTTGTTGGCGTCGACGTATCGGTGGGCGGTGAAGTCCACCCCGTCTGCGAGCTCGGTGTTGGTGACGCGGCCGCGACCGTCATAACTGTAGGTGGAAAAGCGGACGCCGGCTTCGTCGGTGATGCCGGTCAGGTACCTTGCGAACCGACCGATACTGGGCATGGCGTCGTAGTGATACTTGCGGCGCGTGGCGTCGGCATGTGTCACTTCGCTCAACATCTGACGTTCGCCGTACTTGTACCAGCTAGTGCGCTGCGACGGATCGGTAATCGAGTTGATGCGGCCTTCCGAATCATAGGTAAAGACGTAGGCCTGGTCGAACCGGTTTGCCACGCGCAGCAGCATGCCGGGCTTGCCTGCCACGGCGGCGGGGGTGCTGGCGTCGCTGTATGTCAAGGTAGTCAGTTGGCCGTTGCGCTCGGCCACGCGAAGCAATCTGCCGCGTGCATCGTAGGTTTCCACCGCGTCGTCGACGGCACGGCGATATTGCCAGCCGTACTCGCCATTGCCGAGCGCGAACGGAGCCACGGTATCGCGGCTGCTGGCCGCTTGCCAGCCATCGCCTTGCTTGTTGAACGTGACATGGGTGGCGTCGCCACGCAAGGCGGTGAGCGTGGTGCCGGTTTCCCCGGGTAGTTCGAGCTGGCGGTTCCACTGATGCATCCAGTTGCGGCCGAATGTGTCGGCAGCGTCAAACGGTACATGGGAGCGATATGTCCTCTCCAGGGCAGGAACGTGCGTGGTCGCCGGGATATCGGGTTCCGTGATCGTCATGGTGCCGGTGCCGGCAGTCACGCCATTGCCAACGGGGCAGCTCTGATCCTCGATCCGGCTGACTTGCTGGTCGCGCGACCAGAAGAACGGCCCACCACATTGCTCTTTCCACGGTAAGTGATCATTCGGGGTGTTTCCATGCGGTGCACAGAGCCATGCACGGGTAAGCACGCTGGTGCGCGTGTACGAGCCGTCGGGACGGAGATCGAGACATAGCCCCGACTCCTCGTCGTATGACCACGAGCCACGGAACACGCTGTTCAGGCGCTCGCAGGCAAGTTCGCGAGTCGGGTAGGGCGGCTCGTTCGGGTCGGGGGTGTCTACAAAGTAATACTCGGTTGGTGGATAAGCGGACAACGATGGCGCCGCGGTGGCGACGACCAGAAGCAGGAGCAGTTGCCGCAGAAGGCGGCTCCGATTGGCTGGCATGCGCATTTCAGATCATCTCGTTGTAAGGCATGCCGGCCATTCTGGACAGGCCAGGAACCGATGCAAACGGGGATAAATCTGAAAATCGGCACGAAAATTCCGTGTTTTCAGCGGATTCTTCGCCTCGGAGAAATCGTCAGACCTCGGGATTCAGCAGTGTCATGTCGGAGCCCTCGCCTAGATCGTCGGCACGTACCACCACCACCGACACGTTGTCGCGTCCGCCATTGTCCAGCGCCTGGCGGAGCAGGGTGTCGGCCAGTCGCGCAGGATCGTTACCCGTGGCAAGCACGGCGGCGATCTGGTCGTCCTGAACCTCGTTGCTCAGGCCATCGCTGCAGAGCAGGAAGATGTCGCCATCGCCAATCTCGAGCGTCAACCGCTCCAGGTCGATTGAGGCGGCGGCACCGACCGCGCGCGTAATGGTGTTGTGGGCGGGGTGGTGCCTGGCTTCCTCGGCCGTAATCAGTCCGCGCGCCTTGAGCCGTTCCACCTGGCTGTGATCGCGCGAGAGCTGCTTCAGATGGCCGTCGCGGAACAGGTAGAGCCGGCTGTCACCGGCCCACAGGCAACTGCATTGGCGTTCGCATGCGAGCAGCATGACAACCGTGCTGCCGATCACGCGCACCTGCATGCGCACGGCTTCCTCGATCAGCAACTGGTTCACGGTCTGGATCGCGATCCGCGCGCTTTCCACGGCGTGTTCGAGACTGTCCGGCGCGGGTAGCCCCGACAGTGCCTGGACGATCGCGCGGCTGGCGAAGTCGCCCACCGCGTGACCGCCCATGCCATCGGCCACTGCCCAGATGCCGCGCTCGGAAAGGTCGAGGCAGGCGTCTTCATTGCGCTCGCGCACCCGGCCGACGTCTGTACAGGCGGCCGAGGCCCAGCGGAATTGCGATACGCAGGTCACGGTATGCTCCGGCGCGGACCGTTGCCGCTCCGCGCGAATGGCGCCCCCGGGGCAGCCGGATGTTTGGGGTAACCGCGAAAGCCCTGCCGCTGCGTGCCGCAGGACTTAGATCAACCGGCCCTTGTTGCGGGCATCCATGCTGGCGTCGACCGTAACGTTCGAATTCGGCGCGTTGTTATGGACGTCGATGTTCTGGAACTGGTTGTTCATCTGATCAGCATAGAAGCTGTAGTTGATCTCGTAAAAGTTCACGACGGGCAACGTGCTTGGGCGCGATGCAACATAGGGCTGGATCCAGCCGAAAACCCAGGGCGCACCGCCGCCCCGGATGGCGGACATGGCCCGGAAATCAAGTTCGTGGTGGGTGTTGAGGTCGCGGATGATAAGCGTTGCCATGATCGTCTCCTGAAGCTAGGCAGCTGATTGTTGCGTGCCTGTATTGAGCAAACGGTGTGCCATGGGCCAAGGGTGATGCCGACGGCGGTTCTCATCCGGATTGCGTCGTAACGGCCTCATTCGCGGTTGGGGCCAGACCAACACCGGCCACCAACACTGGTGGGCGGCCACCGTCAGTCAAGTCATCGTTCAGTAGTCGACCAGTAGTAGGGGAGTACTGGCTACTACCTTGCGCCGGTCCGGCTGCTGGTACGCCGATGACTGTCAATTTCCAACACATTGCGCAGGTTTTCGTTGGTTACTGACCAACGACCCCGGTACTCCAAATTCGGTTGATCTCCCGCAAACCATTGTCGCGCCGTGGATCAGTGCCGCTGGCACGCTTGATGCGGTTGGTTGGGCAACAACGCAACACTGGCTGCCCGCCACAGACACCAAACCGAGACCTGCCATGAACACCCAAGACCAACAACAAGCCGACTGCCTGGAAGACACCTATCTGCCCGGTGCCCATCTCGTGACGGAACGCAATGGCTACGTTCACCATGGTATCTACGCTGGCCACGGCCGCGTCATCCACTATGCCGGCTTTTGCCACACTCTGCATGCCGCGCCGGTCGAGGAAACCTCCATCGAACAGTTTGCCCACGGCCATGGCGTGGCCGTCAAGTACGAACCCTGCGCACGCTACCTCGGCGCCGAAGCCGTGGCCCGCGCCCGCAGCCGCCTGGGCGAAAGCCAGTATCACCTGCTGACCAACAACTGCGAGCACTTCTGCACGTGGTGCCTGCTGGGGCGGGGGCGCAGCGAACAGGTGGAAACCTGCCTGCGCAATCCCGGCGCCGCCGTGGCCACCGTGCTGCAACTGGTACGCGCGCTGCTGGTGTCAGGCCGTCACGCCGGCCGCCACAGCGGCCTGCGCGCAGCCTGATTGATCCATTCCCCAACCAAACTACCCAGGGAGCCTGCCATGTCCGGACTGATCGATTGGGAAAGCTGCACCAGCCGCAGCGTCCGCGCCTGCCACCGCCGTTGCGCGCAGGGCACCGCCAGCACCCGCATTCGCCACCGCGAGCGCCGCAGAAGCGAGCATCGTGCTCCGGCACTGGCCGAGTTTGCTATACTGCGCCCCGTCTTCCGACTCGCCCGCCCCAGCGCGGCGCGGGTGCCATGCAGACGGTCCGCTCGCCGTAGTTCAATGGATAGAACGAGCGCCTCCTAAGCGCTAGATACAGGTTCGATTCCTGTCGGCGGGACCATAACGAAGTCCGCAGCAGTTCTCCGAAGTTCTCTCTCCCGCTGTAAATTAAGGCCTCTTGGCCTTTCGACGTTCACCAAAGTTCGCGGGAAACCGTTGGCATCCGTCACTTTTTGGGGCATTCTTTGGGGCATTCTCTAATGCCCCGATTATCGGTGCCCCTACGCGATGCCCCGTACGGTCGAACCTCTCACCGACACCAAAATCCGCAACGCCAAGCCGCGCGAGCGTGCCTATAAGCTGTTCGACGGCGGTGGCCTCTATCTGGAGGTCATGACAGATGGGCGAAAGCTCTGGCGCTTCAAATACGTCCGCCCGTCCGGTGCCGAGAATCGGCTCGGCTTTGGTACCTACCCTGGCGTGACGCTGGCCCAGGCCCGCGCGCAGCGCGAGACGGCCAGGTCGCACGTTGCCGAGGGCAAGGATCCTGGCGCGGTCAAACAGGACCAGCGCCGCGCGGCCAAGATCGCCGCCGGCAATTCCTTCGAGGCGGTCGCCCGCGACTGGCATGCGACCCAGAAGGAAAGCTGGAACGAGGTCTATGCCGGCAAGGTTCTCGCCTCGCTCGAGAACGACGTCTTTCCCGTCCTGGGCAGCACTCCCATTTCCGACATCCGCGCGCCGGCCATCTTGGACCTGCTGAAGGCGATCGAGGCCCGCGGCGTCCGCGATACCACGAAGCGCGTACTGCAGCGCATGCGGGCAGTGTTCCAGTACGGCATCGTCTATGGCCTGTGCGATCGCAACCCGGCCACCGACATCGACAGCGAGGTCGTGCTGAAGCAGGCGCCCGTCCAGCACCAGGCCCGCGTGCCCCTGGCCGACCTGCCGCAGCTGCTGCGCGACATCGATGGCTATGAGGGCGACAAGGTAACGCGCCTGGCTCTGCAGCTCATGACGCTGACGTTCGTGCGTACCACGGAAATGATCAAGGCCCAGTGGGATGAGATCGACGAGGAAAAGGCCGAGTGGCTGGTGCCGGCCGAGCGGATGAAGATGCGCGACCCGCACGTGGTGCCGCTATCCACGCAGGCGCTGGCGGTGCTGAAGGAACTGCGCGAGATCACCGGTCACCGCACGTATGTGTTCTACAGCCCGCGCGGCAAGACTGGCCACATCAGCAACAACACGATGCTGTATGCCCTGTACCGCCTGGGATACCACTCACGGATGACTGGCCACGGCTTCCGAGGCCTGGCGTCGACTGCGCTGAACGAACTGGGCTTCCGATCGGACGTCATCGAGCGCCAGTTGGCCCACGTCGAGCGCAACAAGGTGCGCGCCGCCTATAATCACGCGCAATACCTCACGGAGCGCCGCCAGATGATGCAAGCATGGGCGGATCGTTTGGATTCTTTGGCCTTTAAATAATTGGTGGCATGAATGTCTAGTATTACTGCTGCTTTTAGTCTTCCGTTGGAGATGTTCGCAGGCGCTGCGGCACCTATTGCAGCTGCTTTTTTAGGAGTTGTCATTGCGACTATTAAGGGATGGATTGAATCGAAGGCGACGAGAGAGCGGATTGAACGTGTTGAAGAAAAAGCGATTGCCAATCCAGAAAAGCCACAGTTGGCATGGGATCTTGCGAGAACTAAGCTCGAAAGTTATCTGGACAGAAATCTAGCGCAGGTTAGATCAATATTTTGGCTAACATTAATCGTTATGTTGGCAGGATTTTTATTCATTCTATATGGCTTGAATTTGGCTATTGGACGACCTGAATCGCTACCCGTGGCGGTAGTGGGAGCGGCTTCCGGCGTGATCATCAGCTTTATCGGCGGTTCGTTCTTGTTGATCTATCGATCGATACTGTCACAATCCAAGGAATATGTGACTGTCCTTGAGCGAATTAATGCGGTGGGTATGGCAGTCCAAGTAATAGCGAATATTCCTGATGACAACGCGCAGTTGAAGCACGAGACGACCGCACTTTTGGCGAAGCAACTGCTTGGCCTCTATGGCGTCGGGGAAGCTACCGAGTCTCTGAAGAAAACTGCGAGACCGCGCAAGTCGCGCGTCATCCCTTAAAGGCGCATGCTTCCGAGAGGTTTTCAGTGGGGAGAAAGCGTGGCGGGAAAACCTACCGATCCTTAAGCGCGTAGTCTGTAGCCGCTCTGCCAGTTTCGTGTGCGAAGAGTATGCGGTGATTCCACGCCGCCGCTGCGCTCTCCTCGCTCTTGTGCGTCAGCGCAATCTGATGGCCACAGCACGCGACGTCCGTGCAGCTTACTGCCGACCAGCCTTGCGAGGTCTTCATCTGGCCAGGCAGCCCGCAGAACGGGCAGGGCAGTAGAATTATTGGCATTGAATAATTGCTCATAAACGTCGTGCTACGAGAGGTCGCGCAATAATTAAGCGCTAAAAAATGTCATTCAAGAACATAGAAGAGGTCCAGGCCCTTGTTGACAATTTAGGTTTCGGGAAAGTCGCGATGATGCGCACTGAAGGTCAGTTTGATGCCACAAACCAAGCAATGATTGCGGAATGGGAGCGTCGGGCGGCTTCAATGTTCGTGGCGGAGCGAAGCCAGCGAGTGGTGTTGCAGGCTTCAACTCGTTCTGATTCCGGACGTGGGGCATGCTGGGGGGCCATTTTGTCGATCTCAATTTCCGTAGTTGCCCTGGTAGTTGCCATCGTTGCGCTATTCAAATCCGGTTTTTAGAGCACGTCCGGCGAGGGCGGGTTCAACTGAATTATTGGTTTTGAATAATTCGGTCTAAACGCGCCCGAACTCGACCACCCAGACCCACGGATTGGCCGCCCAGGCGCCGGCGCCGTTGATGCTGTCCCAAAGCGTCCGGTACGAATCCACAGGATCGAGGCACATCTGGCAGCTGGGATTGCTGTAGTCCGTCCATCCCTCCAGTTCCGACGCGATGCCCTCCGCAATCGCATCTGCCTCGCTACAGTCGTTGAGCCGCTCGATGCGCACGCCGGCAATTTCCAACTCAATGCGGCAGGCCCAGCGCGGCATGTGGATGCTTGGCTTCCACGTGATGGAGTCTGCCGGCGGGATGTTCTCGAAGCCGGCCGGCACGCAGGCAGGATAGTCAGCGCGGTAGACGGTCGGGCCTGGATCGAGTGGCGCAGGCTGTGCCCATGTCTCGCGCACCCACAGGCGATCGCCAGTCTGGCCGTATGGGCAATGGATAGTGATGTCCTGTAGCCGAGGTAGTAGCAGCCCGTCGAGCGGTTTGCTCAGCCATTCGCCTGTGAGGTTCCCTTGCTTGTTGATTTCCGGCTGCGGCTTCACAATGCGCCGCGTCTGCGTCTTCCGGACGTCGAGGATGGCGCGCACCATGGCGCCGCTGAAGAGGATAGGGCGTTCTTTCATTGGTGAGCCTCAAGGTTTTCGCCCATCGTGCCGATACGACCGGGATGGACGAACTTCGAAAACAACTTACGGAAATCCTCGGCGAACACGCGGATCCCGAGACCATGGTCAAGCTCATGGGCATGACCCTTGAACTTCAGGGGAAAGTCGGGGCCATCAACGCGATCCGGAAAGCGAATGGCCAATTGTCCCTCCAGGAAGAGATCGAGCGGGAAATGTACGACCTCCGCCAAATGGTGGCTGAAGGCATCCTTCCTCCCGAAGAAATCGAGGGGTTGTTCGATGAGGATGGAAAGCTGCTTTAGGCGATGCACCATGTCGCAGCAGTCGCCCTGGTAGCAGTGGTTGGTCAGCATGCTAGGATGCCCTCCAAAAATATGGGGGACGTCTATGGACTCTTTTCACCGTGGCGACTGGCTTGCGCTCGCACAGTCCGTTGCCTCGTTGGTTGCGATCATTGGTGCCTTCGGCGTCGTCTTTGTGCAGCATCATCTGGACAAGACGCGGGAGAAGGCAGCAGAGAATGCTAGGCGCGAAAAGGCACTGACCTTGTCGGTGTGGACGGTGCAACAGCTTTATGACATCACAGCAGCGCTGCAAAAATCCTGCGAGCAGACTTTCGTGAACAGCTTCGGCGAATACGCGATGGAGCAATTCCGCGACCTTCGAGCAGCGATATCTATGTTGCCCATGTCGGAACTCGAAGAGCGACACGCTATAGCTTTGCTGGTCGCTCGGAACACCACCAACAAGGTGATCGCGGTCATTCATATCGCTCGTACTCAATTGCCGCCGAACGAGGCCGAAGACTATCTCTCCCAGCAGTTGTCGAACCTCGCACACCTTATTCGTAAAGAACTCAGAATCTTGAAGGACGTCGCAGCCGAAAGCGGGAAACCTGTGTAGCCCGCAGCAGAAGCCGAAGCTGTTGTACTCGCGGCGGATCATGCACGCACCTCGCCGGCGGCCGCACGGTCGAATCGCTCAATCTCCGCAAGGATGAGGGCGCCGACCTTGACCAGGTTATGCCGCGGAGCGCTGGGCTTCCATCCTTCCGGGGCCCACGGCCAGGTCAACGGGAGGCTGCCGCGCGTGGGCAGGAGGCCGTGGAGGGCATAGGTTGCGGCAGCCAAGGACAGCGCGCCGTCGGTGGCCTTGTCGTCATGTTTGGGTGTCCAGCCTTCCGCGCTGATCTGGCGGTGGCGCTCGGCGAGAACGTCGCGCGATGCTTCTGTCTCATGAATCGCGGTGTGGCGGGCGCAGTAAGCCAGTGCGGCATCCCATGCATCGCGCATTAGACGCTGCTCGAAGTCGTCAATGTCACCAGCTTGGCGCAGCACGCCTTGAAACACGCGTTCAGCTGCCGCCTTGTCGGTTTGGCTGTTCGTGGTGTCAGTCATCACAGCTCCCTGCTCTTAAATTTCTGTTCCATTTCGGCCATCCACTTCGCCTGGCGCCGCGCCGCATACACGCTCGCGGCGGTGTAGACGATCACGGCGACGACGCTGATGGCCAGTGCGAATTCGGATGACATCAGTGCTTCCCGCGCGTGGCTTCGATCTGATCGTCGACCCACTGTTGCACCTCTTCCTCGACCCAGCCGCTGGCGCGGCCGAGCTTGATAGGTGAGGGAAACGTTTGGTCCTTGATGCGGCCGTAGATGGCCGTCTTGCCCAGGCCGACGCGCTCGCAGACCTCGGGCAGCCGGATGATCCGGCGTTGAGGCTGGGTGTTCATTCCCGTTCTCCCTTGAGGGCTTTGACCAGGTACGGATCAACGTCCGGCTGGCGAAGCAGCCACGACTTGTAGTCCGGCGGCACCTCTGCAATGCGCATGCCCTTGTGCTTGCCGAAGGTCATGACGGTCGGGACGCGCGCGGCTTCGCTGGCTTCCCACACGTCTTCCCACGTCCAGGAATCAGTGAGGCCAAGCTTGTTCAGCACGTAGTCGAGGACAATGCGGCAGTTCAGCACATCGTTCTTGGCAGAATGGGCCCGCTGCAGCAGCTGGCGCGCACGATCGCGTTCGAACAGATAAAGCATCGCCGACTGGGTATGCGAGTCGATCTCGGGAAACAGGTGTCGGCACAGCGCCAGCGTGCAGATCCGCTTTACCGGCGGCTCGCCGATGACTTTCCAGTCATAGTCGACGTTGTGGCCGATCAGGTATTCCACATCGGCCGGAAGCTCGAATAGCGACGACGGCGGGCAGTCGACCAGTTCCTCGTCGAGGATGTGGTGGGTCGCCAGCGCGCCCAGCTCGATCCCCTTTCCGGGGTTGTACCGCTGCTCGAATTCCTCGGCGGTGGCCAAGGTGAACGGATCCCGCAGGCGCAGCCATGCGGCTTCGATGACGATGGGCTCGTTCGTGCCGGTGGTCTCGGTGTCGAAAATGATGGCATTCATGCGAAGTGCTTCCCGTGGAGTTCGTCGAGTTTTTCGACCTGGTCGCCGGTGAGCCTGGTTACCTCGCCGGCATGCATGCGCGAGGCCAGCGAACGGACGAATCCCTGTTCCCATTCGGTCAGGTCTTTCGTCCCCAGCAGGCCTTCCAGGCGCTGGATCATTTTGGTGGTGCTGACCATCACGCGGCCTCCCTTACGGTGCCGACCTCGTGGTCTTCGATCCAGAACGCCGTGATGCCGTCAGGTAGGCCAGCGGGCGGCGACTTGAGGCTCATGAACACCAGGGCAGTGTCGATCGCGCCATCAACGGCCAGATCGTCCAGCCACCAGAACAGGCGATCGCGCTC
Organism: Cupriavidus sp.; assembly: GCF_057315035.1. NCBI lineage: Bacteria > Pseudomonadati > Pseudomonadota > Betaproteobacteria > Burkholderiales > Burkholderiaceae > Cupriavidus > Cupriavidus sp. The sequence goes on along the minus strand of NZ_DBHKYV010000029.1, from coordinate 74,184 downwards.
GGCGCCGATCAGCACGTCAGCGCGGTCCAGCACCAGCAGGCGAAGCCCAGTCAGATGGGTGATGGCTTCAGCGATCATTGCGTCGGCGCGCCACTTCTCGGACTCGGACAGCAGGGCATACGCACGGCCGGTTCCCGCTGTGATGGTCATGTCCGCCTCGATGCCTACGCGGAACCATTCGGTCATGTTGGCCGTGGCGGCGAGCCGGTCGTTGATTGGGTCCAGCGCTTCGGCCAGCAGCTCCGCGGGAATGCCACTCGGGCCAAGCGCGTCGGCCAGCGCGTCCCACGCCACCACGTCGGCGTGGTGCTGCGACGCCAGCTTCGTTTGCTCTGCCGCTTGTGCGACAGCCCTTTGGCCCGCGCGCACATCTTCCAGCTGCTTGCCAGTAGCAGCGATTGCTTCCTGCAGCTTGGTCAGCGCAGCCTCGATCGTCTTGCGCAGCTCGGCGTCATCGTCGCCGGCATCGGCGGCGGCATCCTTGCGTAGCAGGTCGAGCTGCGTCGCGGCGGCCTTCGCCGCGGCACGCTCGGCGGTGCGGCTCTTCAGCGCGTTCTCCAGCACCGTCAGGCTGCGTTCGTATTCGGGCAGGCGGCCAGCCGCCTCAGGGTCGGCTTGCGTCGGTTCGCGCAGGGCTAGCTGGCCAGCAAGGTACTGCAGCAGCACGCCGCACTCGGGGCAGGTGCAAGGCATGCCCGCTGCCTTGCCGCCGGCCGCCGCACGCAGGACTTCGACCTTGGGCAGGAATTCGTCGCGCTCGGCCTGCGCGCGGTCGACCGATTCCTGGGCCTTGGCGAGCCCGACTGCCTTGTCGGTCAGCTCGCGGATCTTCGTGTCGCGGGCGGCGCGCTGGCGCGCGGCGGCGTCCATCTCGCCGAGCTGGCGCTGCATGTCGCCGGCCTCGGTCGACGCCTCGGCGATGTCGGCCTGCAGCTCGGAGATCGTTGCATTGACGTCTTCCGGGGCTGGCGCGCCTGCAGGCACGTCGGCCTTCCAGTCGCCGGCCTTCACAGAACCGTACGTCAAGCCAGTGATGGCGCGCCACGCGCCCTTGGCAGCGGTGGCCTTGGTCTGGGCTTCCTTCGCCGCGGCGTCGAAACCGGCGCGCACCAGCGGCAGCACCGCCTCGATCTTCTTGGGGTTGCAGCCGCGTGCCACCAAGCGCTCGCGCACCAGGTCGGTACCGAGCTTGAGGCCCATCAGGTCAAACAGGAACGCGCGGCGCTCTTTCACCTCGAGGCGGGCGAAGCGCTGTGCGTCCAGCACGTACGGCAAGCGCGGATCGGTCTGCAGGCCGGCGGTCAGCTTGCCCGATGGCAGGGCGATACTGTTGGCCTGCGGGCCAGCGGATACGACGACCGTACCTGTTTCTGCGCCATCGTGCAGCAGCTGGCCGTATTCCTTCTTCAGGCTCACGCGCACGCTTTCGCCAGTCAGGGCCAGGCGGACGGCTTCCTGCAGGCTGGACTTTCCAGCGCCGTTCGGGCCGCAGATCAGCGACACCGGCGTGGCTGGGATGATGTCGGCCGCCCGAAGGCCGAGGAAGTTGCGGGCGTGGATGGCGGTGATCTGCATGGCTGCTTACCCTTCCTGTTCTTCAGTGCTCTTCAGGACCTTGCGCTGACCTGCTGCGTCAGCCGCGCTGATGACGCCCTTGGCTTCCAGGCGCTCAACCAGGCGGGCAGCGCGGTTGTAGCCGATACCGAACTGGCGCTGGATCTGGCTGATGGACACGCGCTGCTTCGCGATGACGAAGGTCTCGACGTCGGCGTACAGCGGATCCTCTTCCGGGTGCTCGTCGTGCCAATCCTTCCAGCCCTTCACCCACTCGATGCACAGCGGGCCGGCCACGACCGGGCAATCGCTTTCCGCCTTGCCTTCGGACGCGGCCTTGTAGCCTTCCTCGTAGGAGGCATCCAGCTCTTCCTTCAGTGGCTGGTGCTCGATCGCGGGGACTTCCTTGAATTCGGCATCGACTACGTTGTCGTCGGTAGGCGCACCGGCGTCAGGCATGCCGTCGCCATCGCCGTCGGTGTATTCGCGGCCCATCTCGAACGAGCGCTGGTCGGACTCTCCGCTCACCTCGTCCATGCCACTCGTGTACTGGCTGTCGCCACCGCTCAGCACGAGCAGCACGGCTTGACCCTGCGCCTCTGCCAATTCGTGCAGGGCAGACACCGACTTGCCGATCTTGATCAGCGCCTGGGCGCCGTCCTTGATGGTGATCTTGTCCAGATCGCCCTGGACCACAGTGCGGCCGTTGGCGGCGATCAGGTGCACGGCCATCTTCACCGACGCGTCGACGCGGTTGCGCAGGCGGTCGATGATGTCGTTTTGCTTCTTCTCGGACAGCTTCACCCACGTGTCCGGCATCATCTTCATTTCCAACACGAGGGCGGACAGCAGGTCCTTGCCGAGGGTGGTGGCGGTCATGTTCATCGTGGCTTTCATTTCGGGCGATTGGCTCATTTCGGTGTCCTGGTGTGCGTGTCTGCGTTCGGGCCGCGCCTCAGCATTCGGCGGCGCGGCACTGTTCTTCCTCCCGCGCTACAGCCGTCCGCGCGGGCAGTCCTCTCTCACAGGTGTTTCAGTCGGCGTTGATGGGTGCGCGCTGGCGGCGTGCGGTCTGCTGGGCAGGCGCGGCGTTCTCGGCTGGCTGCGTCAGATCGCGCATGCGTTGCGAGGCGAGCTGGTGCAACGTGGCCTGGTCCTTGTCGTCAGGCACTTGCTTGATCAGGCTTCTGGCGAAGTCGAGGTCTTCAGCGTTTTCCGCCTGCTGCAGCTCGTGCTTCACGTCCTTGAACGTGAGCGTCGGGCCATCGACAGTTGTCGGGGCACTTTGGTCGCCACCTGAAGGCGCTACGTTGTCTTGCTGAACTTCAACGGTAGCTTCGGCAGCCGCTGGGGTGGCTTTTGGTTCGACAACATCGGCAGCCGGTGCGCGGTCGCGCAGTTCGTCGATCGTGGTTCGACTAACCGTGTAGGAACCGTCGTCGTGAATGTCGATGACGTCGCGCTCTTCCTCAGAGGTGCGGCCCATGCCCATGACGATGTCCGGCGCATGGATGTTTCCGAAGAAGCTGCCGGCGCGGTACTGGAACATCAGCGCGCGCAGCTCGGTCTGCCATTTGGAGCCGGCCTTGCCATACCAGCCTTCTTCGACGGCCATCTTCATCGTGACCGGCGCGGACTCGATGACCGGCATGCCCAGGGACTTGTACAGATCCAGCAGACGATTCGGGTATTTGCGCAGCAGGTCTGGCGTCAGCTGCGGTTCTTGCACGCCCTTCGGCAGCGCCCATGCGATGCATTCGATGTCGTCGACTTCGACCGTACGCTCGGCGAAGATCGGCTTCCGGGCTTCCTTGTCCCAGCCGGTCTTTTCCTTGTACTTGGCCTCGATGCGGCCGCGGTTGACTGCCTGGAAGCGCAGGGGAGTGAACCGCCCCGACGCGTTGATCGCGGCGATCACGAACTTGCCGGACCAACGCAACTTGCCTTCGATCATGTCCGCGTTCTGCATCACCGCGGTGATCGACATGCGCACGGCGCGCGCGACCTCGATGGCCACCAGGCAATTGCCGATGGCGTTCGGATTCTCGATCCAGTTCTCCTCGTTGCCGGCCTTCTTCAGGTTGTACGAGCGGAACTGGGCCGGTACGGCGTCGCTGCTGGCGTACGCTTTCGCGATGCGGTTGGCGAGCGTGAAGCCGCGCTCTGTGAACATGTCGACGGCCTGGTCGGGCATCATAGACACGGCGGCGCCGGCGGTCTTGATGGCCTGCAGTTGTTGAGCGGGTGCGTTCATGGTGGGCTCTCAGTCGTGGAATTGGCAGCTGCCGTAGCGCGGGCAGTACTTGTCCGAGCACAGCAAGGACTTGGGGTTGGGGTAGAAGCGGCCGGACTTGAACATGTCGGCAGCGAACTCGATGAGGCCCGGCATGGACTCGGTGCCGAGCATCACGCGCTTTGCGTTCCTGACAGGCGCAGTGGCGATTTCGAGAGTGCCCTTTGTCTTCAGGCCGATGATCTCGGCGCTGTCCTCGACAGGCTGGCCCGTCGAGTGCTCGTACAGCAGTTCGTAGGTGCCGATCTGCGGGCCGTGGCCCTTGGTGACGGCCGCGCCCTTCTGAACTGCAGCGGAACCGCTCTTGAGGTCGGCAATACCGACGCCGATGGCCGTACGGCGAATCCGGGCGCGATCCATGGTTCCGGTGAGGCGCACCACGGTGCCGCCGCCGCAGTCGATATCGAGAGGCTTCGTTTCCATCTCGACGGCGACGAAGTCGTAGCGCGGCGACACTTCCAGGCAGTACTGCGTCAGCAGTGACAGGCCGATGCGCTCGGCATCCTTGACGGTGAGGTCGTCGCTGGCTGGGTTGTACTCGTTCTCCGGATCGTGGAGCTTGTCGACGAAGACGGCGCCGGCATCGTCAGCGCTCACGCCCGAGCCATCGAGGCGGCTCTGGTCGAATGCCGCAGTCCCGGCGTGAATGGCCGTGCCCAGCGCGGCGCGCAAGCCGACAACGTTACGCATGCCGAGTAGGTGAATGCCTTCCCAGCGGTATGCGCAGTCAAAAAGGGCGCCCCAGCTGGACGCGCGAACGGTGATGGTGCTCATTGCAATGACTCCAGGATGATGTCCAGCGCCACGCAGATGGCGTCGACGGGATTTGCGGCGATCACAGTGAGGGACAGGCCCGCGCCGTGGACGAAATACGACTTGCCCGGCACGATCGGTGCGGCGCTCATGTGGAACTCCGGGATGCGGTTGGTCGCTGGCTCGGCTCTGCGCTGGCCAACTGGTAGACGAAGAACACGGCGGCCATGGCGAGCGTGGTGCCGACCCAGAGGGCCAGTAGCTCGGCCACAGCGCGGCGGGCAGACGGGCGGCGCGTCATTGCCACACCCGGCTGATGAGGGTGGCGGTCAGCACCACCAGCGGCGGTGCAATGCAGATGAGCAGCGCGGTCAGGAAGAAATCGCGGTTCACGATTGCACTCCCGTGGTCTTGCCTATGACGGCCTCGCGCTCGTGGAAACGGGTCATGCCGTCACCGTCGACGCCATCGCGGGCATTAGCCGTGCCCCAGTCGAACTTTTGGTCGAGGGTCATCAGATTCAGCGCGTTCTTGATGATCTGGTGCGCGTGGCGCAGCTCGCGCAGCAGTTCGGCGTTCTTGTTCTCCGCTGCAGCTTGTCGAATGCACGCCTGTTGGGTGGTCATGGACATGGCGCGCCCCCTCAGTCCAGACCGAAGCAACGAACCATCACCACGTACTCGTCGCCTTCCCAATAGCGGTAGGCGATGGCCGGCGAGCGGTAGATGTCGAGCGAATTCTTCTTGTCGAGTGCGGCCTCGTAGACCGAATCCTCGTTGGCGCCGCGGAACTCGAAATGGTCGCGGTTGTGGATCCGGGTCACCGTCTCGCGCACCAGGGTGCGGACTGCGACCACCTGACCGCCGGAAGCGCGTTGGTGCGCTTCGTGGGCGTGTCGGTATGCAGCGGCGGTGGGAAGGGCGGTTGGCATCTCTGTCTCCAGCGAACCGCTGTGAACGTCAGCGGCGTGAAGACATATTACTTAATCGGTAATAGCAAGGCAAACCAAAAAGGTAACAGTTGCGATTGAATGTTTTTACCGAAGTGGTAATAGCAATAGATAAAATAAAAGCCCGCGAAGGAGCGGGCCTTTTATGAGGGGCAATCGCTGAACTATTCCGGTAGCGGATTTATAGCGCGGAAGATCAAAACTGGCGTCACGGCATAGGCCGTGGAGGAGCGACCCATTAGGTCGCGCATTTGCCCAATGATCTCGGCGGCGGCGGCCATCAATTGGGACTGCTGGGGCGGTGGCGTGGTCGCGTGCTCGACTTGTTCATCGGGCAGCGCATCCACGGCCGCCAGGACGTGCCAGGTTTCCCGAACGAAAGATCCGTGGGCAAGTGCTAGTGCAGAACTACTAATTAAAAGATGTTCCTGCTTGAGGCACGCCCAAACTTGGTTCCCGTCGATGTCCACCAGTGTCATCTGTGGGTACGGGGGCATCACACGAAGAAGGTCGCCTATGTTCTTCAGTTGGGACCGTACCTCGACGATCTGATGCTTATTCTTGTGGGTGACCTTTTCCTGGCTAGTGAGATGGGTGATTGCAGGATCCCAAATGTCCTGCATGAACTTGATGTCGATTAGTTGTGGTGCTCCAGATACCAGAACTAATGATCCAACTTGGGCCGCCCGGAGATCGCGTTGGATATAGCCTTGCTCCTGCAAAACATCCAGCACATCAACAGGAAGGGCCCAACTGTTGTCAAAGGTCTGCTCGTGAGACCGTGATGCGTTTTCATTGCTACTCATCTTGCCTTGGGCACCGCCTTTCACGCCACTTTTGGCGAAGACAGCGCTGACTTGACCAGTAACATCCGCACTACCTCCGATCTCTAAGCCGCTGTTCGCGCCCGATACGGAAGTTTTCTTACTGGAATGCGGAATGCCATCAGGAAAAGTCTGGGCAAGCCAAGATTTCAGACGCTCGTGGTCTGTATAGAGGAAGTCAAAGATGGAACCGTTTTTTTGTGGCTCTTCCACCATTTTTCATATCCCTTTCGATTTGCTCTTTCTGTTTTTGCAGGGATTGGTGCGACTGGACCACAGCTTCCTCAAGATTCCGGAAAGCACGACGCACACCCTCAAGAGACGCGTCGTCCTTGAGCAAGGTGTCCACGAAGGTATTCGGCTTTCGGTTCATGAAGGTCATTGTAGCAGCCGCTTCCAATGCGCATAAAAATCAATCTGGGTGCCAGGCAGATCGCTTCACAATGCCGGCCACGAAGTGCAGCCGCTCGATCTGATCCTGCGAAATTCGCACCATACCGTGCCGCTCATTCACGGACGAAAGATGCACGATGCCGTCGCGGACATAGGCCAGCTCCTTGACCATAACGCGGCCGTCCTGCGATTTGACCAGGACTTCGTCACCGTTTTGGATCTGGGCGTTGGGCTCGACCACCACGAACTCGTTGTGCTTCACGCGGGGCCGCATCGATTCGCCGTTGCACCGCAGCGCGTAGGCGTCCGGATCCTTGGTGGGGAAGAAAACGTAGCCGTCGCCGTGCCCCACGGGGTATTCGACGTCCACGAAGTGACCGTTGTCGCCCAACTGCGCCATGCCTCTCACTGGAATCTTGCGAAACGAATTCTGGGGAATAGGGAAGACGTCGAAAGCCAGGCTGGGCTCGTCCAGCTCAGGCTCAACCGAGCCAGCCAGCTTTGGCTCACCGTGGCCGTTGATCAACCACTTCGGACTGTAGCCATACGCTTCCTGCAGCTTGACTGCGTGGTGGAGGCCAATCTTTGGAGCTTCTGGCTCGAGCCAGGCCCGGACCACCGGCGGCTCTACTGCCAGCAGTTGCGCCAGCTCCCGCACATCCAGGTGTTGTTCCGCCATCACCATGGCAATGCGGTCGGACGGCCGGGCGCCGGATTCTGCGCCGCGAGGCAGAGCAGGAATGGCATCAGCGATGTGGCTTGCCGCAAGACGGATTTCGTCAGCGAGGCGTGGGCTGAACGAATCCACCGTGACGCCCAGCCCTTTGGCAAAGGCACTGGCTGCCTTGATGTTCAGCGCGCGGCGAGCGTTCAGGTATTGCCAGACCATGCCTTGAGTACCGACCTCAAACCGGCGGCCAAACTCTTCCTGGGAAAACTGGGCCTTCGAATCGAAGAGTTCTTTCAGGCGGCTTGCATCCTCGATCTGCCACTTTTCAAGTGTCCCTAGCGTGGCCGCAGTACTGGCCGGCGCCACTGATACCGGCATCGGCGGGGCCAAGGGGGCGGTGTCGGAATCCATCCAATAGGTTGGGTAACCAAAGGTTTCCTCGATCTTTCGAGCTGTCTTGTCTCCAATGTCCTTCCCGCCGCTCAGGTAGCGGTTCACAAGGGATGCCGTCGAATAGCCGAGCGCGTCCGCGGCGCGAGACTGATTTCCCTCGCACTTCTCCTGTATCGCAATTGCCAGCTTTTCGCGGCGGATTTCCTTGACTGACTTCATGCGCGTGATTGAACCCTGATTGACCAGAAAGGTAAATAAGCTGTTTTGGTAACAGCTTGCCTTGAGCTATGACCAAAAAGGTCATAGAATCGGCGCATGAACTCGACTCCTTGCGCCAAAGACTTCAAGTCGTTCTACCGATCCCTTCCGGTCGAGCGACGTGAAGCGTTCGCTGTGGCGGCGAACACGACCACCGTCTACATCGAGACGCATCTCGTCTACGCGAGAAAGATTCCGCGCCGGGCGAGCATGGACGCCTTATGGAATGCCTGCGTGGATTTCGGGGCGACGTTCACGCGAGAGGATCTGCTTGCGTTTTTCTTCGCCGGGCAGAGGGCCGACAAGGCCAAAGCCGAGTAATTGCTGCGCGGTGCGTCCGCGCTTTGTTGAACGGGCCCATGGCGGTCCGACCGGGGGTATGACCATGCTGCGTCGCGCGCAGTCGCTTTCTGTTGTTCCGCGCTGGGGCTTTGGCCCGCGTGGATCTCGACGCCGTGCCGCTCGGCACCAGGTAGTAGCACCCGTTTCCCATTTCATTCTGGCCGGCCGCCGTGGCGCCCGGCTTCGTTGTTTCGTTGGGGTCAATCCTATGGAATCGATCGAGCACATTGGAGCATCGCATGCCTAGCTTGGAATCGATGGTTTTGAATCGCGTTGCTCCGCTCACCCAGAAAAAGGTGGCCGAGCGCATCGGCGTCGATGCGACGAACTTCTCACGCTTTCTGAATAACAGCGGGCACCGCCTCAGCTTCGCCGAGTTCTGCACGTTGTTTGAAGTACTCGAGCTGGATGTGGTCGCGCCCGGCGACGACAGCATGGTCTGCCTACCACGCGACGAATACCAGGCGCTGCGCACGCTGGCCCGGAAGGGATTAGAGGTGGCGTGATGGCCAGAGTGAAGGAAAAGCGGGCCGACGTCTGGATGCCACTCTACATCTCAGACTACCTGGCCGACACGTCGCACCTGAGTGCGGCAGAACATGGGGCCTATCTGCTGATGCTAATGCACGCCTGGGTCAATCAGGGTCGTCTGCCGGTAGACGATGAACGTTTGCGACGCATTGCGCGGATGGATAGCAAAGACTGGCGCGACTCGGGTGCTGAGCTGCGCGGCTTTTTCTACGAGCAGGACAGCGCGCTGCGCCATCACCGCGTAGACGCAGAACTTGAGCGAGCCAACGCTAACATCAGCCAACGATCGAAGGCCGGGAAGGCATCGGCCGAGGCACGGCGCATCAAACGAGACTCCGAACAAAACGGCAACGGATGTTCAACGGACGTTGGAACGAATGTTGAACGGATGAACCAACGGGGCGCCGAACGAGACGGCAAACCTTCACCTCCACCTTCACCTAACACCATACCTACTTCAAGCGGCGTAGGTACTTCACACGGGGTAGGGGCTGTGGATAACCCCGCGCCGCCGCCGCTTTCCGCTGACGCGATCGGCGAACAGCTGGTGCTGCTCGAAGCCGAGCGGGGCAAGACGCTCAGCCTGTCCTCGCGTGCGCGCGAGGCGTTGCTCCGGATTGCCGAACGTTGCATCGACGTGCCGGTGTTGCTCCGGGCTCATGCCCTCGCGTGCGCGCGAAGGGTTGCCGACGGGGACACGTCGCCGGTTAACCCGGGCTTCCTCGGGATGTTCATCGACGATGCCTTGGCCGACCGGCAGGGCGGGGCACCCCCGGGGGCCGACTGGGATGCCACGCCGGAAGGCGTCCAGGCGAAGGCCGACGCGCTGGGCGTCGAGCGCGATCCCGACGAGCACGCGATCGTGTTCCGGATGCGTGTCATCGCCGCATCCGGCGACCATGGGCTGATCGAGCGTGAGGTGAGCAAAGCCGAGCGGATGAACCCGGGCGAGTTCGAGCGCGTGTACCGGATCATGTACGGCGTTTTGCCGGGGCAGGTGGTCGCATGACGACGAAATCGCTGTTCGACGAATCCCGCCCGCTGCGCCGGGTCATTTTCTCGGTTCCTGGCCAGCCAGTGCCCAAGGGCCGCCCGATCATCGGCATGGGCTTCCACGGTCGTCCGACTGCTCGCACACCGGCAAAGACGCTGGTCTTCGAGAATCTGGTCAAGCTCGCTGCGCAGCAGGCGATGGCAGGCCAGCCACCCATCGAGGGGCCCGTCGAGCTGTGGCTCGACATCAACCTGCAGATCCCGGTCAGCTGGTCCAAGAAGCGCCAGCGCGACGCCGCGGCAGGTCTCGTGGCCGCAACGAAGAAGCCCGACGCCGACAACGTGCTGAAGGCCGTCAAGGACGGCATGAACGGCATTGTCTGGCTCGACGACGCACAGGCAGTGGAATACCGCATCAGCAAGCGCTACAGCACGTCGCCATGCGTGCAGGTCAGCGTGGAACAGTTGCCGCTACAGGCGGCGTGAGGAATGAATGTGACCGGGGAAACGATGATGGAAGAACGCCTTTTCGACAGCTCGCACGCGGCGCTGGTGTTCGCGTTCAACTACTCGGGCCAGCAGTACCAGGCATCGGCCATGAACAAGGCCATGACGCCGGCCATCGGCTCGGGGAAGGGGCTCGTCGGTGTCGACGGCGCCGCGCAGGCCGGCATGATCCGCAGCGAGCTCGGCATGCTGCCCGAGCTGCACCAGGCGGTGCTAACAGCGCGCACCGCGCCGCGCGACATCCCGTGCGACTGCGGCCGCCCGTGCTGCGCCGCGCGCAAGCCGAACCCGGAATGGAATGCCGCCATCGTCTGGCTGACCGACCGGGCCATGCAGCAGCTGTCTGGCTCGTTCTCGCACTACCGCGTACGGCGGTCGATCCTGGAGAAGATCTTCGGCGTTCGTGTGGACCTGCAGCAGATCGCAGAGGACTGCGGCGCGCACCGCAACACGGTCAGCGCCCAGAACGCCAAGCTGAAGCTATGGATCGAAGGGGATCGGAAGAAGGGCCTGATGGCCGCGCCTGGGGTTGAGTCCGTGGCCTGGCTGGCTATCGACGGCCGGCTCATGGCGGCAGGCATGGTGGCCCTCGAAGAGCAGGCTGAAGCGTAGGCTGTTTTACGAGATTTTCTTGACATTGTGCATTTCGTGCACAAAAATGCCCCTCATTCGATACACCTACGAATTACGTCCAGAGCCCGCGCAAGCGGGCTTTTTGCGTTTTTGGCGAAAGATTTGTTAGGCAGTTTTCGAATCGGTAGCATGGGCGCTTCATCAATGACTGGAGCGCAAATTGAGCTCGTTCGAAACACTGCTGGCAAAGCATTCCGTAGGTTCGACTTTTGGCGTCAATCCCGAGGCGCTGCAGCTCTCTGCTGAAGCCTTTGATGCACAGGCTAAGGCCTGGGAAGCCGGAAAAGACCCGCGCGTCAAAGTGTTCCGGGTCCATCGTGAGTCATCCACTGGATCTCGGCACATCGACATCGTCATGCTCAAACGCGTCGAGTAAGACGCGGCAATCGTTGTCTCCTCCACCGCCTCCGTGGTGGTTTGCCCGGCCACCCGTTCCGGGCTTTTTCTTTCCCGTCCCGCCGAATTTTTACCGCGTATGAAAAAGGCCGAACAGCTCACAATCCGCTACCGCGCGGCTGCCGAGCTGGTCCGCTATGACCGCAATGCACGGACGCACAGCGCAGGCCAGATCGAGCAGATCAAGGCTTCGCTGCGCAAGTTCGGCTGGACTAACCCTGCGCTGGTCGCTGGCGACGAGCTGCTGGCAGGCCACGGCCGACTGGAGGCGGCCACGCAGATGTGGGCGTCCGGCGAGACCATTGCCAACTGCCCTGTGCCTGGCGAAGTGCCCACAGTCGATCTGTCGCACCTGTCGGCGGACGAACGGCGCGCATACATCCTTGCGGACAACAAGCTGGCCGAGAACGCCGGCTGGGATGTCGACCTGTTGACGGCCGAGCTGGTGGACTTGCGCGATGCTGAGTTTGACCTGACGGTAATCGGCTTCACGCCTGACGAACTTGGCGATCTGCTTGACGCGCCGGCACCGGCGCCGGGCACCGCGCGCAGGTCGCTGGCCGAACAGTTCATGGTGCCGCCCTTCAGCACGCTCAATGCGCGCGACGCGACGTGGCAGGAACGGAAGGCGGCATGGCTGGGCTTGGGCATCCAGTCCGAGCTGGGGCGCGAGGCGCCGGCCTACGCGTCTGCGTCGGACCACCAGAAGGCCGAGCACGGCGCAGCGCCGCAACACCGCACCAGCATCTTTGACCCGGTGCTGTGCGAGCTGGCCTATCGGTGGTTCTGCCCGGCCGACGGCCTGGTACTGGACCCGTTTGCCGGCGGCAGCGTGCGCGGTATTGTCGCGGCGCGCCTCGGGCGCCCGTACGTGGGCATGGAACTGCGTGCCGAGCAGGTCGAGGCGAACCGTGGTCAGCTGCACCTGGTGCAGACGGAAGACCCGGCGCCGGCATGGCATGTGGGCGACAGCCGGCAGATCGCGAGGCGCCTGGCCGATGTCGAGCCCGACTTCCTGTTCTCGTGCCCGCCATACGCGGACCTTGAACGGTATTCGGATGATCCGGCGGATCTATCCACGATGGACTATTCGGCCTTCATGGAGGCCTACCGCGAGGTGATTGTCGGCGCCGTCAGCCTGCTGAAGCGCGACCGGTTCGCCTGCTTCGTGGTTGGCGACGTACGCGAGAAGCGCGGCACCGGGCCGTATCGCAACTTCGTGTCAGATACGATCGATGCATTCATCGATGCCGGCATGCGGCTGTACAACGAGGCCATCCTGCTGACCGCGCTGGGCAGCGCCCCGATCCGCGCGGGCAAGCAGTTCGCGGCGAGCCGGAAGCTGGGCAAGGTGCATCAGAACGTGCTGGTGTTCGTGAAGGGCGATTGGAAGCGCGCCGTGGCGGCGTGCGGTGATGTGGTGCTGGCGGACGATCTGTTCCCCGAACCTGACGAGTGATACCCATGGCGGGACGCAAACCATTTACGCCCACCGAGGCAGACCGGAAGCTGGTCAGCTCGCTGGCAGGGTTCGGCGCCCCGCACGAGTACATCGCCAGTCAGGTGGTTAATCCGCAGACGGACAAGCCGCTGACGGCGAAGACCCTGCGCGTTCATTTCCGTGTCGAACTGGATACTGGCAAGGACAAGGCGAATGCGTTAGTAGCTCAGGCGCTGTTCAAGCACGCCATGGGCACGGGCAAGGGGGCCGTGCCTGCATGCATCTTCTGGCTGAAAACTCAGGCCGGATGGAAGGAGCCGGCCACAGGGATTGAGCTGACAGGCAAGGACGGCGGGCCGGTCGAGCAACGAACCACCGTCGTCGATGAAAAACAGGTCGCAGCCGCTGTCGCGAAACTCGAAGACGAGTATTGACCCGTCCGTCGAGCGCGCCGTCCTGAAGGCGAAGTGCGAGCGCGATCACCTGTTTTTCAGCCGGTACTTCTTCAAGCATCGGCAGGGCATCAAGTTCCGTGTCAACTGGCACCACGTGCTGATCGCCGACACGGTGCAGCGTGTCATCGATGGCGACCTGAAGAACGTCGTCATCAACGTGCCGCCGGGCTCGTCGAAAACCGAGCTGGTGGCGATCAACCTGATCGCACGGGGCCTCGCAGTGAACCCGCGTGCGCGGTTCCTGCACATCTCGTACTCGGATGACCTGGCGCTGCTGAACAGCGAGACGGCGCGCGAGATCGTCCAGTCGGACGAGTTCCAGGCGCTGTGGCCGCTGTCCATCGCGCCGGACGCCAAGTCGAAGAAGCGCTGGAACGTCATTGCCGACGGCAAGAAGGCCGGCGGTGTGTACGCGGTGTCGTTGGGTGGCCAGATCACCGGCTTCCGTGCAGGGCACATGGCCGAGGGGTGGCAGGGCGCCATCATCATCGATGACCCGCTGAAGGTCGAGGACGCTTACAGCAAGCCGAACCGCGACAAGGCGAACCGCAAGCTGCTGTCCACGGTGAAGAGCCGAAAGGCCAACCCGGACACGCCGATCATCGTGATCATGCAGCGGCTGGCCGAGGAAGACCCAACGGGCTTCATCAAGGCCGGCAAGGTGCCGGGCGACTGGGAGTTCATCGAGATCCCGGCGCTGATCACTGACGAGTATGTGGAGGCCCTGCCCGAGCGCATCCGCGCGATGGTGGAGCTGGGCGAGAAGGACGAAGACGGTCGGTTCAGTTACTGGCCGTACAAGGAACCTTTGGCGGAACAGCTGGCGCTGGAGAAGGCCGACCGCTACGTCCACAGTGGGCAGTACATGCAGCGCCCGAGCCCGCTGGGCGGCGGCATCATCCGCAGCGCCAACTTCGGCCGGTACACGGTGGCGCCCGAGCTGCACAAGCGGATCATCTATGCCGACACGGCACAGAAGACCGCCGAGCGGAACGATTACAGCGTGCTGCAATGTTGGGGTCATGGGAAGAACGGCCGCATCTACCTGCTGGACCAGATTCGAGGGAAGTGGCCGGCGCCTGAGCTGCGGCAGAAGGCCATCGACTTCTGGAACAAGCACCTGCCGTACGAATTTCACTTCGGCGCGCCACTCGTGAAGATGCGCGTCGAAGACAAAGCCAGCGGCACCGGCCTGATTCAGGACATCCAGGCATCCGGAAGCATCCCGGTCGAGGGGATTGAACGTGATCGCGACAAGCTGACGCGGGTGATGGACGTGGTCAGCTACATCGATAGCGGCCTTGTGAACATACCTGCGGAAGCGCCATGGGTGAGCGATTTCACGCAGGAATGCGACGCCTTCACGCCTGACGACACGCACGCACACGATGACCAGATCGACCCGATGGTGGATGCGATCAATGACATGCTGGCCGGCGGCCGGTCGATGGACATCTGGACCAAACTCGGACAGCAATGAACCGTAATCAACGCAAAGCGCAACATCGGGCGCACAAGGCCAATGTGGCCGCGTCCGCGAACGCCAAGCGCTGGATCAGCGGCGACAGCTTCCAGAACTTCGAGGCGCGCGTCGGCCTGGGCACGAACAACCAGGCATCGCAGTACAGCTACGGCTTCGACTTCATCAGCCGGAATCGCATCCAGATGGAAGCGATGTACCGGTCGTCGTGGGTGGTTGGCCAGGCTGTCGACGTGGTGGCCGAGGACATGACCCGCGCCGGCATTGAGATCGGTTCAGATCTTTCGCCTGACGACAAGGACAAGCTGAACGCAGCGATCGAGGACATGGCGCTGTGGGACCGCGTCTGCGACACGATCAAGTGGGCGCGGTTGTACGGCGGTGCGATGGCAGTCATGCTGATCGACGGCCAGAACCCGTCCACGCCGCTGCGCCCGGAGTCGGTGAGCCAGGATCAGTTCAAGGGCCTGCTGGTGCTGGACCGCTGGATGGTGCAGCCAACGCTGGAAGATCTGGTCACTGAGATGGGCCCAGATATGGGCATGCCGAAGTACTACGACGTGGTGGCAGACAGCATGGCGCTCTCGCGCCAGCGCATCCACTACAGCCGGGTGCTACGGATTGACGGCGTCGACCTGCCGTACTGGCAGAAGATCGCCGAAAACCTGTGGGGTCAGTCGGTCATCGAGCGGCTGATTGATCGGCTCGTCGCATTCGACAGCACGACCATCGGCGCCGCGCAGCTCGTCTACAAGGCGCATTTGCGCACGCTGAAGGTAGAAAAGCTGCGCGAGATCATCGCCATGGGCGGCCCGGCGCTTGAGGCGCTGATCAAGAACGTTGACATGATCCGGCGGTTTCAGTCGAACGAGGGGATGACGCTTGTCGATGCTGCCGACGATATGCAGACCGACACATACCAGTTCTCTGGGCTGGACAGCGTCCTGATGCAGTTCGGCCAGCAGTTGTCCGGTGCGCTGCAAATTCCCCTGGTGCGTCTGTTCGGGCAGTCGCCGGCGGGCCTGAACTCGTCGGGCGAGTCGGATCTGCGCACGTACTACGACAACGTCAATCAGCAGCAGGAGAGGCGTCTGCGCCGGCCTGTGACACGGCTGATGGACGTTCTTGGGCGATCCGTGCTCGGCAGAGCGCTTCCCGAGGGCTTCGCCTACAGCTTCAGATCGCTGTGGCAGCTCTCCGATACCGAGAAGGCGACCAACGCCAAGACGACAACGGACGCCGTGGTGGCGGCCTATGACGCCGACCTGATCGACAAGCCGACGGCGATGAAGGAACTGCGCCAGTCGAGCCACGTTACCGGGGTGTACACCAGCATCACGGACGAGGATATCGAGGCAGCTGAGAACGAGCCGCCGCCGGTGCCGGAAATGGAACTGCCTGATGTTGATGACCCGAACAACGGACCGGAAGCGCCGCCGCAATCCGGTAAGGACCAGCGGACCGGAAAGGGTGTATCGGACGCAGCTCCGACAGGTCGCGCACCAGGTGGGCGTGTTGGTAAATGGCTTTCCGCATGGCGATCCCGGCGTTCTGCCGACGATTGAACAGTTGCTGCAGCGGTACGCCGAGGCGCTGACGCCGTGGGCCGAGCGCGCCGCGGCCGAGATGCTGACCGAGGTGAACCGGCGGGATGAAGCTGCTTGGATGCAGCAGGCTGCCGATTTGTCCCGGGCGCTGCGTCAGGAGATTCGAACGGCACCGACTGGCGCCACCATCCAGGCCCTGATGGCCGAGCAGGTCACGCTGATCAAGTCGATCCCACTGGATGCCGCCAAGCGCGTACACAAGCTGACCATCGAGGGCATCGAGGACAGCACCAGGGCGTCAGAGATCTCGAAGGCCATTCAGGAATCGGGCGACGTGTCCAAGAGCCGCGCCGACCTGATTGCCCGAACAGAGGTTGCGCGCACGGCGTCGACGTTGACCGAGGCGCGCGCGCTGCACGTCGGCTCGCCCGGGTACTTCTGGCGGACGTCTGGCGACGGCGACGTGCGCGAGTCGCACCGTGAAATGGAAGGCAAGTTCGTGGCGTGGGATGACCCGCCCACGCTCGACGGGATGAAAGGCCATGCCGGCCAGTTTCCGAACTGCCGCTGCTACCCAGAGCCAGTCCTATCCGACGACTGATTCTCATGACTTCTCACGAATTTTGAGAACTTCCCATGTCCTCGAACCTCTTTATCTCCCTCGCGCTGATCGCTTTTCCAACCATTGCTGCCGGCCTTGTCATGGCCGCCTGCGAGATATTGCTGGACCGTTGACATGCGTTTCTACACCGTACAAAAGCTCGGCCCTAAGAGATCGCTGACGCCCGAGGGCTTCCTGCTGTGCGAAGAAGTGCCCGTCGCGCGGACCGGCGAGATGCTCTACGGCGCCGGCGAGGTGCCGGTCGAGCCTGGCCCGGACGGAATCATCCGGATCAGCCGGACGCCCGAAGAGGTGTTCCGCGACGCCACTATGGCCAGCTGCATGGGCAAAGACGTGACGCTGCACCACCCCGACGACTTCGTGCAGCCGTCCAACTACGCCACGCTCACCCAGGGCGTGATGCTGAACCCGCGCCGCGGCACCGGCCTGGCCGATGACCTGCTGGTCGCCGACCTACTGATCAAGCACCCGCTGGCCATCAAGGCGGTGCAGGAGGAGGCCATCGAGGAGGTCAGCCTCGGCTATGAGGCCGACTACGAACAGGTATCACCCGGCCGCGGGGTACAGCGGAACATCGTTGTCAACCACGTAGCCCTGGAGAAGCAAGGCCGTTGCGGCCCGCGCTGCGCCATCGGCGATAAGGAACCCGAAGAGATGAAGACCACCGACAGCAAGACGAAGGTCAAGCGCACCTGGCTCGATCGCGTGCGCACCGCCTTCAAGGCGCAGGATGCAGAGGCGCTCGAAGAGGCCCTCGAAGAGTCCACCACCACGGACGCCGACGAGGACGACGAAGACGAGGGCAAGAAGGGCGGCAAGACCGGTGATGCGCAGACCCTGCTGCTCACCAAGCTCCTGAAGCGCATGGAAGCCCAGGACGCTGCCATCGCCGCGCTCGGCAAGCGGCGCGTCAAGGACTCGGACGGCAAAAAGGAGACCGAGGACGAAGACGACGAAGCCGAAGACGACGCCAAGGGCAAGAAGACCGGTGACGAAGGCGACCTCACCGAGCCTGTCACCGCCGGCAAGCTGAACCAGGCCGAGATCGACATGTACACCGGCGACGCTGCGGTCAGCATCCCGTCGCGCGCTGAGATCCTCGCGCCTGGTACCAAGTTGCCGACGTTCGACGCCAAGACCACCACCAAGGACCGTGCTGCAGCTCTCTGCAAGTGCCAGCGCAAGGCCCTCGACACTGCCTACCAGACCGAGGCCGGCAAGACTGCGATCGCCCCGTTCATCGGCGGCATGGCGGCGGACTTCGAGAAGATGCCGGTGGGCCTGGTGCACGCCGCCTTCATGGGCGCAAGCGAGCTGATGAAGCTCCAGAATAACGGCCGCGCGCACGACGCCGCGGCGAAGACCAAAGATTTCGGCAAGCCGCGCACGGTCGCCGACATCAATGCCGCCAACCGCAAGTACTGGGCCGATCGGTCCGCCTCGTAAGGAGTCCCTCACATGGGCAACGCAATCCTGTATCGCATGGCCTCGGGTATTCCTGGGGACATCTCGCGCCAGTCGCAGGCGACCGTCGAATCGATCGCGCTGAACTCGGCATCGCCTTTTGCAGGCTACGGCCTGTTCGGCAAGATCGTGAGCGGTAAGTTCGTACCGCTCGGTGCTGGTGATGCCGCGACGGCGGCATATGGCCTGCTGGTCCGTCCGTATCCCACCACCGGCGGCGCCGCTTCGGACCCGCTCGGCACGTCGACTCCGCCTACCAGCGGCATCGGCGACGTCATGCGCCGCGGCTACATGACCGTCAAGAACAATGCCGGTACGCCGGCGCTGAACGGCCAGGTGTATGTCCGCGTGGCTGCTGCCGCTGCCGGCAAGCCCATCGGCGGCATCGAGGCTGCGGCAGACAGCACCAATACGATCGCCATCGCTGGCGCCATCTTCACGAACGCCGGCGATGCCAATGGCAACGTCGAGATCGCCTACAACATCTAAGGGGTCACCCAGAATGAGCAAAATCATCCTTCCGCGCATGGCTGCGGCGGCTGCGATCGCCATGGTCAATGCCCCGGCCGTCATCCGCGCCCGCACGCGCGACAACATGCTGACGTTCGACAGCCGCACGATCGACAGCACTGGGGCATTCCTGATCGGTGAGCTGGAACGCCTGGACCAGACGTTGCACGGTCCGCTCGCGTCGGTCACTTGGTCCCGTGACATCGACCTGCGTGAAGACGTGTCGATCGCCGACGAGACCTCGTCGTTCACCAACTCCAGCTTCGCTGCGGCTGGCGGCGCTTCGCCCAACGGCAAGTCGTGGATTGGCAAGGACGCATCGGCCATCCAGGGCATCGCGCTGGACATCGGCAAAACGGCCAGCCCGCTGACGCTCTGGGGTATGCAGATCGGCTGGACCATCCCCGAGCTGGAGAGCGCCCAGAAACTTGGGCGCCCGGTGGACCAGCAGAAGTACACTGGCATGCAGTTGAAGCACAACATGGACGTCGACGAACAGGTCTACGTTGGCGACACTGTGCTGGGCGTCACCGGCCTCGTGAACAGCTCAGTGGTCACCAACTTGTCGAACGCCGTGACGGGCAACTGGGCCACGGCCACGGCGGACCAGATTCTGGACGACGTGAACGAACTGTTGACGAGCGTGTGGACGGCTTCTGCCTTCGCATATTGCCCGTCTGAGCTGCGCCTGCCGCCTGCAAAGTTCAGCAAGATCGTGCAGATGAAGGTCAGCTCGGCGGGCAACATCAGCGTGCTGGAGTATCTGAAGCAAAACTCGATCTCCAACTCGATCAACGGCCGGCCGCTGAACATCCAGCCGCTGAAGTGGCTGTACCAGCGCGGCACGGCCAACGCGGATCGCATGATGGCGTACACCAAGGAACAGGACAAAGTCCGCTTCCCCCTGGTGCCGCTTCAGCGCACGCCGCTCGAGTATCGCGACATCCGCCAGCTCACCACGTACTTCGGCCGCCTCGGTGTGGTCGAAGTGGTGTACCCCGAGCTGATCGGCTACCGCGACGGGATCTAAGGGAGGAAAGCATGCCAAAGATCTACGTCAAGAAGGCCTTCACGCTGCACCACAAGGACGAGAAGCACGAGTTCCCGGTAGGCAACCACACGGTGCCGACCGATGTGGCCGAGCACTGGTACACGAAGGCCCATACCGGCGAAGAGCCGGCGGCCAGCCCCGAAACGGACGCTGAGCTGGAAAAGGAGCGCGCGGCCTTGAAGTCTGCGGGCGAGTTCCTGGAAGTGAAGGCCAAAGAGCTGAAGGAGCTTCAGGACGCAATGGACGTGCGCGCAGGCACGCTCGCCGACCGCGAGAAGGCGGCCGACCAACGTGAAGCCGAGCTGAATACTCGCGCCGAAGCGCTGGACGAGCGTGAAGCTGCGCTGGCCCAGCGCGAGCAGGCGTTGGCCATTGCCGAAAAGGCTGTGGCTGACGCTGCTGCGAAGACCGGCAAGAAGTAACGGGGTATGATGCCTCGCGAGGGGCATCAGCCAACCACTTATGACGCCAGAACAGTTCAGATCCGACTTTCCGGAGTTCGCTGACGAGACGAAGTACTCGGACGCGTCCATTGCATTTCAGCTGACCATTGCGACGTCATTGGTGAACCCCTGCCGATGGGGAGTACTGACCGATCAGGGTATTGAGCTCTGCGCGGCGCACTTCCTCGTTCTTGCTCGACGGGACGAGGCAACTGCCGATGTCGGTGGCACACCGGGCCAGGTCACTGGCCCGCTTTCTTCCAAGGCAGTCGACAAGGTCAGCGCTAGCTACGACACGGGCGCGGCGACCATTGACGACGCCGGTATGTGGAACCTGACAACCTACGGTGTTCGGTTCCTCACTCTCGCCAGAATGATGGGCGCAGGCGGCATGCAACTGTAGCCGCGCTAGCCCATCGGGAGCATCCCCATGGGTTTCATCAAGACGGACCGCCTGAAGGACGTCCTGCAGTCGATCAATGGCCTGGTCGACAAGCAGGTGCTAGTCGGCATTCCCGACAGCACCGCCGGGCGCAAGGACGAGGGCGCCCCACTCAGTAACGCGGAAATCGGGTACATCCAGGAGAACGGGGCGCCGGAGATCAATCTCCCGGCGCGGCCGTTCCTTGCCCCTGGCGTGGCCGCCGCCCAGCCGAAGACCTTGCCTCAGTTGCAGAAGGGCGTGGAAGCCGCTCTTGACGGCGACATCGATGGCGCGCAGCGGCGTATGGCCATGGCCGGTCAGGTTGCGCAGTCATCTGTCCGCGCTCGCATCAACAGCGGCATTGGCCCCGCACTGAGTGAGGCGACGCTACGCAAGCGCGCGCGGCGCGGCCGGAAAGGTGCGAAGGAAGAACTGGCGGCACGTGCCGCTGGCCAGCAGCCCAGCACCGAACTGGCCAAGCCGCTGATCGACACCGGCCAGCTACGCAACGCGGTCACCTACGTGATTCGCAAACGGAAATAACCCATGGCACAACTCGACGTCGTCGACGTGCTGCTCGATCCGGATTTCATGGACACCGGCCTGGTGTGCAAGCGGATGGCGCAGACGGTCGACGCGCACGGCCGCGCGCAGAACACGGCTACAGCCACGCAGTTCGCCGCGATGGTCACCAGCGACAAGGGCGACATCCTGCAGCGCGGATCCGACGGCAGCCTGATCACCGGCTCGATCACGCTGCACACGCCGTTCCGGCTTGCGGATGGCAGTCCCGGCCAGGATGCCGACGAAGTGATCTGGCAGGGCCGGATCTATACCGTGGTCAGCGTCAACGACTACAGCCATTTCGGGCGCGGTTTTGTGGCCGCCACCTGCGATCTGAAACCGCTTTCGGGGTAATCCATGGCAAACACCAGCGCCACAGGCGGCTACCTTGCGCCGACGGCGCCGGTACCGCCCGATGACGATGAACTGGACAACCTGCTGCAGGAGCTGGTGGCCGGCGTAACGGGTCTGCCTGGCGCCATGGTGCGGCCGCGCTGGCAGCCGACCGTGCCGAAACAGCCGGAGCCGTCAGAGAACTGGTGTGCGATGGGCATCACGGTGCAGGCGAATGACGCCAGCCCGGCGATCCAGCATGATGGGGATGGCGACGGCAGCGATGAATACATCCGGCATCAGCAGATCGACATGCTGTGCTCGTTCTACGGTCCGGCGGCGAAGGGGTACGCCCAGCGCCTGGCCGACAGCATGTCCATCCCCCAGAACAGCGAGCAGCTGGCCGCGAATGGCATGAAGTTCGCGCGCGCGAGCGACATCCAGCCCGCGCCGGCGCTCATCAACCAGCAGTGGAATCGGCGGTATGACCTGACGCTGACCCTGCGCCGCAAGATCACCCGGACCTATCCGGTCCTCAACCTGTTGTCCGCCGAAGTGCAAAGCACCACCGACTCGGTGCCGCTGGTGGCCGCGACGACCAACATTCACCAGTAGAGGGATGACCATGTCCAACGGACTGCCGGTATCGCGGCTGATCAATGTCACCATCAACATGTCGCCGCTGGCGGCCCAGGGCGCCAACCTGAACACGGCTCTGATCCTGGGCGCATCGGCGGTGATCGACACCAACGAGCGCATGCGCTCGTACGGCACCATTGATGCCGTGGGCAGTGACTACGGTAACGCCGCGCCGGAATACCTGGCCGCGCTGCTGTACTTCCAGCAGACGCCGCAGCCTTCGGAGCTGAAGATCGGCCGCTGGGCAAAGACGGCCACCGCCGGGTCGCTGCGCGGCGCAGCTCTGTCGACCGCCCAGAAAGACATCGCAGTGTGGAAGGCGGTCGTAGCCGGTTCGTTCAAGATCACGGTCGACGCAACGGTGAAGACCCTGTCCGCCCTGGATTTCTCGGGCGTGACAAACCTGAACGGCGTTGCCACGATCATCCAGACCGCGCTGGCCGGTGCCGGCTTCGTGTGGAACGGCACCCAATTCGTGGCCACATCGCCGACCACTGGTACCAGTTCGAAGATCAGCTTCGCCACGCCGACCGGGTCGGGCACCGACATCTCGGCCATGCTCGGCATGACCAGCGGACTGGCATCGGTGCCAGTCGACGGCATTGTTGCCGAAGCCCCGGACGCGTGCGTGAACATCTTCCTGGACCGCTTCGCGAACAAGTTCCTTGGTATCCAGTTCGCCGACACGGGGCTGACCAATGACCAGCACGTGGCCGTGGCCGACCTGATCGAGGCAGATCAGCGTCACCTCTACGGCGCCACCACGCAGGAGCCGCAGGCACTGGATGGCACGGCCACGACCGATCTGCTATCGCGCTTCAAGGCGAAGAGCTACAAGTACTCGTTTGCGCAGTACTCGAGCAACAGCCCGTATGCCGCGGCGTCGTTGTTTGGCCGTCTGCTGACGACCAATTTCAACGCCAACAACACGACGATCACGCTGATGTACAAGCAGGAGCCGGGCATCGTGCCCGAAACCCTGTCGAGCACTCAGGCCAACGTGCTGCAAGACAAGCGCGGCAACGTGTTCGTCGAATACGACAACGACACCGCCATCGTGCAGTACGGCGTGACGCCAAGCGGCATCTTCATCGACTCGGTCTACAACTCGATCTGGTTCCGAAATCGCATCCAGACAGATGTGTACAACCTGCTGTACCAGAGCCCGACCAAAATCCCGCAGACCGATGGCGGCAATGCACTGATTGCCACTGCCATCGAGGGTGCCTGTGCGGCCGCTGTGAACAACGGCTATCTGGCACCGGGTGTCTGGAACTCAGGCGGCTTCGGTGCGCTGAAGCAGGGCGACACGTTGGCAAAGGGCTACTACGTCTACGCGCCGCCGATCGCTCTGCAGTCACAGGCCGACCGCGAGGCGCGGAAGTCGGTGTCGTTCCAAGTCGCGGCGAAGGAAGCCGGTGCAATCCACAGCGTTGACATCCTGGTCAACGTGAACCGCTGATAGGGGAAACCATGTCCGGAACGTATTCGTTCATCGATGTACAGGCCTCCATCGTCGGGCCCGGCGGGGCTTTCCAGCTGGGTTACGGCGAGGCTACGGCCGAAGAAGGCATCACGGTCGCCATGGCCAACGACAAGAACGCCATGACCATTGGCTCGGATGGCAACGGCCAGCACAGCCTGCGCGCCGACAATTCGGGCCAGATCACCGTCCGCTACCTGAAGACGGCGCCCGTAAATGCCACGCTCATGGCGTTGTACAACGCCCAACGTATCGATAGCCGACTGTGGGGCAAGAACATCATCACGGTGTCCCAATCGGTAGCCGGCGACCTCGTCGCGGCGACACAGTGCGCCTTCAAGAAGGTGCCTGACCTGACCTATGCCACCGAAGGCGGCACGGTCGAGTGGGTGTTCGATTGCGTGCGCATCGACGAAATGCTGGGGACTTACTGACCATGGGCCGTGAAATCCAACTCTTCGGCAATGCCTACTCGATCGGGCGCCTGACTGCAAAGCAGCAGTTCCACGTGTCGCGCCGCATCGCGCCGATCATTCCGCCGCTGATCCCGGTGTTTGTGAAGCTGGCGAAGACGAGCGGCGGAGCTGCCGGCGCGATGGGGGCGCTGACGCAAGATCTTGATGGCTTTGGCCAGGTGCTGCAACCGTTTGCCGACGCACTGGCGGCCATGAACGATGCCGATGCCGACTATGTCATGGACAACTGTCTGACCGCCGTTCAGCGGCAGCAGCCCACCGGCTGGGCGCGCGTGGTATCGACAGAGCAGAAGACGCTCATGTTCCAGGATATGGACATGGCCGTGATCCTGCCGCTGGTGCTTCAGGTCATCGTGGCCAACCTCGGCCCTTTTATTCAAGGGCTGCTTACAAGCCAAGCGAGCAGCCCGGAACCGGCGGCACAGGCTGGCTGAGGCACCTTCCGAATGGCGAGGAATTCCTGCTCGCGCCGGTAAAGGCTCAGATGTGCAAGTACGAATCTCTGCTCGACGGCACGCTTGGCCTCGAAGACATCGCGCTGATGAATGACTTCCTCATGATGGAAGCCGACAACCAGGCGGAAGCGCGCCGCATTGCGGAACGAAACAATGGCCCAAAGCACCGTCATCCGTGAATTCCTCGTCGCCCTGGGCTTCAAGGTCGATGAGAAGGGCCTGAAGAAGTTCACCGACGGGGTCGAGCAGGCCACCAAGGGCGTCAAGCAGCTGGTGACGACTATCTCGGCATCGGCGCTGGCCGTGAGCGTTGGCGTGTCCGCGCTGGCGTCGAAGCTGGAGAACCTGTATTTCGTCTCGAAGCGTACAGGTGCGTCGGCCACTAGCCTGAAGGCGTTCGACTTCGCGGCGCGGAATCTGGGCGTTTCGACTGAGACCGCTTTCGGCGCCGTCGAGAGCTTGGCGAAGTTCTTGCGCAACAACCCGGCCGGTGAGGGATACCTTGCTTCGATCGGCGTAGAGACGCGCAATGCCAATGGCGAGCTGCGCGACACAGTCGACATTCTTGCCGACATCGGAACCGAGCTCGGCAAGCGCCCGACGTGGTTGGCCAGCCAGTATGGGAATGTTCTCGGCATTGACGAGAACCTGCTGCTGGCCATGCGCGACGGCGATTTCGCCAAGTTCATGCAGCAGTACCGGGAGATGTCCCGGACCAACGGGCTGGACAAGGCCGCCGAGGACGCGCACGCGTTCATGATCGCCCTGCGCGGGCTGGGCACGACCTTTGAGAACTTTGCCATCAAGGTGGAAGGCGCTTTACTGCGCAAGGTCGGTCCGCAGCTCGAGCGGTTCCAGAAATGGTTTGAGGATCATTCAGACGAGATTGCCCGCCGAGTGGCAGAAATCGCCAGCGCTATCCTGGCGGCAGTGGCCGCGCTTGGGCCACCCCTGTCTTGGCTTTCCGACAAGTTCATCGAACTGGATAAGGCCACCGATGGTTGGTCAACGAAGATTCTGCTGCTAGTTGGCGCGTTCGGCGCGCTGGGCGGCTTCAAGATCGTCGGCGGGATCTGGAAGATGGCGGCGGCGGTGCGCGCGCTTGGCGCTGCCAATGCCGCAGCCGCAGCGGCGGGTGGCGCCTCTGCGGCTGGTGGGGCTGCAGGCGCCGGGGCTGCTGCCGGGGCGGGCGCTGGTTGGCTGGCCCGCTTTCTGCCGTGGGCAGCCCGGATTGGCGGCGCGGCTGCGCTCATGTTCCACAGCGGAGGCCTGAACAATGGCGAGGACGCCGAACTGGCGCGCCGGCGTGCGGCGGCCGGGCAGCCTAGTGGCTCGGGCAACGCCGGCGGCGATGCCGTGTCGTTCTTCCAGCGCATGGGCTGGACGCATGACCAGGCTGTGGGGATCGTGGCCAACCTGCAGCGCGAAAGCGGCACCGGGCTGAACCACCAAGCCGTCGGCGACGGCGGCCGCGCCTATGGAGTAGCTCAGTGGCATCCAGACCGCCAGGCGAACTTCAAGGCATGGTCTGGAAAGGACATCCGGGATTCGTCGCTGATGGAGCAGCTGCAGTTTGTGAACCACGAACTGACGCAGGGTGCAGAGCAGCGCGCCGGCCAGTTGCTGCGCGCTGCGCAGAACGCTCAGCAGGCAGGCGAGATCGTGTCACGCTACTACGAGCGGCCAGCACAGGCGGATATCGAGGCTGCCCGCCGTGGCGCCGCTGCCGTTGATCTTCAGCAGCAGACCAACATCAACCTCTACGGTGTATCTGACCCGACTGCAGCTGGCCGCGCGATCGCAGACGAGCAACGCCAGGTGAACGATGACATGGTGCGCAACATGCAGGGGGCGTTCTCGTGAGTTTCCTTGACTTCATCACTCTGGTGCCGAAGACCATCGGCCCGGTGAGCGTCGGCTGCTCAATCGAGGAAGACCATCAGGACGAGATTCAGATCACCGAGCACCCCGTAGAGAAGGGCGCCCAGATCAACGATCACGCGTTCAAGCTGCAACCGGAAGTGACGCTTCAATGCGGCTGGTCGAATTCCGACCTGGCTGCGCTGGTGGGCACGCTGGAATCGATCTTTGTGGGTGGCAGCCTGCCGTCGGCTGATTACATCAGCACGGTGTATTCACGACTATTGGCGCTGCAGGAGACGCGCCAACCGTTCGATGTGGTGACTTCGCTGCGCATCTACCGCGACATGCTGTTCAAATCGCTGCGGGTGCACAAGGATCAGAAGACCGGCCAAGCCCTGAGCGTCACGGCCACCCTGAAGCAGATTCGGATCGTCCAGACGCAGGCGACGACACTGCCGCCGAAGGAAAGCCAGGCCGATCCGAAATCAACAGCGGAAACACTGATCTCTGGCGTCAAGGCCGCGCTTCCGGCCGTGCCGGTACCAGGCGGTGCTGTGCCACCCGTCGTATGGGACTTCTAAGTGAACATCTACGAGATTCCGCTCACGCCTGACCCGCAGCGCTTCACGGTCACGCTCAGTGGCGTGGACTACCGGCTGACGGTTCAATATCGGAATGCTGGTGGCGCCGGTTGGGTGCTCGACATTGCCGACACCAACGGGCAGCCGTTCGTGTCAGGCATCCCGCTGGTAACTGGTGTCAATCTGCTGGGGCAGTACCGGTACCTGGGCTTCGGGGGCGGGATCTGGGTGCAAGGTGCCGAAGACCCAGACGACGGCCCAACGTTCGAGGATCTGGGAATCGGTTCGCATGTTTTCTGGGTGACGGAATAATGGGCGTCCAGCAATTTGGCCGGAAGGTTTCGGTGCTCGTTGGCCAGGACAGCGGTCCCGCTTTGGAGCTGTCAGAGCTCCGGGTGGTATTCCGGGTGCAGCGTGGTGATCTGCAAACGCCGAACTCGGCCCGGATCCGGGTCTACAACGTATCGGAGTCCACGAGGCAACGCATCGAGAAGGAATTCAGCCGGGTAGTGCTGCAGGGCGGCTATCAAGGTAACTTCGGCATCATCTTCGATGGCACCATCAAGCAAGTCAGGCGCGGGCGCGAAAGCCAGACAGATACCTATCTGGACATCACCGCTGCGGACGGCGATTCGGCATACAACTTCGCTGTCGTGAACACCACGCTTGCCGCCGGCTCGACCGCGCTGGACCATGTGCAGGCGTGCACACGTGCGATGTCGCAGTACGGCGTGACGCTGGGTTATACGCCGTTTGGCAATCCGGCATCCTCAAAGCCCACGGCCGACGATATTGCCGCCCAGCAGGCCAAGGTGGACGCCGCGCGTAAGGCGCTCGACGCGAAACAGAATCAGCAGTTGGCCTTGCTGGCGCAGGTCAAAGATCTCCGGGTTCAGTCTGAACAGCTCAGCCAAGCCGGCGACGAGGCAGGCGCTATTGCTTTGCTGAGACAGGCGCAAGGTCTGCTGGGACAAGTGGACGATCTAGATAAGGAAGTCAATGCGCTGTATCTACCAGCATGGCAGCGCGAGACCGCGAAACTGAAGGCCATGCAGGCAGCCGCGGCGGCGCCCGATCCCCCCGTTGCGTCTCAACAAGGCCTGCCGCGCGGCAAAGTCATGTTCGGCATGGCGCGTGACTTCATGCGTTGGACGGCTCGCACGCAGCAGGTGGTGTGGAGCATCCAGGACGGCAAGGCCATCATGGTGCCTGAGACGTCCTACATGCCTGGCGAGATTCCGGTGATCACTGCCGAAACGGGCATGGTGGGGTTGCCCGAGCAGACCCAGAACGGCATCACGATCAAGATGCTGCTGAACCCCAGCGTGAAGATCGGTCGGCTGATCAAGATCGACAACGCGAGCGTGCAGCGCTACGAGTACAGCCTGAACGTCGGGCAGCAGGCCCAGAACGAGCGGATCCAGCAGCAGGCGAAGCTGCAGGACGACGGGTACTACTACGTGACGATCGCGGAACACTCCGGCGACACGCGGGGGAATGAGTACTACACGGAAGTGATATGCCTGGCGGCCGACGCCACGGTACTGCCGGACAATTTTAAGGACAAGGGTGCCGTGCCGCCTGATAACGTCATCAAGCGGTTCGGCTAGCGCCCGTATGTAGGTAGCGCCTTGATGGTCATCGTGCTGCGGTCTGCCTCGACATCGGCCAGCGGCATGACGTTCAGCGACATGGACTTCGTCGGCATCTTGGGCACCACGATGATGGCATTGCCATCGATGTCCTTACCCCAGCACCCGATGTCCCAGACGCCGCGGAAGGATGCATAGGCACGCATGTCCTTGGCGTGGGCAAGTGGCAGTTCGCACTTCTTCTGCAGGTAGAGGATGGTGGGGAAGGGGTTGTTGACCGTCTGGCCCACCTGCATCCCGGCGAACGGATACACAAAGGCTTCGTCGGCAACAGCGCCCGTCGAAACGGCTAGCGCAGCAATTAGAACCAGCTTCTTCATAGCGACACCCATGGACAGACGAGAGAGGGTAGGCGATCCCGAGACTGCGCTCCGGGAGGCATTGGATGGGATGCGCGCGGGCCTTTGGACGGCTCTTCCTGGAATCATCGATTCCTTCGATCCGGACGCCATGACCTGTCAGGTCCAGCCTGGAATCAAGATGCTGGTCCGGCAGTTGGACGGGACCACAGTATCGATTCCGTTGCCGCTACTGGTGGACTGCCCCGTGCAATTCCCATCAGGTGGCAATTGTAGTTTGACCTTCCCGGTTGCTCCAGGAGACGAATGCCTGGTCGTATTTGCCTCGCGGTGTATCGATGGTTGGTGGCAGTCAGGAGGTGTCCAAGAACAGGCCGAGCTGCGGATGCACGACTTGTCGGATGGGTTCGTGCTGCTGGGCTTCCGGTCACAGCCGCGCGTGCTGGCGAACGTGAGCACCAGCGCGGCGCAGCTGCGTACGGACGATGGACAGGCCTTCGTCGAGGTGAATGCCGCCACGCACGCGATCAACATCCAAACCTCGGCGCCGGTCAACGTCACCTCTTCCTCGTCGGCGCGCGTTACAGCCCCGAGCATCCTGCTCGGTGCGACCGGCCAGTCGTTGCTGTCGTTTGTGACCTCTGCATTCCAGGCGCTGTTCAACGGGCATACGCACCCGGAAACAGGCAGCACGACTGGCGTACCAAACCAGCAGATGGGCGCCGGCCACCTGACCAACACTGTAAAAGGCGGATGACATGCGGTACCGAAAGCTATCTGCCACTGGTGACTTCGTCTTCGGTGGGCAGCAGGCCGATTTTTACAAGGACCTGCCCGAGGCAGTTGGTCAGGCCGTGCTCACGCGCCTGCGCTTGCTGCGCGGGGAATGGTTCCTCGACAAGACAGCCGGCACGCCATGGAGCACCGAAGTGCTGGGCAAGTACACGAACGGCACCTACGACGCGGCGATTCGCCAGCGGATCCTGGGCACGCAGGGCGTGAAGGAGATCGTCGCTTACTCGAGCGCGGTAGACACCGAGAAGCGACACCTAAGCGTGTCCGTCACGATCAACACCATCTACGGCACCACCACAGTTGAGGCGACTCTGTAATGGCCATCACCACGACCGCACCGAC
Organism: Cupriavidus sp.; assembly: GCF_057315035.1. NCBI lineage: Bacteria > Pseudomonadati > Pseudomonadota > Betaproteobacteria > Burkholderiales > Burkholderiaceae > Cupriavidus > Cupriavidus sp. The sequence continues at coordinate 43,776 of NZ_DBHKYV010000029.1, read as the reverse complement.
GATCGATGCCAGCGGTATCACGGCGCCGACCTATGCCGACGTGCTCGACTACTTAAAGGGGAAGTTTCGGGCGATCTATGGCCCGGACACATATCTGGAAGAAGACAGTCAGGACGGGCAACTGCTGGCGGTATATGCCGATTCCATCAACGACGCCAACGCGGTGGCCGTGGCGGTATATCGATCCTTCAGTCCTGCCACGGCACAGGAGGATGCCCTTTCCAGCAACGTCAAGATCAATGGGATTTCGCGTAAGGCAGCATCCTTTTCGACGGCGGACTTGCTGATCATCGGCCAGGCCGGCACCACCATCACCAACGGCGTCGCCACAGACACGAACAAGAACAAGTGGACATTGCCGGCGAGCGTGACTATTCCGCCATCTGGGCAGATCACGGTTACTGCCGCGTGCGCTTCGATTGGGGCCATTGCGGCGGGAGCCGGGACCATCGCCCAGATTGGCACGCCGACGCGCGGCTGGCAGTCCGTGATGAACCCGGCTGACGCGGCCGAAGGTGCGCCTATCGAGAAGGACGCGGCGCTGCGACAGCGGCAGACCGTTTCAACGGCCCTCCCGTCGTTGACAGTGCTGGACGGCATTATTGGGGCTGTGTCCAACATTGCTGACGTGACGCGCTTGCGCGCCTACGAGAACGACACGAACGCAACCGATGCGAACGGGATCCCAGCGCATTCGATCTCACTGGTGGTCGAGGGAGGCGACGCCACTGCGATTGCCCAGGCCATCGCCGCCAAGAAGACGCCCGGATCTGGCACGTACGGCACGACAGCAATTGTGGTGCTCGACGTCTATGGGCGACCGATCACGATCCGGTTCTACCGGCCGACGACGGCGACCATTACAGTTGCCGTGACTGTAAAGGCGTTGACCAGTTACACCACAGCGGTGGGCGATGCTATCAAACAGGCCGTCTCTGACTATATCAACGCCGTGTCCATCGGTGGTGGCGAGTCGGGAAGCGTCGAGTGGGCTGACGCGATCACGGCGGCCAACAGCGTAGGTGGCGGTACCGCGTTCAAACTGACGGCGCTAGCGCTGACAGGCCCGGGCGGCGCGGGCGTGCCTGATGTGGTTCTGGCATTCAATCAGGTTGCCGCATGCACGCCGGCGGCCGTGACCCTGACGGTGACGTGACATGGTGGACATCACCAAGTACACCGGCCGAATCACCAGTGAGCACAACCAGCAGCCGGACTTCATGGCCGTTGTCGAGACGCTGGCCCAGCCAATGGTCGACCTGCAGAACCTGATGCTGGGCATGCCGGGGCAGTTCGACCTGGACACGGCCGTGGATGCGCAGCTCGACGATGTTGGTCTGTGGGTGGGCATCTCGCGCAACGTGCCGGTACCGTTGACGGGCGTCTATTTCTCGTTCGATACCGCGGGGCTCGGCTTCGACCAGGGCAGCTGGAAGGGCCCATTCGATCCGGACACAGGTCTGACCCGCCTCGATAACGAGACCTACCGCCTGGTGCTGCGCGCCAAGATCGGCGCGAACCACTGGGATGGAACGCTGGGATCGTCCAAGGCGATCTTGGATTCGATCTTTGGCGGTGGCACGTTCGTCTTCATCCAGGACAACCAGGACATGACCATGACGATCGGCATTGCCGGCGTCATACCGTCCGCCGTCTTTCTTTCGCTGCTCAGCAATGGACTGATCCCGCTGAAGCCGGAAGGGGTCGGCATCAACCTCGTCATCGTTACCTCAGGTGATGGGACGCCGATCTTCGGATTTGACATGGAAAACGATCTCGTGGCCGGCTTCGACGCCGGTGCGTGGGGCACACCTTTGTAAGGACTATCAATGGCAACGAACGATTTTCTGGTATTTGGCGGTGGCGCTGGCGCCAACGTCATTGCGCAGGTCACGTATTCCGGCCTGGCCGCACGTATGGCAGGATTTTCTGCCGGTGTCGCGCAGTCAGCGCAGCTCAATAAGGTGTGGCGGCAGTCGAGCATCATGTCTGCCGTGCTGGCACAGTTTGTGTCCGATTTGACAGGCCAGGACGTGCTGGACGATGGCACTACCGCCACGATTCTTGCGAATCTGAAGGCTGGGGTGCGGGCGCAGTCTATCGGCGTAGTCGGTACCATGCGCAACGGAAAGATGAGCGTTGCTGCCGCTTCTGCCTCGGCGACGTTCAGCGCGGATGAAGTGGTGGTGGAGTCTGCTTTGGGCGGGCTAGCCTACCGGGTTCCAAGCTTCAGCAAGACTATCAACCTGGCGACCACTGGTGCAGGCGGCATGGACACCGGGGCTGCGCCGACCAATGGTTTTGTGGCGCTGTACGCGATCTATAACCCGACGACAAGCGCAAGTGCGCTGCTGGCAACGAATGCAACAAGTGCTGTACAGCCGGAAGTGTATGGTGGCGCGAACATGCCTGCCGGATACACGGCTTCCGCTCTTGTTTCGGTATGGCCCACGAACGCGAGCGGGCAGCTTAAGGTAGGGCAGCAGTATGACCGAAGGATTGACGTCTCGACCTCGTCGGTGATTACGACGACCACAGCAGGTACTACGGATGTGTCTATCGCCGCCATAGCGCCTCGTAACGCAAAGTTCGTCAAGGGCTACATGGCCATCACTGCGACGGGGTCGGGGAACGCATTCATTGTTTTGATACCAACATCAACGCTTTCCGTTGGCCAGGTGCAGCAGAACGTGTCGCCCGGAACGGGAGGGGGGATCTTCTACCAAAGCTTCTCCGGATTGATGGTAGTGACCCCTCAGCAGATTCGCTACACTTTCTCCGGTTCGGCCGGCACTGTCACCTTCGACGTCGGTATTGGCGGTTTCGAATTCTGAGGCAACAAATGGTCAAAGTGCATGTTCAATTCGCTGACGCTGACGAGTCGCAGGTAGTAGCGTACTTTGCGGGCCCACAAGATCAGGACGATTTCCCACATCAAGGCGTCATTGAGGTAACGGATGCACGGTGGCGTGCATTCTACGAGGCAGCGGTTCCTGACGGGGTTCACGGGGTGTCATCACTGCCGTTTCCAACTGGGTCATAGCGCGGTGACTAGTCGAGTGCTGGGACATTTGGCCAAGTCCGTAGTGCTTTGGGATATTATTGATGCCCTTGGCAATTTTGCCTTCTGAATTGGTGCCGTCGTGTCGACAACGCTTCAATGTCCGTCGTGTAGTGCTCAGTCGCTATCTTCTCTGGAAACCGAGGGCGCGATGTCATGCAAAGCGTGCGGGACACAGTTCCCATGCGCCGATGGCATTCTTTGCTTCGTCCCAGAGGGCGTTTTTACCAAGCTGGATGATCTGGACTACGACGAACACTATTCAGTGTCTGATGAGACGTCGCTACAAGTTTTCGCGGATGTAAAGGAGACGTTGGGGCGGCGCCTGAAGGGGAGCTACGACGTCCTTGTGGAAATTGGAGCCGGTACAGGTGGATTCACCAAGGGTCTGCTCAAGAATATCAGTATCAACGAGGCGATCGTTACCGACATATCGCCCAAGATGCTCTCCATTTGCAAAGCGCGGGTAGAGAACGGTGAGCATTTGGCCAAGAAGGTCACGTATGCCACATACAGTTCTGCCGAGAGGATTTTCCCTCCTGAGAGCGTGGACTGCATCATCGGAAATTTCGTACTTCATCACATTCTCGACTATGAGGGATTCTTTAAGGACTGCTTTGCTACCTTGAAGCACCGCGGAACTCTCATCTTTGCAGAGCCAGGGTTCAAGTATCATCAGGCGCTTGTTCTTTCGATGTCTGATGTGCTTGAGACGTTGGTGCGTGGTGGTGATAACAACGCTGACGAGGATTTGATCCGTCTAGGAAACTGGATTCACGAACTGCACTTCAACTTAAAGTATGTTGGTGATGCAGAAGTGTTGGCAGACCGCGAGGACAAACATCTGTTCTTGCGTGAAGATGTCGAGCGTGCAGCGAAGACGGCAAATTTCCAGTTGGTTGAGGTCGTGCCATATGGCGATCGTCGCGTCACACGTTGCCTGGAGAGCTATTTGCCTCAGTTGGGACTTTCCAGTCCTTTCCTGGAGAAGGTGACCAGTCTTTTCGAAGATTGCTACCCAAAGCACTTTGGAGCGCTTGATAGGGACGATGCTGTCCCGGCGTATATTTTCTTCTTTCGGAAGCAAAGCGGCCTGCTTTCAACGATTTTCAAATATGCCTGAACATTCGATTGATACATCGCCTCGCTTCCATGTCGACCTGTCCATCGATACGGTCGATGGTCGTGCACGCTTTAATGTGTCGGGATGGGTGTGTTGCCGCGTGGATGTCCACAAGCTTTACCTTCGATCCGAAGATATCGAAGTCGGTGCCCCGATAGGATTTCCTCGCCCAGATGTGCACAAAGCCATCAATGCTGACGGCAGCTTCCCATTCTTCAATTCCTACTTCTGTGGTGTGAACTCTGAATTTCATCTAACTGATGAGCAACTGGCGCGCCTTCGCGATGGAGGGATGAAGGCAGTATTTGCAGACAGAGAAGGATTGAGCTTGAGGACGATCGAGTTCCGGTTCGATGATGGAGCTTCCGTGGCGCTTTCTGGGTAAGCCTCAGCACCGCTTCAACTACATTTTCTGCAGCCCGCCTTGAGCGGGCTTTTTCATTTCTGGAGGTTTCATGGACAAGCAGCTCTTCCGCGTTGCCACGGGACTGACGCAGACGATGGCCGATCGCTGGTGGCCGCACGTCGGCGCGGCCTGGAGCGAGTTCAACATCGTGACCGCAGCGCGGCAAGCCGCATGGATTGGGCAGGTCGGCCACGAGTCCGGCGGCTTCATCTACACCCGCGAGCTTTGGGGCCCAACGCCGGCACAGCTGCGCTACGAGCGCGACTTCAATGCTTCTTGGCCACCGCCGGATAAGAACGCCAGAAACCAGAAGGCTTTCGAACTGGGAAACAACCAGGCCGGCGACGGCAAACGTTTCGCGGGTCATGGCTTGATTCAGATCACGGGCCGGGCGAACCACCGCGCATGCGGGCTGGCACTGGGCGTGGATCTCGAAGCGATGCCGGCGATGCTGGAGACGGATGCCCTAGCGGCGCGCTCGGCTGCGTGGTTCTGGGACAGCCGCAACCTGAATGCGCTGGCTGACTCTGGCGACTTCGTGACGCTGACCCGGCGTATCAACGGCGGCATCAATGGTCTCGATGACCGGAAAGAACGATGGGACCGTGCCCGCCGGGCGCTGGGCCTCCAATGACAGCCGCATACACGGCGACCGGGGAAACGATGGACCTGAATGATTTGAACGTGCCGGGGGGCACTGGCGGCGCACTGGGTTTCATCGTCGCCGCGGTGAGCGGGGCAATCTGGTTCATCCGGAAAGCGTGGCGCAATGACAAGGTCGACGGCGCTGAGACACAGGCCCAGATCGACATCATTGCCAGGCTGTCCGAGCAGGTTGACAAGGCCAATGCACGCGCAGACCTGGCCGAGCAGCGTGCCGACACCGCTTACAAGGAACGCAATGACGCCTACCGCGAGATTGGCGAGCTAAAGGGCACGATCGCGGCTTTGACGGCGGAAGTGCGGCTGCTGAAGGAGAGGCTTGATGGCAAGGATTCGTGAATGGATGGCGCGCCACCGTGCAACGTTTGTCCGCACGGCGCACATGCTGGAGGCGGTCACGCTGATGGCATTGATGGTCGGTGGTGGAATGGGTGCAGGCTATGCGCTTTGCCAGTGGCAGTCGCGCGAGATGCTGGCGCAGCAGCGAGACGACCACCAGGCCGAGATTGCCCGATTGCAGGGGGCATATAGCCAAACGCTCGAAGCGCTGACGCCGAAGGTCGCGGCAGCGGCCAATGCATCAGCACAGGCGGCGGAGGCTTCCGTGGAGGCGGCCAAGTCCGTGAAGCGCGCAGCTCGCGCGCCGGCCGTGCCAGCTCCAGTCGCCCGCACGATGTCCGAAGCGGATCGAGAGCAGGTGAACCGTGATATCGAGGCAGCGAACCGGAAGGTGAGGGAGGCCCGAAAGTGAGATCTATCCTGCTTTGCCTGGCGCTGGCCGGCTGCACCGTGGCAGCGCCACCGCCCGCCCAGCCGCGCCGCGACTGTCCAATCCTGCCAACCTTGAAACCCGGCGACGATGCGAGGCAGCACATCCGCATCATTGCCGACATCTACGCGCGCTGCGCCGCTACCCCATGAGCCTATTCGATCCACGTGTCTGGTTGGCCGTGATCCTCGGCCTGGCGCTAGCCTACGGTGGCGGCCGGTGGCAGCAGTCCACCCACGACAATGCGGCCTACGCTGCCGAGCGCACGAAGGCTGCGCTGTCCGCCGCCGTCGACCAGGTAAAGGTTGTCGACCGTGCGCGCGCCGAGGAACAACGCCGCACCGCGGCACAAACGGAGATTGCAAATGTTGCGAAACAGGATGCGGATACGGCACGCGCTGATGCCCGCGCTGCTGGTAACGCTGCTGACCGGCTGCGGCAGCGTGTCGACCAGCTACTTGCCGCCGCCCGAACCACCAAAGATACCGGCGTTGCCGGCGGTGGCCAGGGCAAGCCAAGTGGTGACCCCCTCGATGTGCTCGTCGACGTGCTCGGCCGGTCTGACAGAACTTCGGGCATCTTGGCTGACTACGCCGACCAGCTCAAAGTAGTCGGGCTGGCCTGCGAGCGATCCTACGATGCGCTGATACCCCGTGTGCGGTAACTGGAAGGAATTCTTGGGGTTTTCTTGTGGCTACAATGCTGCGTTCAAGATGGAGGAAAGGCCATGAGAGTGTCGGAGATTGTCGCGGCTGCGTTCGCCCTAGCGGATGAGCGTGATCGTGGACTGCAAAGAAGGTGGATCGATATTTCTTTCAAGATTGGCCCCCGCGTGCCGGGATCTCTTCTGACCTTATCAGTTCAGCGAGTGGGTCGGTTGGACTCGCTGCTGCGAACCATGGAGGCGGAATTTTGTGGCCTAAAGGAAATCGATGATGACGCTGCCAGCGAAGAGCGCTCGCTGTTGTCCGAGGCATGGGTTGGATCTCTCTACGAGATTGTCCGGGCGATGGAGGAGCGGAAAGTGCATCCAGCCGGGGAAGAGTTCTCGCAGATCCACCACGACCTACGGTTGATCCGCATTCCTATAGAGAAATATCAACTGGCACAGGACTCGAAACTTCGGGGGCCGATCGAATTCGTGCGAGAGATGCCCCGCCCGGGGGATGTCCCTCACATCTACGATCGTAAAGACATCAATCGTGCTCACATAATGCCTATGCAGATTTCGTCGAGAGGCGCCATGGCTTGGCTTGCCACTGACCTGAAGGCGGCCGAATCGCGGTGGATTGAGCGCCAAGATCTCAGTGATCGTTTTATGAACCTGTGGGACGTGCCTTCAGCGTAGGTGAGCATCCTCGTCGACGTCCTCAACGCCTATCGACACAGGCAGGCTTGCCTCCTGTAAAGCAACGGCCCAAACTGCCTCGGCCAGCCGCCGCCATCCATAGCTGCTCGCAGCTCGCTGGACAGCTTCTGACTTCCAGACACGCTCGAACGCCTCGGGATCGAAGTCCGCATCCTTGAACAGCCTGGTCTGGCTGGGCATGCTGGCCAGCAAAATCTCCAGCTCGTAGCGCACGTCCTCCAGGTAATCGCCAGCCGGCTCACCCAGACCATTCTCCCAGCCGTGGAACCCGTTGGACTCGGTGCCAGCGTGCAGCCGACCCATCGCTTCGAGAAGGCGCACCGCAACCTGTCGGACGGTCGGGGCGTTGGCTGTGGGTGAGGGCGCCTGGCATCCGGCGGCAGATTTGGTGTTGCCCATGGCGTGTGATTTTATGCTGTACATATATACAGTATTGCGACGTCGCAACATGCGCGAGAATGGGCCCGCGTCACCGCCCTGTGCCCGCCCTCTTCAGCTAAGTTAATGAAGTGCCAGCGATTCTCTTTAGGGGCACGGGAAGGGGCATCAAGAATCTTCACAATATTGTCTTCGGCGAAAATAAAGGTATTCGACCGATTTTAGGATTCCTGTCGGCGGGACCAAAATCAAGTCTTCGGTAGCAGCTTCCGCCACCACGGCCCATACCCAGGGTCATATGGGGCCTTCCAGCCATCGTGAATACGGTCAATGGCGTCCTGCTGGCAAACGCCTGCGTCGATCAGGCGGTGCATCTCGGTGTTGGCCGCTTTGCTCTGAAATACTCGGGAAGTAATGGGATCTACATCCGGGCACGGTGGCGGGCCCGTGTTGACCGGGATGAGGTCGCAGAACCACGCCCTACCGTCGCATACGCGACTCTGGTCTCCTCTGGTCGAGAAGGATAAAAATCCGACGGCCAGGAAGCCAATCACAATCAAAGCCGCGCGTCTGCTCGCGAATTTCCAGAAACAGATAACTGCTGCCAGCATGGCGATAGCGCCCATTCCGTAGTTCTCCTTACCTAGGCCTCGGGCGCCAGTTACCGCAGCAACGACTTCCGAAGATCAATGTGTTGCGTCAATGCTGCTGCGGCACTTCTGTCTTGCGGCCGCCCGGGACTGGCAAGACGTGGTATCCGTTGCACTTGAGTTCCTGGACCGAGTGGGGCACGAACGGGATGGGCTTTCGCTCGACCAAGAGCATGGGAGAGAGTTGGTCGAGGGTGGACGCAATGGAAGCGCACAACATGGAACAGTCTGCGCGCGGCGGCAGTGGTCCGCTATCGGAAGGCGTCCGACATATCTGGCGCCAAAGGCAAAAAAAAGCCGCAGCGCATGGAGCGGCGCGGCGGCGAACGATTTAGGCTTGGGTGCTGTTTCCAGCGGAGGCAATACTCTTTGATTCTTGCTAGGACTGAAAGCACCCTTGCGAGGTAAGTGCCCGTCCTACAGGGTGAACCCCTGGCGAGGCCTTCCGCTGAGATTTCGGTTTGTCAAAGGCTTGTGTTTGTCGGCAGGACCAAAATCAAGTCCACGAGATCAGTTCAGGAAGAGCTTGGCGAAGGCGATGGATGCCGCGATCAATCCGGCCGTATAGACCGCCGGCAGCCAGCGATGTTCTCGATGCAGCTTTGAGGCTTCAACGTTCAGCTTTAAGGCTTCAGCATTCCGCCTTGAGGCTGCAAGATTCAGCTTGATGGACTCGGCTATCAGTTCGCTGATTTCAACTTTGGTCTCTAAGGTGTTCAAAGCCTTCTCCTTTGATGATCAATGGAGGTTAGCGCTGTCGGGCCGACGCAAGCAATGCGTCCAGTCAAGCACCTGCCCATCCCCACCCCGATTTCCCTCAGCCACACCCCACAACCCGCTATCATGTCGGCTGCACGCCGCAACCGCCGTGCGAACGTCTGTTTTCCCTGCCGATACATGCCCCTAGTCCGGACGCTTTCCCGCTGCCTGCCAGCGCTGGCCATGCTTGTCTCCGCTCCGCTTCTGGCGGTGCAGCCGGCGTCCGATCCGGCTTTGGCTGATACGTCGGGTTGCGCGGCACTGGTCGATATCGTGCAGGAAAGCCTGCGTGGCGAGATTGATGTGGCGTGTCCGAAGGATGGCAAGGAAGCCTGCGAGAGCAAGAACGACCAGATTCGCTCGTTGCTGGACATCATCGACCAGCGCCGCAAGCGCAAGGACGACGAGTGCGAGACGCTGGTGCAGGTCAACCGGCTGCTGCGCACGCTGCCGCCCAAGACCTGAAGCGGGACGGCGCAGGCCTGGGTGGCCTGCTCAGTGGTTTGTCACTCAGTGGCTCATCTTCGAGAACAACTGGATTACGGCGACGCCCGCGATGATTAGCGCAATGCCGATCCATGCCGCCACGTCCGGCACCTGCCGGTAGAGCACCGACGCGATCAGCGTCACCAGCACGATCCCCGCACCGCACCAGATTGCATAGGCCACGCCCACCGGCACGGTCTTCATGACCTGCATCAGCAGCCAGAACGCGGCCACATAGCCGGTGACTACCAGGACGCTGGGCCACAGGCGCGTGAAATTCTCGGCGGCCTTGAGGCTGCTGGTGGCGATGACTTCGGCAACGATGGCCAGGGCAAGGAGCAGGTATCCGTTCATCAGGCTGCTGAATTTGGCTGTCAAAAGAGATGGTTAAGGCGCTTCTGCCCAATATTATGCAAGACCTCCCCCAAATGGGGCTGCAGAATGCGGCCTGGAATGCCGAAAACCGAGATGCCACGCGGGTTTCCGGCGGTTTGCTTACCCTCCCTTGCGGTGGTTGTGCCAAAGCCAATACCGGTCTTGAATGCAGGTAAGAACATAAAGACATAGCCGTCCCGGGATTGTGAACGAGGTGGCCATAAAAAAGTCGCGGTGAAGTGAATCCATCGGTCTGACCATGCCGGCATCAAAAATTGCGCCGGTGGCGGGCGGCTGGGTGACGGGCTTAGGGGAGCTGTATGAAAAACGATCTGGGCGTGGCTACCGTGTGGCCCGTCGTGCGGATGCCTGATGTCGAAGAGCCATCGGAGCACCGCGACGAATCCGGGGAAGGTGTGTGGCAGAACACGATTGCCGCCGCCGATCACGCGCTGGAAGAAGCGTCGCGCATTCAGCGCGGTGTCCAGCAGAATCTGAAGCTGATGCAGGAAGTGCGGGGGCTGCGTGAGGAGTTACGCCGCGCCCATACCGAAATCGACCGTTACCGCGGCATGCATGCGCGCGTAGTGGTGAGCATGCGCCAGCTTGAGGAAGATCACAGCGCAGAGATGGCGCGGTTGCAGGCAGACAATGAAATGCTGCTGGTGCGGCATCGGGTCTACAAGCTGCTGGCCGAGCATTACGCCACGGCGGCGCTCCGGTTCGATCCGGCGGTATTTGCCGAGCACCGTGACCGTGTGCTCGAGCACGTGCTGTTCCAGCGCCGCAAGGGCGTGCCGGTGACGCAGATTGCTGCAGCGGAGATCGCCTTCCTGCTGTTCTGAGCCGCAAGCCTAGTTGGACCTGGGCTCGCGCGGCTTGAGGATCAGCAGCGCGAGCATCCCGCCCACTACGCCCCAGAACGCCGAGCCCACGCCGGCCAGCGTCATGCCCGACGCGGTAATCATGAACGTCAGCAAGGCCGACTCGCGTTCCGCTGGCGTGTGCATGGCGACGGTCAGGCCATTGGCAATCGAACCCAGCAGCGCGAACGCGGCCACGGCCACCACCAGTGCCTTTGGAAACGCGGCGAACAACGCGGCGATGCTGGCCGCCATGACTCCCATGACCAGATAGCCGATGCCGCAGACCACGGCGGCCATGTAGCGGCGGCGCGGATCGGCGTCGGCCTGCGGGCCGGTACAGATTGCCGCGGTAATTGCCGCGAGGTTGATGCCGTGCGAACCGAACGGCGCCAGGATTGCCGAGGCCACGCCCGTTACCGCGATCAGCGGACTGGCTTGCACGTGGTAGCCGTCGGCGCGCAGTACCGCCAGGCCGGGAATGTTCTGCGATGCCAGCGCCACGATAAACAGCGGTACGGCAATGCTGACGAACGCCGATAGCGAGAATGCCGGGGTGGTCCATACCGGCATTGCCACCGCGAAGTGGAATTGTTCGAAATGCAGTTGGCCGAGCGCGCCGGCCAGCGCCACGCCAAGTGCCAGCACGCCGGGCACCGCATAGCGCGGCCACCAGCGGCGACCCAGCAGGTAAGCGGCGAACATCACCAGCAGCAACAGGGTCTGGTGCTGGGCCTGCACGAAGACATCGACGCTGATGCGGAACAGGATGCCGGCCAGCAGTGCCGACGCGATACTGGCTGGCAGCGTTTTCATGAGCTTGTCGAACCAGCCAGTCAGGCCCGCCGCGGTCATCAGCAGGGCGGCCATCAGGAATGCGCCGATGGCTTCGGGGTAGGGCACGCCGGGCAGGCTCGCAATCAGCAGCGCCGCACCGGGCGTAGACCAGGCCACGACGATCGGCACGCGCAGGAATAGCGACAACCCCAGCGTGGTGACGCCCATGCCAATCGACAATGCCCAGATCCATGACGAAATCTGGGCATCGGTCAGGTGCGCGGCTTGTCCGGCCTGGATCATTAGCACCAGCGAACTGGTGTAGCCGGTCAGCATGGCGATCAGCCCGGCCACCGTGGTCGATACGGACAGGTCGGACAGTTTGGGAGAAGCGGCGGCAGTCATGATGGTCGTGCGAAGAGAGGCCGGTATCTTCGCACGGGAACGGCCGCGGAGCAGGAATTCAGTCCGCGACCTTGTCGCTCGGGAACTTGAACGAATCGCGCAGCAGATAGCTCATCGGGATGTCGAGCGTGATGCCGTTGGGCGGAATCGGCTGCAGGAACCACTTGCGGTACAGCTTCTGGGTTTCCTGGTCGTAGATCGACGTGATCATGGCCTTGTCGACGAGTTTCTTGAACTCGGCGTCGTGCTTCGACAGCATGATCGCGTACGGTTCGATGGTCAGCAAATCGCCGGTGACGGTCAGTGCCGCCGGGTTTTTCGCATTGGCGCGCAGGCCGAACAGCAGCACGTCGTCCATCACGAATGCATCGGCGCGGCCCGATTCCACCATCGCGAATGCCTCGGCATGATCCTTGGCTTCCACGACCTTCCAGCCCATTGCCCCGGATTCATCCATCTTGCGGATCATTTCGAGCGGCGTGGTCTTGGTAGTCGAAACCACGGTCTTGCCCTTCAGGTCGCCCCATTTGCGGATGCCAGAGTCAGACTTCACCAGCATGCGGCTGCCGGCGATGTAGTGCGGAATCGTGAAGGCAACCTGGTCACGGCGTTCGCGGTTGTTGGTCGTGGAACCGCATTCCAGGTCGGCCTTGCCCTCGACGATGGCGGGAATGCGCGAGGCGGGCGTCACCGGTACCCAGTCCACCCGCAATTGCGGCAGCTTGAGCTGCGTGCGCAGGGCCTCGGCCACGCGCAGGCACAGGTCGACGGCGTAACCCATCGGCTTGCCGTCGGCCACGAACGAGAACGGCACCGAGCTTTCGCGATGGGCAATACGGATCGCGCCAGTCTGCTGGATGCGCAGCACCACCGAGTTTGGCGTGGCGGCCTGCGCTACCGGGATAGCCGGCGCACAGAGCAGGGTGGCAAGGGATAAAACGACAAGCGCCAGGCCTCGGAGCGAGGCACGGCGCGGCAGGCCCGAATTGGTCATGAATGACACCCGTCAAAAATAGTCAGGAAATAACCCTGGCGGCGCGTTGGCCGCCGCTGGCCGGATAGGTCCGGCTCTGTCACTGCTGGTTGCTGCGGTACCGCTGTCGTTGTGCGTTCGGAGAAATCCAATGGCGCGCTGATTGTTCCACGGCCGGCGGGCGGGGCACAACTGCAACTACTAGTGGCGGCGTTCAACGTTCCCGGCGCGCAACGCTTCGAAGCGCGGCGGGTTGACGGGGACTTTCCCTTACGGATTTGTCCGACTTCAGGTGTAGGTCGCCGATGGCTATGCTTCAGTCGTGCCTTGCGAGCAGGGCACCGAGGAGAGACTCTTGGGGCCCGTTCCAACCGAACGGGCCTTTTCTTTTTCTCGCTGCCCGCCGCTGGCGCGGGTGCTCGTCCCGGGTGTTCGTCCTGGACGTCCGTCCCAGTCGTCTACAATTCGGGCCTGCCTGCGCGCCGGCTCCCGGCGCCGCTTACCTGTCTTCGCACCATGGCCCTGTTCTCCATTTCCAATGCCCAACTGGCCTTTGGCCACGTGGCATTGCTCGACCACACCGATTTTTCGCTCGAAGCTGGCGAGCGCGTTGGCCTGATTGGCCGTAATGGCTCGGGCAAATCGTCGCTGCTGCGCATCGTGGCCGGCATGTCCGCGCCCGACGACGGCCTGATTGCGCGCCAGAGCGGCGTGACGTCGGCCTATGTGGCGCAAGAGCCACAGTTCGCGCCCGGCCTGACGGTTTTCGATGCCGTGAGCCAGGGCATGGGCGAAGCGCACGACCTGCTGCTGCGCTACGACGCCGCGCTGGCCCGGCTCGACACCCACCACGACGAAGCCACGCTGGCGGAACTACACCGCGTGCAGGCCGAGCTCGATGCTGCCGATGCGTGGCAACTGCGTACCCGCGTGGAAACCACGCTGGCCCGGCTGGGCCTGGACCCGCACGGGCGTGTGGACGCACTGTCGGGTGGGCTGCAGAAGCGCGTGGCGCTGGCGCAGGGGTTGGTGGCCGAGCCCGACATCCTGTTGCTCGACGAACCGACCAACCACCTCGATGTGGAAGCGATCCGCTGGCTCGAAGACCTGTTGCTCGGTTTTCGCGGCAGCGTATTGCTGATTACCCACGACCGGGCTTTCCTGGACCGCGTGGCAACGCGCATCGTGGAACTCGACCGCGGCCGGCTGGTGTCCTTCCCGGGCAACTTCGCCGCATACCAGACCCGCAAGGCCGAGCTGCTGGCCAATGAAGCGGTGGAGCAGGCCAAATTCGACAAGCTGCTGGCCCAGGAGGAAGTCTGGATCCGCAAGGGCGTGGAAGCGCGCCGTACACGCAGCGTGGCACGTGTGCAGCGATTGGTGACGATGCGCACCGAACGTGCCGCGCGGCGCGAGGTACAGGGCAACGTGAGGCTCGAAGTGTCGCAGGCCGACCGTTCGGGCAAGATCGTGGCCGAGTTGATCGATGTGTCGAAGGCCTATGGCGACAAGGTTGTGGTGCGCGATTTCACCGCGACCATCATGCGCGGCGACAAAGTGGGCCTGATCGGTCCGAACGGCGTGGGCAAGACCACGCTGTTGCGACTGATCCTGGGCGAACTGCCGCCCGATAGCGGCACGGTCCGCAATGGCAGCAACCTGCAGGTCGCCTATTTCGACCAGATGCGCACCGCGCTCGATCTGGAAAAATCGCTGGCCGATACCATCAGCCCGGGTAGTGACTGGGTGGAGGTCAACGGGCAGCGCAAGCACGTGATGAGTTACCTGGGCGATTTCCTGTTTGCCCCGGAACGGGCACGCTCGCCGGTCAAGTCGCTGTCAGGGGGCGAGCGCAACCGCCTGCTGCTGGCACGCCTGTTCGCGCGGCCGGCCAATGTGCTGGTGCTCGACGAACCGACCAACGACCTTGATATCGACACGCTCGAACTGCTGGAAGAATTGCTGCAGGACTATGGCGGCACCGTGTTCCTGGTCTCGCACGACCGGGCATTCCTGGACAACGTGGTGACGTCGACGATTGCCTCCGAAGGCGCTGGCCAATGGCGTGAGTCCGTGGGCGGCTATTCCGACTGGGAGGAACAGTCGGCGCGTGCGCTGACGCTGCAGGCCGCCAAAGCGGAACAGAAAGCAGCCGAGGCACCGAAGCAGAACACGCGCGATGCACGCGGCGCCAACCGGACGGTCAAGCTTTCGTACAAGGAGCAGCGCGAGCTAGACGGCCTGCCCGAACGCATGTCCGCGCTGGAATCGGAGCAGAAGACCATCAGCGCGCAACTGGAAGACGGTCAGCTCTACGCCACCGATCCCGCCCGGGCTGCTGAACTGGCCGCGCGTCACGACGAGATCGAGATGGAACTGCTGGAAGCGCTGGAGCGCTGGGAAGTACTGGAGAAGAAAACCAAGGGCGAAGGCGTTTGATATTCCCACTCGGTTTTTTCTCCCCTCGCCCGCATGGCGGGAGAGGGGCCGGGGGAGAGGGTCAGCGGTTCAAACTGGGACAAGTCGCAATTTGAACCTCGATGCCCTCTCCCCCAACCCCTCTCCCGCGCGCGGGAGAGGGGAGCTGGTTTGGCGGTGGTGCAAATTCATCCGCACCATGCCAGCACCATATTGGTCAGGTCGACCATGAACGCCGGGCGCAGGTAGGCCAGGAAGCCCAGCGTCAGTACCACCGCCAGGGCCAGGTAGCCGCATCCCTTTGCCCAGTTCATGTCACACCGGCACTGGCTGCGGACGCACCAGCGCCTGCTCGCGGATCGGCAGGTTGACCAGTGCGGCCAGCACACCCAGCACGATCGCGATCATCCACACCGTGTTGTAGCTGCCGGTCTTGTCAAACAGGTAGCCGCCCAGCCATGCGCCAAGGAAGCTGCCGATCTGGTGCGAGAAAAACACCACGCCTGACAGCATCGACAGGTACTTCACGCCAAATACCTGCGCGATGATGCCGTTGGTCAGCGGTACCGTAGAGAGCCACAGGAAGCCCATCAGTGCGGCAAATATCCACGTGCTCCACGCGGTCAGCGGCAGCAGCAGATAGCCGGCGATCACGATCGAGCGCGTGATGTAGATCGACGACAGCAGATAGCGCTTTGGCATGCGCTGGCCCATCGCGCCCGCCGTATAGGTGCCGAAGACATTGAACAGGCCGATCAGTGCCAGGGCCACCGTGGCGATCTTGACGTCGACCAGGCCGCGATCCTTGAGGTATGGCGCCAGATGCACGCCGATGAATACCACCTGGAAGCCGCACACAAAATAGCCGAGCGTCAGCAACTGGAAATTGCGGTTGCCGAACGCTTCGCGCGTGGCCTCGCCAATGGTCTGGTGGTGGCCGCCGGTGCTGGCCGCCATCTTCGGTTCGCGCAGCGTCAAAGCCATCGGCAGCATGAAGCACGCAAGGAAGGCCAGCACGAACAGCGCGTTCTGCCAGCCCACCGTGGAAATCAGCGTCTGTTCCACCGGAATCATCAGGAACTGGCCGAACGAACCGGCTGCCGCCGCGATGCCCATGGCCCAGACACGTTTCTCGGCGCTGGCCACGCGGCCGATCACGCCATAGACCACGCTGTAGGTAGTGCCCGACTGCGCGATGCCGATCAGCACCCCCGCACCCGTGGCGAAGGCCGTGCCGCTGGTGGCCAGTGCCATCACGATCAGGCCGGCCACATAGAGCGCAATACCCACCAGCATGATGCGCAGGGCGCCGAACTTGTCGGCCAGCGCGCCGGTAATCGGCTGGCTGGCGCCCCACATCAGGTTCTGCAGCGCCAGCGCGAACGCAAAGGTCTCGCGGTTCCAGCCGTGGGTTTGCGTGATGGGCATGTTGAACAGGCCGAAGCCATGCCGGATGCCCATGGAGAGGGTGACGAGCAGGCCGCCACATACCAGTACGGTGGTGAGGGAAAGTTTGCGATCGGTCATGTCGGGTTTTGCATTGTCTGTATTGTTCTTGTTGTGCGCGATGGTGCTGGCCGCCGAGTTTACTCCGGGCATGGTTTTCGTGCCGAACTCTGCATTGCGGGGGCCTTCCAAAAAGGATTGCGGTCTCGCCCATCCATTACAATGCAGCGCAACCCGGCCGTGGACGGCCGGGATACCTACTATCCGTATCGACTCCATGGCGAGCAAAACCAGTCAGTACAGCGAATCTTCCATCCGGGTCCTGAAGGGCCTGGAGCCGGTCAAGCAACGGCCCGGCATGTACACCCGTACCGACAACCCCCTGCATATCGTGCAGGAGGTGATCGATAACGCGTCAGACGAAGCGCTGGGTGGCCACGGCACAGAGATCCTGGTCACGCTGCATCGTGACGGCAGCATCAGCGTGGAAGACGACGGCCGCGGCATTCCGGTGGGTATCCACCCCGAGGAAGGCGTGCCCGTGGTGGAAATCGTCTTCACGCGTCTGCATGCGGGCGGCAAGTTCGACAAGGGCAAGGGCGGCGCCTATGCATTCTCGGGCGGCCTGCACGGTGTGGGCGTGTCCGTGACCAATGCACTGTCCACCCGCCTTGACGTCACCGTCTGGCGCGATGGCGCCATGTCGACGCTGACGTTCGAGCATGGCGGCGAGGTGACCCGTCCGCTCGAAAGCCGCAAGCTCGAACGCGGCGAAAAGAAGGGCGGCACGCGCGTGCAGGTCTGGCCCGACGCCAAGTATTTCGATTCGGGTGCCATCCCGATGGCGGAACTGCAGCGCCTGCTGCGCTCCAAGGCTGTGCTGCTGCCTGGCGTGAAGGTCACGCTGGTGATCGAGAAGAGCGGCGAACAGACCGTCTGGCAATACGAACAGGGCCTGAAGGGCTACCTGGTCGAGGCGCTGGCGCAGGGTAGCGGTGCCGAACTGGTGATCCCGATGTTCGAGGGCGAGCACTTTGCCGATCCGGACAAGAATGCCGGTGAAGAAGGTTTTGCCGACGGCGAAGGCGCGTCATGGGTGGTGGCGTGGACCGAAGATGGTGCCCCGGTGCGCGAGTCCTATGTGAACCTGATTCCCACGCCGGCCGGCGGCACGCACGAGTCCGGCCTGCGCGAAGGCCTGTTCCTGGCGGTCAAGAGCTTTATCGAGATGCACTCGCTGCAGCCCAAGGGCGTGAAGCTGATGAGCGAAGACGTCTTTGCGCGTGCTTCGTTCGTGCTGTCCGCCAAGGTGCTGGACCCGCAATTCCAGGGCCAGATCAAGGAACGCCTGAACAGCCGCGACGCCGTGCGCCTGGTGTCCACATTCAGCCGCCCGGCACTGGAGCTCTGGCTCAACCACCATGTCGATTACGGCAAGAAGCTGGCCGAACTGGTGATCCGCCAAGCCCAGGCCCGCACGCGCGCCGCGCAGAAGGTGGAAAAGAAGAAGGGCTCCGGCGTGGCCGTGCTGCCCGGCAAGCTCACCGACTGCGAATCGACCGACGTCACGCGCAACGAGATCTTCCTGGTCGAAGGCGACTCGGCCGGCGGTTCGGCCAAGATGGGCCGCGACAAGGAATTCCAGGCCATCCTGCCGCTGCGCGGCAAGGTGCTCAACACCTGGGAGACCGAGCGCGACCGCCTGTTCGCCAACAATGAAGTGCACGATATCGCGGTGGCGATCGGCGTGGACCCGCATGGCCCCGACGACGAGCCCGACCTGTCGAACCTGCGTTACGGCAAGATCTGTATCCTGTCCGATGCCGACGTCGACGGCGCGCATATCCAGGTACTGCTGCTGACGTTGTTCTTCCGCCATTTTCCGAAGCTGATCGAGAACGGCAACGTCTGCGTGGCGCGCCCGCCGTTGTTCCGTGTGGATGCGCCTGCACGCGGCAAGAAGCCAGCGCAGAAGCTCTATGCGCTGGACGAAGGCGAACTCGAAGCCATCCAGGACAAGTTGCTCAAGGATGGCGTCAAGGACGGCGCATGGCAGATCTCGCGCTTCAAGGGCCTGGGTGAAATGAACGCCGAGCAGCTCTGGGAGACGACCATGAATCCCGATACGCGCCGGCTGCTGCCGGTGGCGCTGGGCGAATTCGACCAGTTGCAGACCGTCACCATGATGAACATGCTGATGGGCAAGGGCGAAGCGTCGCAACGCCGCAGCTGGCTTGAAGAGAAGGGCAACGAGGTGGTCGCCGACATCTGACGGCCGATACAAGGAGTAACGATGCAGGAACGGACAGGGCAAACGCGATGGGCAGCACGGGCGACGCGCCTGGCATGCGCGCTCGCCGTGCTCGGTTCGTGCTGCATCGCGGCTCCCGCGCATGCCGAATTGTGGGGTTACGTCGATAGCGACGGTGTGGCGCATTTTGCCGATGCGAAGCTCGATGGCCGCTACCAGCTGTTCATGAAGGACGGCGGGCAGTTCGATTCGGGCGACCTGGGGCATCGCGGTGTGATCACGCTGTCGGACAAGGCCAATCCGGATCGCGCCAAACTGTTCCGCTACATGCTCAACCACCCGAATATCCGGCTGGTCGAACCGATCATCGAAAAAGCTGCGGAGGCCCAGAACGTGGACCCCGCGCTGGTGAAAGCGGTCATGGCAGTGGAAAGCGGCTTCAATGCCTCGGCGGTCTCGCCCAAGGGGGCCATTGGCCTGATGCAGGTGATACCGGACACGGGCGCGCGCTTCGGCATCGCGGCCGACAAGCGTCGCACGGTCGAGCAGAAGCTGGCTGACCCGAAACTGAACATCTCGGCTGGCGTACGTTACCTGCGCTTCCTGATGGAGCTGTTCCCGAACAACCTGGAACTGGTGCTGGCCGCGTACAACGCCGGAGAAGGGGCGGTGCAGCGCTACAACAACCAGATTCCGCCGTTCCCCGAGACCCGCCAGTATGTCAGCACCGTGCTTGAGTTCTACCGCCTGTACCAGCCTGCCGGTCCCTCCGGGGCCCGCGTGTTGCGCACGGGCGTGGCGGCCGAGCGGGTGCGGATGGTGATCGGTGGCCGCCGCCCGATGCCGTAAAGGTGTTGCTGGCCGGCACTTACGGCAGCATCGTCATCCACTTCCTTTAGAATCCCACGCTGACTGCAACAGCCAGCGGGCGGAACGTCCTGGGTTTTCCCGGTTCCGGTCGCTGAAACCTTGCCAACCATGGATCAAGCAGATACTACGTTTCAGCCCGAAGAGCCGGCCGATTCGCTGACCCTCGCACGGTACGCCGAGCGCGCCTACCTCGACTACGCGGTCAGCGTGGTCAAGGGCCGCGCCCTGCCCGAAGTGGCCGATGGCCAGAAGCCCGTGCAGCGCCGCATTCTCTTTGCAATGCAGGCGATGGGGCTGCGCGCCGATGCCAAGCCAGTGAAGTCGGCCCGCGTGGTCGGCGAGGTGCTCGGTAAATTCCACCCGCACGGCGACCAGTCGGCCTACGACGCGCTGGTGCGTCTGGCGCAGGACTTCTCGCTGCGCTACCCGCTGATCGACGGCCAGGGCAACTTCGGCTCGCGCGATGGCGACGGCGCGGCGGCAATGCGCTACACCGAAGCGCGCCTGACGCCGATCTCACGGCTGTTGCTCGATGAGATCGACATGGGCACGGTCGACTTCCTGCCCAACTACGACGGGTCGGAAGAAGAACCAAAGCTGCTGCCCGCGCGACTGCCGTTCGTGCTGCTCAATGGCGCGTCCGGCATTGCCGTGGGCATGGCCACGGAAATCCCGCCGCACAACCTGCGCGAGGTGGCCGGCGCCGCGGTGGCGATGATCCGCAACCCGAACATCTCGCTGGCCGAGTTGCTGGCGATCATGCCCGGTCCCGACTATCCGGGCGGTGGCCAGATCATCTCGCCGGCCTCGGAAATCGCCCAGATCTACGAAGGCGGCCGCGGCAGCCTGAAGGTGCGCGCGCGCTGGACCATCGAGGAAATGGCGCGTGGCCAGTGGCAACTGGTGGTGACCGAACTGCCGCCGAACACCTCGGCGCAGAAGGTGCTCGAGGAAATCGAGGAAATCACCAATCCGAAGATCCGCACTGGCAAGAAGGCGCTGACGCCGGAGCAGACCCAACTCAAGACGACCGTGCTGGCCGTGCTGGACGCAGTGCGCGACGAGTCGGGCAAGGATGCGCCGGTGCGGCTGGTATTCGAGCCCAAGAGCAAGAACACCGAGCAGCAGGAATTCATCCAGACGTTGCTGGCCCATACCAGCCTGGAATCGGGCGCGCCGATCAACCTGGTGATGATCGGCACCGATGGCCGGCCGCGGCAGAAGGGCCTGCAGGAAATCCTGCGCGAATGGATCGAATTCCGCTTTGCCACGGTGACCCGGCGCACGCGCTTCCAGCTGAACAAGGTGGAAGACCGCATCCATATCCTCGAAGGACGGATGCTGGTACTGCTGAACATCGACCAGGTGATCCGCATCATCCGCGAAAGCGACGAGCCCAAGCCCGCGCTGATCGAGGCGTTCCGCCTGTCCGACCGTCAGGCCGAGGACATCCTGGAAATCCGGCTGCGCCAGCTGGCGCGTCTGGAAGCCATCAAGATCGAGCAGGAACTGGCCAAGCTGCGCGACGAGCAGGCCGAACTCGATGTACTGCTGAAATCCGAGACCATGATGCGTCGCAAGATCATCAAGGAGATTGAACAGGATGCCAAGCAGTACAGCCCCGAGGACAAGGATCCGCGCCGCACGCTGATCCAGGAAGCCAGCCGTGCCGCTGCCGAGGTAAAGGTGATCGACGAACCGGTCACGGTGATCGTTTCGGGCAAGGGCTGGGTGCGCACGCGCCAGGGCCACGGCCACGATCCGTCGCAGTTCACGTTCAAGGCTGGCGACAACCTCTACGGCACGTTTGAATGCCGGACCGTCGATACGCTGCTGGCATTCGGCAGCAATGGCCGGGCCTATTCGGTGGCCGTTGCCGGCTTGCCGGGCGGCCGCGGCGACGGGGTCCCGGTGACCACGCTGATCGACCTTGCCGCGGGTTCGCAGATTGCCCACACGTTCGCGGGTGGTGCGGAACAACGGATGCTGGTCGCCACGGCCGGCGGCAATGGCTTTGTTACCAAGGTCGGCGACATGATCAGCCGCCAGAAGGCTGGCAAGGCCTTCATCACGCTCGACGAAGGCGACAGTATCCTGCCGCCCACGCCGATCGGCGACGAGGCCACCCACGTGGCGTGCTTCTCGGCCAATGGACGCCTGTTGCTGGTGGGCCTGGACGAGGTCAAGGTGCTGTCGGCCGGTGGCCGTGGCGTGATCCTGATGGAACTGGAGCCGAAGGAAACGCTGGAGCAGGCAGTGGCCGTTGGGGCGCCGGGGCTGATGATTTCCGGTACCGGCATGCGCGGTGGCAAGGTGCCGCCGCAGAAACTGGCTGGCAAGACGCTGCTGCCTTACGTGGGCAAGCGCGCCCGCAAGGGCAAGGCAATCGAGCCGCGGCTGAAGGAAGTGAAGCTGGAACCGGTGAAGGCGCCCGAGTAATTGCTCTCGGTTTTCTCCCCTCTCCCGCGAGCGGGAGAGGGGCGGGGGAGAGGGCCAGCGCATCAAGACGCGACAGTCGCAATTTGAAGCGCCATGCCCTCACCCCCAACCCCTCTCCCGCACTGCGGGAGAGGGGAGCCTGAAAGCCAACGCAACATCGCGTTATCGCCAAACGCGACCCCCTCTTGCCAATTCGTGATGGCCCCGCATGCACGTGGGCGTCGGATTCTGCCGTACCATGTCGGCAGCCCGCACCATCACGATCATGTCCTCCACGCCCCTGCTCGTCGAGCCAGAACTCGCACCGCCTCCCACGCCTCGTACGCTGTTTTTCGAGTTTGCCCGCATGGGCCTGTCGGGCTTTGGCGGCGTGTTGCCATTTGTCCGGCGCTCGGTGGTCGAACGTAACCGCTGGCTCAATGACCGCGATTTCGTTGAGATCCTGAGCATGGGCCAGGTGTTGCCCGGCCCCAACGTGATCAACCTGGCGCTGATGCTGGGCCTGCGTTTTGCCGGGTTGCGCGGTGCGCTGGCCGCGTTCAGCGGCCTCGTATTCGTGCCGATGGTGGCGGTGCTGTGTGCGATGGGCGTGTATCTACGTTTCCAGGATGTACCGCAGGTGCGGCAGATGCTGGCCGGCATGACAGCCGTGGCGGCAGGGCTGGTGCTTTCCACCGGCGTGAAGCTTGCGCAGAGCCAGCCGCGTTCGGTGCGCGCGGTCATGGTGGGGGTGGCGGCCTTCGTCGCGATCGGGTGGTTGCGCTGGCCATTGTTGCCGGTGATGGCGGTGCTGGTGCCGGTTGCGCTGGTGCTCGAATATCGCGCCATGCGCAAGGGGGCATGATGGCGCCTCCGGAAATCCTGCGCGATCTGCTCGGTCATTTCAGCATGCTGTCGCTGCTGGCCGTGGGGGGCGGCGGTACGGTCATTCCCGATATGCACCGCTACCTGGTGGAGTCGAGGAGCTGGATGACCGATGAACAGTTCGCCGCGCTGTACGCGATCTCGCAAGCATCGCCGGGCCCCAACATCCTGTTTGTCGCGCTGTTTGGCTGGCAGGTGGCTGGCGCCGCAGGGGCATTCGCGTCGATGGTTGGCATCTGCGGGCCCTCGAGCGTGATTGCGCTCGGATTCGAATACTTTGCGGGAAGATCACCGCATGCGGTGTGGCCGGGCCTGATCCGGCGCGGCTTGTCGGCGTTGACGATCGGCTTGCTGATGTCGACCGGCTGGGTGCTGGCCAGCAGTGTCGACCACAAATGGACTGCGGTGGTGGTGACGCTGGTGACAGTGGGTTTGATGCTGAAAACCCGTGTGCACCCGCTGGTGCTGGTGGGTCTGGGGGCCGGAGCAGGGTTGCTGGGGCTGGTTTAGCTTTTGGATCTGGCTCCCGGAGGGAGCCAGATCAACAAACTACTTCAACGGCAACACAAGGATCCCGGTCGCTGCGGGCCTGGCGCGCATGGCTGCCAGCCAGCGTTCGAGGTTCGGCCGCGGCGTATGGGTCATCGGCATGCCCATCCAGCGGTGCGCGGCGCAGGCCAGCGAGATATCGGCCATGGTGAACCGGTCACCGCCAATGAACTCGCGGTTGGTCAGTGCATCGTCCAGCATCTTGGCCAGCGGCTCGGTGCGTTCGCATGATTTGGCGATCACCGCCTCGTCACGCTGTTCGGCCGCTACGCGTACCAGTTGCAGGAAGGCCTGCACCATGGCCGGACTGAAGGTGGTGGTCTGCCAGTCCATCCAGCGGTCCGCCGAGGCGCGTGCCTTGACGTCCGACGGCCATAGCGTGTCCTCACCGTAGCGCGCGCACAGGTAGCGCACGATCGCATTCGATTCCCACAGTACGAACGGTTCACCAGCTACGTCGGTGTCGCGGAAATCCTCGATCACCGGGATCATGCGGTTCGGGTTCAGCCGTATATAGGCTTCCGAATCGAGTTCACCCTTCTGGTTGCCGATATCGATACGCTCGTGGTCCAGGTGCAGCTCGCGCGCGCACCAGACCACCTTCTGCACGTTGATCGACGACAACCTGCCCCAGATGCGCAGCATGGAATGCGGTTCCCCTGGTGTTGTCATGGCGTGCCTTGGTTTCAGGCCGCGCGAACTTGCGGCGCTGCCTTGGCGATGGCCTCGCGGAACACTTCGCCCAGGATCGTCACGCCCTGTTCGATACGCTCCTGCGGCACGGTCACGAATGCCAGGCGCAGCGTGTTCATGCGCGGGTTGCCGGCGAAGAACGGCGCGCCCGGCACGTAGGCCACATTGCGGCGCACGGCTTCTTCCAGGATCGTCATGCTGTTCAGGCCTTCGGGCAGTTCCACCCAGATGAACATGCCGCCTTCCGGGGTGTTCCACGTCACGCCCTCGGGCATATGACGCTTCAGTGCATCGAGCATGTAGTTGCACTGCTTGCCGTACAGGTCGCGAATGGTCGGGATGTGCGTTTCGAGGAAGCCATCCTTGACCGTTTCATAGGCGATGCGCTGCGTGAATGTAGGCGTGTGCAGGTCAGATGCCTGCTTGGCCTGGCACAGCTTGAAATGCAGGTCGGGCGGAGCGATCACGAAGCCCAGGCGCATGCCCGGAGCCAGGATCTTCGAGAACGAGCCCATGTAGATCACGCCGTCCGGGTTCATCGACAGCAGCGTCGGCAACTGGCTGCCGGCGTAGCTCAGTTCGCCATACGGATCGTCTTCCACCAGCAGGATGCCCAGTTCCTGCGCGCGCTTGACCAGAGCCTGGCGGCGCTCCAGCGGCAGGCGGCGGCCGGTGGGGTTCTGGAAATTCGGCAGGGCGTACAGGAAGCGCGCACCGGCGGTCAGTTCGGGGGTGAGCGACTCGGGAATCAGGCCCTTGTCGTCGGTCGGGATCGACACGAACTCGGGTTCGAACAGCGAGAACGCCTGCAGCGCACCGAGGTAGCTCGGCGTTTCCACCAGCACCGGGCTGCCCGGATCGATCATGACCTTGGCAATCAGGTCCAGCGCCTGTTGCGAGCCGGTGGTGATCATCACGCGTTCCACGCCGACGTTGTAGCGCTTCGCCACGAACTCGCGCAGCGGCAGATAGCCTTCGGTGGCCGCATATTGCAGTGCACCTTGCGGGTTATCGGCGAATACGCGGGCCACCGCCGCTTCCATGGCCGCTACCGGGAACGATGCCGGCGAGGGCAGTCCGCCGGCGAACGAAATGACTTCCGGGCGCTCGGTGACTTTCAGGATTTCGCGGATGGCCGAGCTGGTCAGTTGCTGTGCCCGGCGGGAGATGGCCCATTTCATGATGTGTCTCGTGGTGGGGTAAGTCGTTGCCGGACCATTCGTATTGGCCCGGCGTTGTTGTACAGGCAGTGATCAGGCGATCTCGACGATCATTTCAATTTCCACGCAGGCACCCAGCGGGATTTGCGCCACGCCGAACGCGCTGCGGGCGTGCTTGCCTTTTTCGCCAAACACTTCGGCGAGGAATTCTGAGCAGCCGTTGGTCACCAGGTGCTGCTCGGTAAATTCCAGCGTGGAGTTCACCAGGCTCATCACCTTGACGATGCGCGTGACGCGGTTCAGGTCACCGATATGGCCGTGCAGCGTGGCCAGCAGGTCGATGGCGATGCTGCGCGCGGCCTGCTGGCCGGTTGCGGTGTCGATATCCTTGCCGAGCTTGCCAGCCCATGGCTTGCCATCCTTGCGGGCGATATGGCCCGACAGGAATACGGTGTTACCGGTGGTCGCGGCCATCACATAGGCAGCGGCCGGGGCGCCGGCGGTGGGCAGTTCCACGCCCAGGCGGGCAAGGGTGTCGTAGACGGACATGCGTGACTCCTGTCAGTGAATGCGTCCTGGAAGAATTGGGGGCGTTTCCCCAGCCGTACTGGCTGGTGTCGTGGCGGGTGCGGTGTTGCGCACGGCGGCGCGCCGGCCGAGTGCCACCACGGCAATCACCGCGGCCGCAAAGGCGACGGTGGCGGCATCGAGTGGCTCGGCCAGGATCAGGGCGCCGCCCGCCAGCGTGAGGAACGGCTGCAGCAATTGTATCTGGCCTACGCGGGCTACGCCTCCTTTTGCAAGACCGGCGTACCAGAACAGGAAACCGATGAACATCGAGAACACCGACACATAGGCCATGCCCAGCCACGCGCGCGGCGATGCGGCGACGATGCCGGCGGCATCGGTGACTCCCAGCCACGCCACGATGGGCAGCAGCACCGGCAGCGATACGACCAGCGCCCAGCTGATGGTTTCCAGCCCGCCCAGCTCGCGCGACAGCTTGCCGCCTTCGGCATAGCCAAGTGCGCCAAGTACCACGGCCAGGAACAGGTACCAGTCGGCGTGTTGCAGCCCGCCCGCGCCTTGCCACAATGCAAAGCCCACCACCAGCATGCTGCCAGCCATGGCCGAGAGCCAGAAGCCGGCCGAGGGCCGCTCGTTGCCGAACCAAGCCGCGAATACGGCGGTGGCCAACGGCAGCAGCCCGATTACGATCGCGCCGTGACCGGCCGGCACCTCACACATGGCCAGCGACGAAAACAGCGGAAAGCCGACCACCACGCCCAACGCCGTGACGGCCAGCCGTAGCCATTGGCGCCCGTGGGGCCGCTTCGCCTCGGCCATTGCGCCGCGCGCGAACAACAGGATCAGTGCCAACGCTGCTGCGATCACGGCGCGCGCCAGCGCCACGAACGTGGCATCGAGCTCGGCCACGGCCATGCGAGTGAACGGCAGCGTCTGGCTGAAAATCGCCACGCCGACAAAGCCCAGCAGCATGCCGCCGGATTGGGGATGGGGAAGATGTGCAGTGCGGGTCATGGCGTCAATGCGATTGTGCGACGTGTCCGGCTTGTCCGGCGAAGGCGATCCACACGGCCGTCAGCGCCAGTGCCAGCCCCATTGCGCCGTTGAACCAGCGCACGCGGTTGCCGTGCATCAGCCATTGGCGCAGCGAGGCGCCGAGAATCCCGTAGGCCCCGTTGCTGAAGAAGCCGAACGTGGCGAACAGTATGCTGACCAGCGCCACGCGTTGCGCGGGAGAGGGTGCGCCGGCCATATAGGACGCCGCCACCGCCAGGGCCAGCATCCATGCCTTGATGTTGGCGTATTGCATGGCGATCGATTGCCATACGTTCATGGGCCTGAGTACGGTCTTTTCCGCCAGTGAGGTGCTGCGCGTGATGCGCCACGCAAGCCAGAGCAGGTACAGCACGCCGATCACGCGGATGCCCACCGCCAGCACCGGGCTGGCCAGGATCAGCGCGCCCACGCCCGAGGCGCATAGCGCGATGATGCTGGCAAAGCCGAACGACACCCCGATGCAATGCGGCAGCGTCGCACGCAGGCCGAAGTTGGCGCCGGTGACGGCGGCAATCGTGGTATTCGGGCCCGGCGTGAAGGCGCCCACCGCGAGCAGCGTGATCAATGCCAGAAACTGGGCCATCGAGAGGCCCGTGAGCCAGGGTTCCATGGCCATCATGCGAAGTTGACGACCACGCGACGATTGGTGCGGCTCTTTTTCTCGATCTTGGTCACCACCATCGCGCCGATTTCGCCGGTATTGGCCACGTGCGTGCCACCGCAAGGCTGCCGGTCGACACCGGGGATCTCGATAATCCGGATCGTCGACGTGCCGGCCGGCGGCGCCGCGCCGATCGTGCGCACCAGGTCGGGCTGCGCGGCCAGTTCCTCGGGCGAGATGCGATCGATATTGACCGGGGTCCGGGCGTTGATCAGCGCGTTGAGCTGTTCGGTCAGCTCGGCCTTGTCGAGCGTGGATTCGGGCAGGTCGAAGTCGATGCGTGCGGAATCGGGCGAGATACTGCAGCCTGTCACCGGCACCGGGATCAGCGAGCCGAGCAGATGCAGGCAGGTATGCAGCCGCATAAGGCGGTGACGACGCGACCAGTCGATCTTCACTTCCACGCGGTCGCCGGGCTGTAGCGCGGGAGTGTCGGGAGTGTCTGGGCTATCGGGCGCCGGCACATGCAGGATGCGCGTGCGATCTTCGGCATAGACCGTATCGGCCAGCATCACGGCGCGGCCGTCCGCGGTAGTGAGCGTACCGGTATCACCGGCCTGGCCACCACTGCGCGCATAGCAGACGGTCTGGTCGAGTTCGATGCCCGCTTCGCTTACTGCCACCACGGTGGCGTGGCAGTGATCGAGATAAGCGTCGTCGTCGAAGCGCTTGTAGGTGGTGGCGGGCATCGTGGGGGCTCCTTGGGGTCTTGGATGTCGTTCAGCGCAGGGTCTTGATGCCCGTTGGCGTTTCGATCTCGGCCGTCAGTTGTGGCGGCCCGTCGGTTTGCGTGATCTCGATCAGGTGTGCGGCACCAATCCACGCCAGGCCCTGCCGTAGCAGTTCCGCATGCGGGTGTTGGCCTTGCAGGCGACGCAGCGCCAGATCCTGGCGGGGCAGGCTGAGGCCAGGATGGTTGGCCACATCCCACTGGATCAGCGTGGGAAACAGGCCATCGCCGGCGCTGGCCGCTTCGCCTTGCCATGCCGGCAGGCTGCCGTCGTCCGGTACGGTTAGCCGCCAGTGAAGTGTGCCGCGCGTCATCGGAATGGCTGGGGCGATCCGGTCCGGATACTGGGTCTGCCAGCGCGTCAGGTCGGCGGGCCGCTCCACGCGTGCGGCCCAGTGGGCCAGGAATGGACCGTCGCGCAGGCGCTGCCGCATCAGGTTGCTGTCGAGCCCGAACCAGCGCGGGCGTTCCGGCGCCGCAGCGGCGGGATCGATCGCGATCACTTCCAGATACATCCCGCCGAACAGGCCCAGCACACGGTTGTGGGTGCCCATGCGCGGATGTGCACCACCGTCCTGCGGGGTAATACCGAGGGCATTGGCTACGTATTGGACGCCCGAGTCGAGGTCGGGCGCGGCAATCACGAGATGGTCGACAGCAAGTTTCATGGTTGGTTGATGGTAGTCAAGCTTGACGGTACAGTACCGATACAGTTGCACAGATCGTCTTCAGTACAGTTGCGGGAGCACCACATGGAAGGCAAGCAGAAGGATAGCCGAGGCGGTAACGATAGTGCTTTGGGCGGCACACGTCCGCTGCGTCTGGTAATGCCTTCAGCGGGGCACGAGCAGTTGCCGGACCCGATACCGTCGGCCCAGATGACGCTGGTCGAGCAGTTGACCGAATGGGCGCGGCTTCGCATCGATGACCGGGTCTTCCGTGCCGGCATGCGCATGCCGTCGATCCGCCAGCTGGCCTCGGAGAAAGGCATCTCGCGCTTTACGGTGGTGGAAGCCTACGAGCGGCTGGTGGCACTCGGTTACCTGGAATCGCGCCGCGGGTCGGGCTTTTATGTGCGCGACCGTGTGCCGCATCCATCGGTCGTGGCGCCGTCGGTATCGCCCTCGATCCGCAATGTCGATGTCACGTGGCTGCTGCGCAGCATGTTTCATTCAGCCGAGAGCCACAAGGCGCCTGGCTGGGGTTTCCTGCCCAATGAATGGCTCGATGGCGAGCTGGTGTCCGGCGCGATGCGCAGCCTGGGGCGCCAGCCCGGCGGCCACTTCCTGTCCAGCGGCACGCCGCTCGGGTTTCTGCCATTGCGGCAGCAGTTGCGGACGCGCCTCGAAGAACTGGAAATCGGCGTGACGCCGGACCAGATCGTGATGACATCGGGCATTACCCAGGCATTCGACCTGATCGCGCGGCAGTTCCTGCATCCGGGCGATACCGTGGTGGTGGGCGACCCGGCGTGGTTCGTGATGTTCGCGCGCTTTGCCACCCAGGGCGCCAATGTGGTGGGCGTGCCCTATACCGCCGACGGCCCGGACCTGGAAGCGCTGGAGCGCATTGCGCAGGCGCACCGTCCCAAGCTGCTGGTGGTCAACTCGGTGCTGCACAACCCTACGGGTACGTCGCTGTCTGCGGCGCGGGCGTTCCGGCTGCTGCAACTGGCCGAACAGTATGGTTTTACGATCGTCGAGGACGATATCTACTGCGATCTTTGCCCGCCCGGCCACACGGCGACGCGCCTGGCCAGCCTGGATCAGCTCAAGCGGGTGATCTACCTTGGCAGTTTCTCCAAGACGCTGGCTGCCAACCTGCGCGTGGGCTTTATCGCCGCCAGCCCGGACCTGGCCGTCACATTGACAGACAGCAAGCTGGTGACCGGCATGGCCACGCCGGAAATCAACGAGCGCGTGGTGTACAAGGTGCTGACCGAAGGCCACTATCGCAAGCACACGGAGCGCATGCGGGTGCGGCTGGACCGCGCCCGCGACGACACCCGCGAACTGCTGGAACGGCTCGGCATCCGCATCTTCCCGGGGCAGTTGGCTGGCATGTACCTGTGGGCCGATACCGGCGTGGATACCAATGTCATCGCTACGGCTGGCCATGAGGAGGGCTACCTGTTTGCCCCCGGGAGCCTGTTCTCGCCGTCGCAGATGCCCTCGACGTGGACCCGCTTCAACGTGGCCAGCAGCAGCGATCCGGGCATGCTGCGCTTCCTGGCTGGCCAGATGGACCGCCTCTCGGGTTTGCCTACGGCCGCGGGGACTTGAAAAGTCCGCGATCCATCCCTATTTCCTGCGCCATCGATCCCGCTTCGGACAGACGGAGCAGGGCACCTTTGCGCATAGTTTCGATTCAAGAGGAGAACCATGACCGCACCGCACGAGACGATGAGCTTCCAGGCGGAAGTGAAGCAACTGCTGCATCTGATGATTCACTCGCTGTACAGCAACAAGGAAATCTTCCTGCGCGAGCTGGTATCGAATGCATCGGATGCTACGGACAAGCTGCGTTTCGAGGCCATTGCCAATCCGGCCCTGCTCGAGAACGACGCCGACCTGGCGATCAGGATCGAAGCAGATCCGGCTGCCCGCACGCTGAAGATCACCGACAACGGTATCGGCATGAGCCGTGACGAGGCGATCCGCAACCTGGGCACCATTGCCCGTTCGGGTACCAAGGAATTCTTCCAGCAACTGTCCGGCGACCAGCAGAAGGATGCGGCGCTGATTGGCCAGTTTGGCGTGGGTTTCTACTCGGCATTTATCGTCGCCGACAAGGTCACCGTGGAAACGCGCCGCGCTGGCCTGCCCGCAAGCGAAGCCGTGCGCTGGGAAAGCGCTGGCGACGGCGAATTCACGGTCGACGCCATCGACCGCGCCGAGCGCGGCAGCACGATTACGTTGCACCTGCGCGAAGGCGAAGACGACTTCCTGTCGTCGTACCGTCTGCAGAACATCATCCGCAAATATTCGGACCATATCTCGCTGCCGATCCGCATGCCCAAGGAAGAATGGGATGCCGAGGCGCAAACGCAGAAGCAGACTGGCGAGTGGGAAAGCGTGAATCAGGCCAGCGCCCTGTGGACGCGCAACAAGTCGGATATCACGGACGACCAGTACCAGGCGTTCTACCAACACATCGCACACGACCACGAAGCGCCGCTGGCCTGGACCCACAACCGCGTGGAAGGCCGTAGCGAATATACGCAACTGCTGTATATCCCGGCACGCGCGCCGTTCGACCTGTGGGACCGCAACCACAAGGGTGGCCTGAAGCTGTACGTCAAGCGCGTCTTCATCATGGACGAAGCGGATCAGTTGCTTCCGTCGTACCTGCGCTGGGTCAAGGGTGTGGTCGATTCGGCCGATCTGCCGCTGAACGTGTCGCGCGAGTTGCTGCAGGAAAGTCGCGATGTGAAGGCGATCCGCGAAGGCTGCAGCAAGCGGGTGCTGTCGATGCTGGAAACGCTGGCCGATAGCGAAGACGAAGCAGAGCGCGCCAAGTACAAGACGTTCTGGGAACAGTTCGGTCAGGTGCTCAAGGAAGGCATGGGCGAAGACCATGCCAACGGCGAACGCATCGCCAAGCTGCTGCGCTTTGCCACCACGCAGAACGACACGGCCGAGCAGTCGGTGTCGCTGGCTGACTACGTGGGCCGCATGAAGGAAGGGCAGGACAAGATCTACTACGTCACGGCCGATGCGTGGGCCCCGGCCAAGTCGAGCCCGCATCTCGAAGTCTTCCGCAAGAAGGGCATCGAGGTGGTGCTGCTGACCGATCGCGTGGACGAATGGATGTTGTCGTACCTGCGCGAATTCGACGGCAAGGAACTGGTATCCGTTTCGCGCGGCGACCTCGACCTCGGTGCGCTGGCCGACGAAGCCGAGAAGGCCGAGCAGGAAAAGGCGTCCACCGAATGGAAGGACGTGGTGGAACGTGCCAAGGCAGTGCTCGAAGGCAAGGCCAAGGATGTGCGCGTGACGCTGCGCCTGACCGACTCGGCATCGTGCCTGGTGTCCGACGATGGCGACATGAGCGGCTACCTGCAACGCCTGCTGAAGCAGGCCGGCCAGAAGGCACCGGACGCGCAACCGATCCTGGAACTGAACCCCGAGCATGCGCTGGTGAAGAAGCTGCGCGACCTCCCCGAAGGCGACGCATTCGGCGACCGCGTGCGCGTGCTTTTCGACCAGGCCCTGCTGGCGGAAGGTGGCATGCTCGACGATCCGGCCGCCTATGTGCAGCGAGTGAACCGACTGCTGGCCTGATCAGCATCTGCCGGTTTGCTCCCCTCTCCCGCACGCGGGAGAGGGGCTGGGGGAGAGGGCCAGCCTCTCCATCACCCACCCCACCAAACATGTTCCCCGATGACCACCAAACGCTGTTTCCCTCCGGTCGTCGACAACCACACCCGCGTCCTCCTACTCGGCAGCCTGCCGGGCGAAGTGTCATTGGCGCAATCGCAGTATTACGCGCACAAGCAGAATCGGTTCTGGCATTTGATAAGCGATGTGCTTGGCGAGAACCTGGTGCCGCTTGATTACGACGCGCGCCTGGCAACACTTCGCAAACATCGCATAGGCCTATGGGACGTGGTAGCCGAAGCGCGCCGCGATGGCAGCCTCGACAGCAATATCCGCGATCATCAGGGCAATGACCTGGTTGCGCTGATCGGCACCTTGCCCAATCTCGCGGCGATTGCATTCAATGGCGGCACTGCGGCAAAGATCGGTACGAAGGTACTTGGCGATCATGGCGACCAGCATGCAATCCTGCGGCTGCCGTCGAGCAGCCCGGCGTACACGCTGGCCTATGCGGACAAGCTGGTTGCGTGGCAGGCCTTGCGGGAATGGCTTGCCAAGGCTGGCTGACTGGTGGCGCTTGGCTGAAGGTAGCCCGCGCTACCTGACTGCCGCCGCCTCTCGAGACTTCATGTTCAGCACAGTCGCGCCTGCTGCGGCTAGCACGCATACGACTGCCAACGAGGTCGCCGAGCCGTCATACGTCAAGCTGGCGATCAATGCGGCGCCTCCCCCTGCCAGTGCCTGCAGTCCGATGATCGTGCCTGCGATGGCGACCCTGCTTTCCTCCGGCACATTCATCGCCCAGGCGTTGGCAGCAGGCACGACCAGACAGTAGCCAAGTTGGGCCGCAATCAATGCCGTCGTGAACATGGCGAACGACGGTGGCGCCAGCCATGTCAGCAGCGTCAACGTACATGCGGACACACCCTGGAGAAATACGCCGGCCTGTACGCAGCGATGTTCTCCAATACGCGCCACGAGGGAACCCGCGCCAAGATACCCAAGGACTCCAATGGAGGCGAAGCCGGACAGCATGGCGCCAACGGCGACGACAGACATGTCGAATCGGTCCACCAGCAGGAAGGGGGTTGCCACAAGTAGTGCGCTATAGCTCGATTGTGTGGCGCACAGGAGCAATACTGGAGCGAGGCAGCGCTTGTGCAGCAAGATGTGGAAAACTCGGACGACCGGTTCGTTGTGGCGACTCGGTTTGAGAGCATTGTGCGCGGCTACGGGTGCCGGTACGGCCCACGCAACCATCAATGGTATGAGGAGCAGCGCGAGGCAGAAAGCCGCGAAGGTTGGCCGCCAACCCCACGCCATCGCCGTCACGCCTCCCACGAGCGGGGCGATGATGCATGCAGCTTCGAGTCCGGCCTGACCGTACGCGAAAACTTTGCTGTAGTTTCGTTCACCGGAGAGATCGCGCAGTAGTGCACGGCTTGCGACGGAACCCCAGGCATTCACCGCGAATATGGCTGGCAGGATGGCGGCGTAAGTGAGTCCTGATGTCACGACGGTGGTCAGCAAGCCCAGCGCGCAGACCAAAATGGCGCTCAGTGCCACCATCTCCCGCCGGCCCACGCGATCGACGACCCAGTGCCCGCACAGGGAGAACAGGGCTCCCAAGATCATTGAAACCGAGAAGACGGCCTGGAGCGACGGCTGACTGAGCTCGAGATCGTGGCTGATCAGCGGCAACAGCGGTGTCAGTACCTCGAACAACACCGTCACCAGCATGATGCGCAGGCTTAGGCAGAGGCACGCCAGGATCAGGTCTGCATTGCGGCGTGACGTGACGTCAGTCACGCGGCAACGGCCATCACGACTGGCGCACCATTGCAATGACGTTCCTGCGCGCGGCGGCACGCGCTACCGGCACACCAGGCTTCGATCAGTTGCCGATGCTGGGGATACCGTTTGCAAAAGTAATCGGAGAACTCCTCCCATCGATCATCCTTCAACATGCCGTGAAGCTTGTTGAGATCCTCGACGGGAAATGTCAGATCCATATGCATGCGAAAGGCGGACGTGAGGTCGGGTGTTGCGTGATCGCACAGCACTTCGGCATTAAGGCGATGTAGGCCCATAGCGGTTGGCTCCTGTGGTGTTGGCGTGAAGAGGCAAAGGGGATTGCGGCTGTCCGACCGGGAAAGGAAGTCGGTCGGCCGGCGCGGCGGTCGCGCCGTAGTGCAGCACGCGGACTGCCTGATCAGGCTAGGAGACCTGGCAAAGATCGCAATCGCGCTTCAATGAAAGTGGTTGCTGTCCAAGTCTCCAGGCTCTCAACCAATTGCGAGAATGGTTGCCTAAGGCGGCGCCGCGTTTATAGTGAATGGTACCGACGGTTACTCAACATGACGCGATGGATATCAATACTGACGCGATCGACGATATGGTGCTGGCCCTGCTATATCTGACGCTGCATGACCACGACAGGGCATGGAAGAGCCACGATTGGGATGTGTTGGATAGACTTCATGCGAAAGGTCTGATCGACAATCCCGCGAACAAGGCAAAATCCGTTTCGTTCACTGACAAAGGCTTGCGCGAATCGGAGCGACTCTTCACGCGCCACTTCGCTGCCTCCGGTGGCGACAGCCCATCAGATGTTTAGCGAGTGAGAGTTTTCGGCGCCGGCAGAGCCGGCACCTCCATGGCATCAATCAAACTTCGGCTGCGTCGCGGCGTAGCTTGGCCTGGCACGCATGACGGCATGACCGCGCCGGATGTTGGGCCGCGTTTCCAGTAGCGCCTGGCTTTCCGGGAACATCCCCAGGTACTCGACGATTGGCGCGAAGAACAGGTCTGCCATCGACAGGCTATTGCCCACCAGGAAATCCCTGCCGTCGTATGCCTGCTCCAGTGCATCGAGTTGCCGTGCGATCTCGGGCAGGGCGGTATCGATGGTTTTGCGGTCGGGTTGCCCGTCCGCTCCCTTCGGAAAGACATACTGCAGCACGTAGCGTCGCACCATGGCATCGTAGCCGTGGCAGTTGATCAGGCTGATCCACTGCTCGCAGCGCGCGCGGGCGATCGGGCCGGTTTGCGGCAGCAGGTTCGGGCCACCAAATACTTCATTGACGTAGCTCAGGATGGCGCGTGTTTCGTAGAACTCGATGGGCCCGTCCGAGAATGCCGGAATGCGGCCAAACGGGTTGTGCGCCAGCAACTCATCATCGCGCGGTGTCAGCGGCTTGAGCGTGTAGCGGATGCCCTTTTCCTCCAGTGCCATGCGCACTGTGCGTACGTAGGTACTACGCGCATCGCCATAGACCGTAAGCGTGCCGGCGCTGCCTTCGGGGTCGACATAGTCGCTGAGATTGTTGAACACCGATTGCCAGCCGCCGACATGCGAATCGCGCGTGGCGATATCGGGAAAGCCGCTGTGGCGCATATGCAGGTGCGTGCCGCCATCCTTGTCGGTCAGCGTGACTTCGATCAGCGTGCGCATGCCGGGCGGCAGTTCGGCGCCGCCTTCCCATTGCCACGTGTAGGCCAGGAAGTCAGCACGGTCGACCTTCTGGTACTCGCCACCGACAATATGCTGTTCGCCATCGCGGGCACCAACCACGATGCGGTACGTGCCGCCAACCCGTGCATCGGCGCGGACTTCGAGCACCCGCATGCCACGCGGGCAGTGCCAGACCGCCAGCGCGGCCTGATCCGTGAAGGCATCGAAGACCCGCTCGCGCGGCGCGCGGATCTGGCGGGTCATTTCAAGATGAAAGGTTGCGGCTTCACTCATGGCTTGATCCCCTTGTCTCCAATGCCATCGGTATCGGATTGCGTCTGCTCGACGAAGGCCACGAGCCTGTCGAGGTTGTCGTCCCAGTGCCGCCGGTAGGCCTCGAGCCAGCCGTGTGCATCGCGCAGGGCGCCGGGCCGCAAATGGCAGATGCGCCAGCGCGCATTGACTTCGCGTTCGATCAGCCCGGCATCGGCCAGCACGCGCAGGTGCCTGGAAATGGCGGGTGCCGAAATGTCGAACGGCTTGGCCAGTTCGCTGACAGGCGCTTCTCCTTCAGACAATCGCGCAAGGATCGCGCGGCGCGTAGGGTCGGCAAGTGCGGCGAAAACGGATGAGAGCGGGTCGGTAACATCGGGCATGTGATCATTTAACTCATCGGTTAAATGAAGATCAAGGCGTGTTACAAGTCCGTTGGGGATGGCCGGAACGCGTTCGGGAAGTCCGGCGTCGGCGTTTGACGCCCGGCCGGATGAGCCAATCGGCTCATTCGGCCGGGAGAGGGCGTCTCAGAAGAAAAATTACGTGCTCAGGCCGTCGTGTTGACGATGTTGCCGGTGCTGGTGCCGTTGGCTTCCTGATACGCTTCGGACAGCTTGGCCATGGCTTGGGCCAGGGCAGCCTGCGTGGAGGTCACGCCCGCTTGCAGTGCGCCGACGGTGCTGGCCTTGGTCTGGTCGTCGGTCTTGGCGTTCTGCGCGGCTTGCAGTTGCGCCATCTGCACGGCCAACTGCTTCTGCAGCGCCTCGATCTGCTGCTTCAGGGTCTTGATGACCGCCGATTCGCTGTCGTCGCTGCTTTCGGAGGCGCCGGCTCCACCGGCCCCGCCTGCCTTGCCGGCACCGCCAGGGCCGGCGGTACGACCGCTGGCGCTGGCCGATGCCGTGGAGGACGCGTCGGTGGTGCCGGAGGCGGCCGTCTGGCCGTCTGTGGATTGCGTCGTTGTGTCGTCCGTGGCTTGCGTGAAGCGGCGGGTACTGCTGACCGTCGCGTCACTGGCCACGCTGACCTGTGGGGAAACACTGCTGATGGATGTCATTGTCGGAGTCCGATCGAAGAGAGAGCCCACATCGTTCTTCGGCTGAAAGGGCGGAAAACTTTAGCGCTGCAACAGTGGTCTTACCGGCTTCTGTCACAATCGCGGCTGGCCGGCTTTTGGCCGCATTCTCACTGGATCGATCTCTTATGTTGTCCTCCCTCGGTATCGGCGGTATCGGCGGCATTGGCCTGCACGTCATCGTGGCGATCTTCTTTGCCGTACACGCGGTGCGCACGCACCAGAACATGTACTGGCTGTTGCTGTTGTTCATCTTCCCGGGGCTGGGCAGCATCGTCTATTTCTTTGCGATCTACCTGCCTGGATTGCGTCAGTCGCGCGGTGCCCGGGCGGCCACGCGGGCCATCAAGCAGATCGTGGATCCGCATCGTGCCGTGCGCGAAGCGCGCGAGGCCTTTGACCGTGCTCCCACGGTGGACCATCGCATGCGTCTGGGTGCCGCGTTGCTTGACGTGGGCAACGCAGCCGAGGCATTGGAGCACTATCAGGCCGCGGCCAATGGTCCGTTTGCATCGGATCCGGCCTTGCTCGAGGGGTTGGCCCGCGCACAGCTTGCCACGGAGCGGCATGCCGACGCGCAGGCTACGCTGGAGCGGCTGTTTGCCGCGCATCCGCAGGCCCGCGACCAGTCGGAACCGTCGCTGTTATATGCTCGCACCCTGTCTGCGCTTGGCGCGCCCGGCACGCGCGATGCCTTTGAGCGCGCGCTGACCAATGCCAGCGATGTCGCGGCGCGCTGCCTGTTCGCAGAATGGCTGGCCCGGCAGTCCGATGCGGCCGACCGCGAACGGGCAAAATCGCTGTACTCGGAAATCGTTCACGACGCGCGCCATTGGCCGCGTCATGCCCGCGAACACAATCGTGAATGGCTGCAGCGCGCACAAGCGGCGCTGGGTCAATGATCCGCGCCCTGGGCGCACTTTTATTTTCTATGACGCTTCTGAAACGCAAATCGATCGAGGCAGTGGCCTCGCGCCGTCCGGCACGTGGCGATCGCAAATCCTCGCGCAAGAATTTTTCGAATGATGCGGACCATGCCGATGAAAAGCGCATGACGCCGCGTTTTGCACCGGTGACGTTCTCCGAAATGGATGGCGTGCGCTATCTGCATTTCGG
The DNA here is from genome assembly GCF_057315035.1 of Cupriavidus sp. Classification (NCBI taxonomy): domain Bacteria; kingdom Pseudomonadati; phylum Pseudomonadota; class Betaproteobacteria; order Burkholderiales; family Burkholderiaceae; genus Cupriavidus; species Cupriavidus sp. Next base: position 4,814 of record NZ_DBHKYV010000029.1, on the reverse strand, counting down.
TACCGAATGGGTGCAGGGCGCGATGCGCCTGCGCAAGCCCGACGCCATCGAACTCGAATATGCGCAGCAGATGATGGCGTGGCTGCTGTTCCTGTCGCCTTCGGCGGATGATTTCCACGTGACGCAACTTGGCCTGGGCGCCGCGGCCTTGACCAAGTTCTCGTATCGGCATTTTGCAAAGGCGAAGGTCACGGCCGTGGAACTGAATCCGGCGGTGATCGTGGCGGGCCGCAGCATGTTTGGCTTGCGCGAGGACGATGCGCGACTGACCGTGCACGAGCAGGATGCGTGGGACTTCGTGATGGATGGTGCCAACACCGCGTCGATCGATGCATTGCAGGTGGACCTGTACGACGCCACCGCGCGTGGTCCGGTGCTGGATACCACGGCCTTCTATCGCGCATGCCGCCGTGTACTGAAAGCGCCGGGCGTGATGACGATCAATCTGTTTGGCGATCACGACAGCTTTCCGAAGAATATCGAGCGCATCTGCGACGCGTTCGACAACCGTGTGCTGGTGTTTCCGGAAGTGCACGACGGCAACGTGATCGCACTGGCGTTCAACGGCCCGGCAATCGATGTGTCGTGGGAAACGCTGGAGGCGCGGGCCGAGGTGGTGGAATCGGCCACGAAACTGCCGGCGCGCGATTGGGTGAAGAAACTGCGCGCGGCGAATGCACGTCAGGAAGAGCGGCTGGCGATTTGATTGCTTGGGTTGGTTTTCTCCCCTCTCCCGCACGCGGGAGAGGGGCGGGGGAGAGGGCCAGCGCATCAAGACGCGACATCGGCAACTTGAGCCTCACTACTCCTTGTGGAAGAACTGCGCCAGCGACCACTCGTCGGTGCGTGCCTCGTACTTCAGGCCCTTGCGCATGGCCCACATTGCCAGCTGGCTATGCGAAGGAATGATCGCGTGGTCATCGAGGGCGAATTTCGCGGCTGCGCGGGCGTTCTCTTCTCGCGCTTTCTCGCTCGAGACCGTGGTCAGTGATTTCTCGATCAACTGGTCCAGTTTCGGATTGCCGTATTTGCCCCAGTTCCAGGTGCCATAGCCGGTCTTCGGATTGGGTGTGCCCGTGATCGAGCGAAGCGCCACGTCGGCGGCAGCCGAGCCCCAGCCGAGCATCTCGAACGAAAAATCGCCTTGCCGCGCGCGCGTGAAGTACGCGGCCACCGGTAGTGTTTCCACCTTGGTCTGGATGCCGATGCGCGTCAGCATGCCGGCCGTGGCCTGGGCCACCTGCGCATCGTTCAGGTAGCGGTTGTTGGTGGCATGCAGCGTGAGCGCGAAGCCGTCGGGGTAGCCGGCCGCAGCCAGCAGCTTCTTGGCACCTTCCACATCGTAGGCCTCGGGCTTGGTGCCCGGATGGCCAAAGATCTGCGGCGAGACGATCGACGATGCCGGCACGGCCAGCCCTTCCATGATGCGGCTGACAATGGCGTCGCGATTGAGTGCCTTGCTGATCGCGGCGCGTACGCGGGCATCCTTGAACGGGTTCTTGCCCAATGGCTTGCCGGCCTTGTCGGTGACAAACGGCGGCGTGTCGCGCGACTGGTCCATCTGCCAGAAGATCGTGCGCCATGACACGGTCTGCTCGATCTTGAACTTGGGGTTCTGCTTGAGCTTGGCCACATCGGCGGCCGGAATGCTCTCGATCACGTCGACATCGCCGGCCAGCAGCGCGGCCGTGCGCGCGCCGTTGTCGGTCAGGATGCGGAAGATCGCGCGATCGAACTCGGGCTTCGGGCCCCAGTAGTCGGGGTTCTTCGCCATCACGATTTCCTGGCCCCGCGCGAACCGCACGAATTTGTACGGGCCGGTGCCGATCATGGCCTTGCCTGAATCGAAGTCGGCCTGGCTCAGGTCGGCGGCGATCTTCTTTGGCATGATCGGCACGCTGTTCAGGTCGTTGGCCAGGTTGGCGTAGTTCGGCACGCTCATGGTCAGGCGCACGGTCAGTGGGTCGGGCGTGTCGATGCGCGCGATCGGCTTGGTATAGCTCGTGAAGGAACCGGGTGCGTTGGTCAGCTTCTCGGGGCGCTCCAGCGATGCCTTGACGTCCTCGCTCGTGAACGGCGAGCCGTCATGCCATTTCACGTTCGGGCGCAGCTTGATTTCCCAGGTAATCGCGTTGACCGGCTTCCACGACAGTGCCAGGCCGGGGATGTAGCGGGCGTTCTTGTCCATGAACACCAGCGATTCAAAGACATGAAGCGCGATGGCGTTGTTCGGACCGGCGTTGTTCCAGTGCGGGTCCATCGACGTGACATCGGCGGCCAGGCCGATACGCAGGTCTTCGGCGTGTGCGGCATGGACGGGCAGCAGCACAAGGGCGCTGGTGCCCAGGGCGATCGACAGGGAAGCTTGCAGCAGTGTGCGGCGAATCATCGGTAGGCTCCTCGTACGGTCCGGTTCATGATCATGGGCGCTATTGTGCCTACAAATGAACACCGTTGCTGCTTCGGTACAATCGCGACCATGTTTGCCAATTCCCGCACCATTTCGTCGGCGCAGACCGATATTCACGAACATCTGGCCGAGCGCGTGCAGCGCCATCTGGCGGAGCCGTTTCGCAAGCCTATCGGTACGCCAAGCCAACGCTCGTTCGACGACGCCATCGATGCATGGCAACGTGCCGGCGGACGGCCATTGATCATCGACGCAGGGTGCGGCGTGGGTGAGAGCACGCTGCGGCTGGCCATGGCATACCCCGATCATTTCGTGATCGGCGTGGATCAGTCTGAAAAACGATTAACCGCTGGCAAGGACTGGTGGGAAGGCGAGATGCCCGGCAATTTTCATTGGGCGCGCGCCGATCTGGTAGATGTGTGGCGGCTGTTGCAGCAAGACAAGGTGCCTGTGGCGCGCCACTACGTGCTGTACCCGAATCCATGGCCCAAGATTGGCCATCTGGGGCGGCGTTGGCAAGGCCATGCGGTATTTCCCGCGCTGGCTGCATGTGGTGACTATCTTGAGTGCCGCAGTAACTGGAAGATCTATATCGACGAGTTTGCCGCGGCATTGTCGATGGTGGGGCGGTCGGCCCGCGTGGAAGCGTGGCAACCTGAAACGGCACTGACGCCGTTCGAGCGCAAGTATGGCGCCTCAGGGCATGGATTGTGGCGGTGTGTGTCTTGCTCCCCTCTCCCGCATGGCGGGAGAGGGGCCGGGGGAGAGGGCTAGCGGTTCAAGCTGGGACTGATCGCAATTTGAACCGCGATTCCCTCACCCCCAACCCCTCTCCCGCGTGCGGGAGAGGGGAGCCTGCCAGGATTTTTAGTGGAACAACGGCTGCTGCGTTGGGGCATCTTCGGGCAGTTCGGCGTGGACGATTTCGCCGGAACGGTCCGCGTAGAGCGGCGTGCCGCAATCCTCGCAGTACTCGGGATCGAACAGTGCGGCATGGCGGAAGATGTCCTCGACGCCGGCATTGCGCAGTTCCTCGCAGATCTGCTCGACCGGGTTGCCTTTCTCCTCGGCGTCGATCTCGCCCGATTCGCGGCCATAGACTGGCCAGACGATGCCGTAGATCACTTCTTTCTCGCCGCGCATCGTAAAGCCGACGCGGTATTCCTCCACCACTTCCTCGCCAAAGCCCGCTACCACGGCAGCCAGTTGGCCGGCGGGGATGTCGAGCGTGCCGCACAGGTAGTTCACGGCTGCGCGCACGGTCAGCGGACGGATGCTCTTGTCCGATTCGCGGCATGACAGGAAGAATGCGTCGGGCAGCAGCAGTTCGAACTCGCAGCCCGGCAGCAGTACGGCGATGGTCGGCTGCACCTGGTTGCGCCATTGTTCCAGGCACACCGAGCGTTCGGCGTGGTGTTCCTTGGCATCTTCCTGCCAGCGGAACAGGGCGCCTTCATGCGGCGCCACCACCACGGCCAGCAGGTAGCGCGGATCGGCCAGGATCGGAGCGGTCTCGGGCAGGTCGCGCAGGTCGACCTTGGGCACCGTACCCGCCATCGCGGCCGCTGCCAGCTTGTGCGTCAGCGCAAAGGTGTCGCTGTGGCTGCGCGGCAGCTGGTCGATGCTGTAGAGGTATGGCGACAGCGCAACCTTGGTGCCGGTAGCCAGCACATGCGCCTGCATGTGCACGGCCAGCGTCTGGGCCAGTTCGGGTTTCAGCGCGCCCGACGGGATCGCGTAGCGGGTGTGGGCCAGGATCGGGGCGGCAATCAGCAGCACGTCATGGTTGACGCCGTCGATCTCGATCGCGGCCGATTCTGCCAGGGTTTCGGCCTGCTCGGCCAGCACGTCGGAGGCGTCGGCATTGTGCTTGAACAGGTGTTCGAGCGCAGCGTCGAGGGCGGTCTGGCTGCCGTTTTTCAGCAGGCGATGGAGCCGCTGCGACAGCCGCCGCTCCCAGTAGCCGTCCTCAATGCGGCTGCCCGAGGCATCCAGGGCCAGCGCATCGGCCACCAACCGCTCGGCATCAGGCGAGAGTCGGGAAGAAGACTTGGGGCGAAAACCTGCCATATATTGAAGACGTCCGTTTTTTCGTAAAACGGTATTCTACTCGTTGCGTTGACAGGTGCAGTTCTCGCGAACCCTTGATGCGAAATATCCGGTATCCGGCTACTTCTGCGCCGCCGGTGCGTGGCTTTCCGTGCTGTGCGATTCACCGGCCATCGATACGTCGCCGCCGCCCTTGGTCAGCAGGTACAGGCAGGCGCCCGCGATCACGACGAATGCGATCAGGATCTTGATCATGTGATGTCTCCAATATTATGTAGCGCTGGTTGCGTGCAGACGAGTCTGGCAGCGCAGGCTTGCGCAAAACTTACGTGGAGGGGTGGGGATTACCCGGAAC